>NZ_JXDF01000017.1 GCF_001308195.1 Apilactobacillus kunkeei | reverse complement strand
CGGGATAGAGCAGTCTGGTAGCTCGTCGGGCTCATAACCCGGAGGTCGTTGGTTCAAATCCGGCTCCCGCAATTTTGGTTCGTTGGTCTAGTCGGTTTAGGACGCCTGCCTGTCACGCAGGAGGTCACGAGTTCGAGTCTCGTACGAACCGTAAATGAGATCGTCCTTGATGGATAATCTTTTTTTATTGTCATAATATTTATTATGACCCGTTGGTCAAGTGGTTTAAGACACTGCCCTTTCACGGCAGTAACATGGGTTCGAATCCCGTACGGGTCATCATTTATGGAGAATTACCCAAGTGGCTGAAGGGGGCGGTCTTGAAAACCGCTAGGTGGGTCAAACCACGCGAGAGTTCGAATCTCTCATTCTCCTTAACGTAGGAAACAAAGGATTGCATTAAATTGCAATCCTTTTTATTTGACTTCTTTCGTCTACAATTGTAGACTATAAAATGTTAAATAAATGAGTGGGGTGATACAGCTTTTGGAAAAGACTGATATTACGAAATCTGAATGGGAAGTAATGAGAATTGTTTGGACACTAGGAGAGACAACTAGTAGTCAATTGATTGATATCCTATCCAAGAAAATGGACTGGAGTTCATCAACAATCAAAACATTATTATCCCGTTTATGTGATAAAGAATTCTTAGGGATTAAGAAGGATGGTAGAAAAAACATTTATTATTCTGCCATTAAGGAACAAGCAGCATATGATATGTCTGTTAAGAGAGTATTTGAATCAATGTGTTGTATGCATTATGGAGAAACACTTCATGACGTTATTCAAAGCATTGAATTAAGCAAAAGAGATATCGATTCAATCATTGATGTCTTAAAGAAAAAAAGAGATACAGCACCAGAAGAGGTTCATTGTAAGTGCTTGGAAGAATAATCTATTTGGAGATGAGATAAATGTGCGAAAAAAAGCATGATATGAATGACGTAGAAAAACACAACGGAGAAATGGCTTGCTGCAAGCACCATGATCACAGCAACCCAGATCATAAGTGTGATATGCATCATGATGACATGAAGATGGAGGGTCATTCCCATTCTAATCATGAAAATATGAGTTGTTGCAGCCATGGTGGGGAACATGACCATTCTCATGGAGACCATCATTGCGATATGCACCACATGAATCATGATATGGGTAACATGGACCATGAACACAAGGGACATGACATGAATCACATGGACCACGAACATATGCACCATATGGATCACGATATGAGTGACATGAATCACGAACACATGGACCATGATATGAACCACATGGATCACAGCCACATGGGCCACGATATGGGTCACATGAACATGAGTGGCATGGGCTGCGGTATGGACATGGGCCATGGTGGCATGGACCACGGTAGCATGGGTCACATTCATATGGGAAACCTAAAATTGAAGTTTTGGATTTCATTGATTCTAACAATTCCAATTATTATCATGTCACCAATGATGGGAATGAAGATGCCTTTCCAAGTGACATTCCCTGGCTCTGATTTTGTTGTTCTAGTATTAGGAACTATCCTATTCATCTATGGTGGATACCCATTTTTTACTTCATGTATCAGTGAAATGAAGAGTAAGAAGCCGGGTATGATGTCACTAATTACAATGGGGATTTCTGTTGCTTATGTATACAGTGTTTATGCGGTGATTGCTAACGACATTTTAAAGGTAACACCAATGGTAAATGATTTCTTCTGGGAATTATCAACATTGATTGTCATCATGTTATTAGGTCACTGGATTGAAATGAATTCCGTAATGAACGCTGGTTCTGCTTTAAACAAACTAGCTGAATTATTACCTGACAATGCTCATTTAGTTCAATCAGATGGTCAAACTAAAGACGTATCAGTTCATGAATTATCAGAAGGTCAAACCATCTTAATTAAATCAGGTGAAAAAGTGCCCGCTGATGGAACAATTGTTGATGGTAGTACTGCTTTAAACGAATCATTAATTACTGGTGAATCAAGAGACGTTCAAAAGGGTGTCGATGATTCTGTTATTGGTGGATCAATTAACGGTAGTGGAACTATCAAGGTTAAGATTACTGGTACCGGTGAAAGTGGTTACTTATCAAAGGTTATGAACATGGTAAGTGAAGCACAAGCATCAAAATCAGAAGCAGAAGATTTAGCTAACAAAGTTGCTGGATATCTATTTTACGCTGCATTGATTGTTGCTGTCATCGCGTTTGTAACTTGGAGCATTTTAGATGGTGTTGCATACGCAATTCCAATTACTGTCAGTGTATTAATCATTGCTTGTCCACACGCCTTAGGTCTAGCTATTCCTTTAATCATTTCAAGAATGACTTCAATTTCTGCCACTCATGGATTATTGATTAGAAACAAGACCGCACTAGAAGGTATTAAACAAATTAGATACGCTTTAATGGATAAAACAGGTACTTTAACTCAAGGTGATTTCAAGGTTAATGCCTACGATAGTTTAGATTCAAACATCGACAAGAAGGATGTAATTAAGATTGCTGCGGCGATCGAAGCATCATCAAGTCATCCACTTGCGCAAGGAATTGTTCAAGCATTCAAGGATTTAAACGAATCGCCACTTCAGGCTGAAAACGTTGAAGAAATTGCTGGTTCAGGGATTAAGGGAACCGTTGATGGTAAGGAATACCAAGTTGTTTCAAGTTCATACTTAGACAAGAATGGTATTGATTACGATCAAAAGACTGCTGACAAGTATCTACAACAAGGTAACTCATTGAGTTATGTCGTCGAAAATGGCAAAGTTGTTGGATACATTGCTGAAGGTGATTCAATCAAGCCTGGTGCAAAGGACATGATTGATTTCTTAAACAGTCAAAACATTATCCCAGTTATGCTAACCGGTGATAACCAACAAGCTGCTGATAAGGTAGCAAGCATTTTAGGAATTAAGGAAGTTAACGCTCAATTAGTTCCTGAAGACAAACAAAAACTAGTTACTAAGTACCAAGAACAAGGTAAAGTTATGTTTATCGGTGATGGTGTCAATGATGCCCCTAGTCTTACTAAGGCTGATTTAGGTGTTGCCATCGGTTCAGGTACTGACGTTGCCATCGAATCCGCTGACGTTGTCTTAGTAAACAGTGATCCAGCAGATGTGATTAACTTGGTTAAACTTGCAAAACACGCTCGTACCAAGATGATTCAAAACCTATGGTGGGGTGCTGGATACAACATCATCGCATTACCACTTGCAGCCGGAGCACTTTCTTCAATTGGTATTATCATTGGACCAATGTTAGGTGCCGTGATTATGTCACTAAGTACAGTGATTGTTGCAATTAATGCTATGACATTAAAAATTAAGTAAATAAAAAAAAGCACTTGGATTAATTCCAAAGTGCTTTTTTATTATGCTCGTTTATAGTTTAATGACATTTCTGCTAGGTTCAAAAAGTCATTTCTCTTCTTCCAATTATTGAAGTCAAAGTAATTATGCCAAGTTGTCATTAAAACTGTTCTCTTACGGTTAACCGTTTCCTTTAAGATGACGAATGAAACCATGTTATCTAACTTCGAATCATTATCCATCTTTTCGATGCTGGCATCGAAGATTTTTTGGTCATCTTCTGATAGGTTGAAGTATGAATAATTTACGAACTCAAACTTTTCAGTAAAGTTATGATTCTTCAACACATCGAATGTAATTGGGTTTTTGAAAATATTATGATTCCCGGAAAAATCTACGATTTGATACTGATCGTCACCGTTTTTAAATAAACTTAATTTTACATTGGGATGTTGTTTTCTGATTTTGTTTAAAATTTGATTGCTACCAAATGTCATGCTGATTTGATTTTCCATTTTTACGCCTCCAAGATGATAAAAAAGATTTTACAAATCACATCTATATATTTACACTAAAGATAAATAAAAACAAGTAGAAGGTATGCAAAATGAAGGTTACTGTATTAGGATATTATGGTGGTTATCCAGATAATGGAATCGCCACAAGCGGATATTTAATTCAAACTGAAAAATTCAATCTATTATTGGACTGTGGAAGTGGGGTGCTATTGGAATTAGAAAAGCACTTAAACCCATACAACCTAGACGCGGTCTTATTATCTCACTACCACAGTGATCATATTGCGGACGTTGGGGTTTTACAACACTACTGGCAACTAGCACCTAATAAGCCAAAGGAAGGCCCTCTATCAATTTATGGCCACACTGAAGATGAAGAACACTTCGATGCTTTGAACTGGTTCGACGATACGGTTGCTAAACCATACCATGAAGATGATGTTTTAACCTTAGGTGACTTGGAAATTACATTTAAGAAAACACAACATCCTGTCGTTACATTTGCGATTAAGATTAAAGACAAGGCAACAAATCAAGTACTAGTTTACACAGGGGACACTAGATACTTTGAAGACTTAGCATCATTTTGTGAAGGTACTGACTTATTAATGACCGACACTAATTTCTATGATGACAAGGAAGGTCAAAAATGGCACATGACTTCTGAAGAAACCGGTAAATTAGCATTGGATGCTAAGGTTAACAACGTTTTAATCAGTCATTTACCACAATATGGTGACTTGGATGATTTAAAGAAACAAACTGAGATGGCAACAAATAATTCAGTAAACGTAATCTTACCAAAAACAGGGATGGTAATTGATTTAAAAGACGTTAAATCATTGAACTAACCGTTGATAATAGGTTAAAATGTAGTTATCAAATAACGAACGTGAGAAGAGGTGTCGATAATGAGAATGGAAAAAATTAATTCTGGAACAATCAAAGTAACAATCACTAATCAAGAATTAGATGAACGCGGAATTGATTTATTATCACTTTTAGGTGATGAAGATGGCATTGAATCTTTCTTATACTCAATCTTGGACGAAATCGATGTAGATGATGAATTCAAGAGTACAGGGGCAGTATCTTTCCAAGTATTGCCAAACAGTACAGGGTTAGACATGTTTATTAAGAATAAGAATGTTTTTGATAACCAAAACCAAATCAATAATAATGATGATGACCAATTAGAAGATGATAACGTCGACGATGAAATCGAAGACGACGAAAATGACAATGAAACCTATGATGGACCTGGCTCTGAAATGTTTACCGACACTGGTGAAGACAGAACCGACGAACAAAGAGCACAACTACCAAGTATGGGACACTTTAAGGACTATACTGATACCAAGAGTTTGTACTCATTGATTCGAGCCAAGGAAATGCTTGGTAAAATCCTTGACTTCAAGAGCGAAGATCACAAATATGATGACAAAACAAAAGAATTCATTGATAACATTCAATTGAATCTTTCAACTATGATTGATGCGCTTGAAAGAAGTGATGACTATGCTCATTACAAGCTAATGATGATTGCGACAATTAACCAAGCTAGAAGCGAACGTCAAGACTTGGATTCAACAAGCAAGCGTTCCAATAGTGACCCATTCAAGGATATGGTAAAAAATGCTAAGCAACCAAGCTTAGGCCACTTTAATCCACAACTTGAAAAGTGGGAAATGATTCTAAAGGTGAGCGACTTCGACAATGTTGTTAAACTAGCCGATGCAATTCATGGCATTCAAGATGTTGATTCAACATTGTACAAGGTCGGTTCATTCTACGTGGTTCAATTAACTACCACTAGAACTGAAAACGAAGTCGACTTCAAGCACTTTACTAGTGCTGTGAGTGAAGCCGTTGAATATGGAAACCAAATCAACGCTGTGGACTTCAAACACTACAACGACAAGAAAGTAATCATGGATCATCAAGCAATGACCCAAGTGAATAAATACTTTGGCTAATAAAAGGACTGGCAAATATGTCAGTCTTTTTTCGTATCTAATTTATTGGGTGATGAAAATGTTAATGGCATCTGATAAAGAAAAGTTAGTCAGTGCGAGTGCAGCTAAAGATAATCAAAAGTACTACTGTCCAATCTGCAAAGAAGAGTTAATTTTAAAACGCGGCAACATCAATGCGCCACACTTTGCGCACTTTAAGAATAGTCAGTGTGTGATTGCGATGGAAGACGGCGAGAGCAATGAACATTTAATGGGCAAAGAACAGCTCCTGAATTTTATTGATAAAAGAAATACACATGTGGAAAAGTATTTGCCCGAAATCAATCAACGTCCCGATTTGATGTATCAAAAACTAGCGTTTGAGTTTCAATGCAGCCCGATTTCACGGAAAAGATTGGAAGAACGCATCATGGGATACCATAAACTACATATGAAATCACTATGGATATTGGGGAGTAATTACAGAAAACGGTTTGGCAGCGATAGTGTGAATAAGTTTTATTACTATATCGATTCAATTGGTTTTACCATCTTTTTCTGGTTGATAAACGAACGCAAAATCGAGGTGCGTTACAACTGTCAGTACGTGTGTGGAAAACTACGATACCAAAGAGTCACGTTTGCTCGGTTGGATGAATTATTGAGGTTTATTCACAATCCCGGCATCATCGTTCAGTACAAAAGTAATATGCATGGCATGATTAGTCAGTTAACCAGGATTGAAAATCAACTCTTTTATCGGAATCAACAGATGCTAAAGTGGCAAAACGTTTGTTATAACCAGCATCATAATATTTCCGGATCGCCAATTATCTGTGATATTAAACAGGTGACCAGTCCAATCATGGGGAAGAACTTTTTGATATGGAAAATATTGATTGTTGCTGGCATCAAGGAACGCGCGAAATTAAGGGATGTGTTTGCGTTTGCAAATCAAATGGTCGGATTACAAACGAATTATCCACTTGTGCATAACGCCACTCAATATATTAAAGATGAGTTTAAATTGTTGATAATGCAGTTGATAACTAAACGAAAAATTCAAATTAAAAATGGTAGAGTCCACATAATCGACGAAATTAAGTGGTTTGACGATTACTATCAAAAATTAAATGAGCTAAGTACGCAAAATAACACTATTTTTTGATAAGATGGAGATAGCATATTTCAAAAGGCGGTGTTTTTATGAGTGAAGTAAAACAATTACCAAAGAGATCAGAAGTACCAGAAAAATTAACCTGGGACTTAACAACTATCTATAAGACAGATAATGACTTTGAAGCTGATTTCAAAGAATGCGTCAAAGAAGTCGAAGCTGTTGAAAAGTTAAAGATTGATCATTTTGATGCCAAAACACTTTTAAGTGATTTAAAAGCAATCGAAAAACTAGAACGTAAAGTTGAAAAATTATATGTGTACTCATCGTTGAAGAGTGATGCTGATACATCAAATTCAGAATACCAAAGCATGAATGCAAGATGTGCTGATTTAGCATCTAAAGCATCATCTGCACTAGCGTGGTTTGAACCGGCGGTTTTAAACATCAGTGAAGATGATCTAAAGAAGATGATAGCTGAAGAATCAGAACTAGCAGATTACACACACTACTTTGATGAACTATTCAGCCAAAAGGACCATATCTTAGATGCTGAACATGAAAAAATTCTATCAAGTTTAGGTAACATCTTTGATACCCCTTCAAACGTCTATGGTGTAATGACCAATTCCGACTTGAAGTTCCCAATTGTATCAGACGAAGACGGTAACAAGGTTGAACTATCAAACGGGGTCTACAGTAAGTTACTTGAATCCACAGACAGAAGTGTTCGTAAGGAAGCATTCCAACAGTTATACACAGTTTATAACCAATTCAAGAACACTTTAGCATCAACACTTTCTGGTGAAGTGAAGGTTCATAACTTTAGAGCTTCAATGCGTCACTTTAGCTCAGCTAAGGAAGCTGCATTGAGCAATAACCATATCGATGAAAAGGTATACCAACAACTAATTGATACTGTTAATAAGTACCTACCTTTATTACATCGCTACGTTAAACTAAGAAAGAAGCTACTTTCTTTAGATGAAATGCACATGTATGACTTATACACACCTTTATTTGGTAATTCACCAATCTCATACAACTTTGATGAAGCCAAGGAAGAATCAATTAAGGCATTATCAATCCTTGGGGATGATTACATTGATCATATCAAGGAAGAATTTAACAATCGTTGGATTGATGTAGTTGAAAACAAGGGGAAGAGAAGTGGGGCATACTCATCAGGAGTATACGACACTAACCCATACATCTTATTAAACTGGCAAGATAACCTTGATAACTTGTTTACACTTGTTCACGAATCAGGTCACAGTATGCACAGTTACTACACAACCCATAACCAACCATTCCAATATGGTGATTACTCAATCTTCTTAGCCGAAATCGCATCAACAACTAACGAAAATATCTTAACCGATTATCTTTTGAAGAATACCGATGATGTTGAAGTTAAAAAGTACGTATTAAATCACTTCCTAGATGGTTTCAAAGGAACTATATTCAGACAAACCCAATTTGCTGAATTTGAAGACTTTGCTCACCAACAAGAACAAGCGGGGAACCCACTAACAGCTAAGATGCTAAGTGATTTCTACTACAAGTTAAACCAACGCTATTATGGTGACGGAGTGGTATCTGATCCAGAAATCGCATACGAATGGGCCAGAATTCCGCACTTCTACATGAATTACTATGTATATCAATATGCTACTGGTTTTGCAGCCGCCATTGATTTATCAGATGGCATCTGTAAAAACGACCAAGAAGCAATTGATAAGTACATCGGTTACCTAAAATCAGGTAGTTCTGATTATCCATTAAACGTAATGAAAAAAGCTGGTATCGACATGACTAATGCTGATTACCTAGAAAATGCATTCAAGGTCTTTGAAGAAAGATTAAATGAATTAGAATCATTAATTTAATAACAAAAAAGCTTCCAACTTTTCGTTGGAAGCTTTTTTATTTTAGAACACGAAGGTGTTTCATTTTAGTTTCTTTTAGACTGCTTTCGCTTAATGCATCCTTTAAGTATTCGGGAGTTAAGTTCTTATCACAGCAGGCATTGAATAATGTTGAATATTCAATGTCATCAGTTAAAATACCATCATCGTTTCCTTCACAGTTGAAGATAACAGCTGAAGCTGGTTTTTCAATCTTCATGTTTTGGACCAAATCTTGGTCTTTTTTGATTGATTTCTTAGCAAGGTTTGAACGACGATCTTCCTTAAACATTTCAACATCTAGACCGCATTTCTTAGCAATTTCAATTGCCATTTCGTCTGAGTAGATGTAACCTTCAGTCAATAGTTTATCCTGAATCGCTGTTAAGAACTTACGTCCTTTTTTCATACCTTGGAATAAGGCAGCCTTATAATCTAAGACAACGTTTCTGTATAAGGCAGAAAGTTCTTCAGAAGATAATCGCTTTTTAAGTTGATTATTTGAGTTGCAGAAGTCGGTTTGGACAACCTTTAGATTGTAAATCGGAATGAACTGCAACTTAAATTTTGAATCAACGTCTTCAGAAATCTGTAAAACGGTATTTTCTGAATTCCTGCATGCTTTACACAATGGATCTATAAACAGAAATAGTTCAAACACTTTTATCCCTCCATTAAGATTTTTGTTTCGTTCTATGAATTCCATTAAATAGAATACCAAATACACCGGTAAATACAACCATTTCGCTCATAAACGGTAAAAAATTGTTTGCTTTTTTACTTCTTGAATAGTGTGGTAAAATAATGTAGTAAATTAGGTTTAACAAGGAGGTTAGCCTAGTGATAAAAAACTGGAGTGACTTTTTATTTCCATACGAACAAGCCGTAGGTGAATTAAAGGTCAAATTAAGAGGAATTCGTAAAGAATTCATTCAATCGGATAAAAGAAGTCCGATTGAGTTTGTTACTGGTCGAGTCAAACCAATCGACAGTATTAAAGAAAAAATGAAACGCCGCTATGTATCAGAAGATCGTTTATCTCAAGATATGGAAGATATTGCGGGACTTAGAATTATGTGTCCATTTGTCGATGACATTTACGTTGTTGTCGATATTCTTAGAAGAAGAAGCGATATTAATATCTTGGAAGAACGTGATTATGTTAATCGTGAAAAAGCTAGTGGATATCGTTCATACCATATTGTTTTTGAGTATCCAATCGAATTAGTCGGTGGAGAAAAGAAAATTTTAGCCGAAATTCAGGTAAGAACACTTGCCATGAATTTCTGGGCAACAGTAGAACATTCCCTAAATTACAAGTACAATGGTGAATTCCCAGAAGAATTGAAGAAGCGTCTTCAACAATCTGCGGAAACAGCATTCAAGTTGGATGAAGGGATGTCTGAAATCAGAGATGAGTTAATTGAAACTCAAGAAGATGGAACCAAAAATGAACATAATAGGGATGAATAGTTATGAAGGTTGCAATTTATAGTAACGACGGATTTACATCCAAAGAGGTTGCTACACAATTAAAAGAAAAAATTGATGCGTCTGAAAAACTTGAATACGATGGATTAAATCCGCAAATTGTGATTTCCGTTGGGGGAGACGGAACACTTTTGTCAGCTTTTCATCATTATCGCGATGCAATTAGCAAGATTCGCTTTGTGGGAATCCATACTGGCCACCTTGGTTTTTACACCGACTGGCGTGACTACGAAGTAAAAGAACTAGTCGACAGTTTGGAAGATGATAATGGTCAAAGTGTTAGCTATCCATTGCTATCAATCAAGGTTCAATACACCGATGGTGGACCAGATGATAGTTTCGTTGCGCTAAATGAATCTACCTTAAAACGCATTAACGGAACAATGGTTACCGATATTTACATCAAGGGTGAATTTTTTGAAAAGTTTAGAGGGGATGGCCTTTGTGTCTCCACACCAACCGGGTCTACCGCTTATAACAAGTCAGTTGGTGGGGCAATCATTAATCCTCAACTAAACGCCATTCAAGTATCTGAAATGGCATCAATCAATAACCGTGTCTTTAGGACATTGGGTTCACCTGTAATTGTGCCACCTGATGAAACAATCACAATTGTTCCTGATTCACCAAAGCACAACATTTTAACATGTGACCAGTTATTGATTTCTGATCGTCCAATTAAATCAATTTCATATTCCATCTGTAACGATAGAATTTACTTCGCTCAATATCGTCACACCCATTTCTGGAAACGTGTAAGCAATTCATTCATCGGAGTTCACGAGGATGACTAGTTTCACCTGGTCCAATCAACAGGACAGTCCCATCCGATTAAGAACGTTCTTACGCCAAAATGGTATTTCGCGTACACTATTGAAACAGATTAAATTCGAAGGCGGCAAAATTGTAGTCAACGGAACCGAAGAGAAGGTCAATTATATGTTGGCTCAAGGCGACGAGGTAACCATCACGTTACCACCCGAACCAGCTAACGATATTATTGCGGTATCAAATCTACCAATCAATATTTTGTATGAAGATGATCACTTCTTGGTTGCTGATAAACCAGCTCACGTGGCATGTCTACCATCTCATTTATATAAAAATGATACGATTGCTAATCGAGTGAAGGGATACTTTCTAAGACATGATTACGACAATCAAAAGATTCATATCGTGAATCGATTAGACATGGACACCAGCGGGATTATCATTTTCGCCAAGCATCACTTTGCGCATTCTGTATTAGATAAGCAAATGCAACACCATCAAATTGAAAAGATGTATGTTGCAATTGTGGAAAATCCATTGAATGATAAGCATCTAGAAATTAACCTACCGATTGATCGAAAACCCGGTTCGTTTATTAAAAGATGTGTGATGGATGGGGGAAAACCTTCCAAGACGGAGGCATGGGTGGTACAAAATACACCTAGTCATTCATTGGTGAAGATTAAGCTACATTCGGGTCGAACCCACCAAATCAGGGTTCACTTCGAGGCAATCGGCCACCCATTAATTGGGGATTGGCTTTACAATCCTGACAACCATGAATTGGATCGTCAGGCACTACATTGCTACAAAATGAAATTTTATAATCCGTTTACACAACAAGACGTAGTCTGTGAATCAAAAATTCCTACGGACATGTCGTCAATTATTCAAGGCTTCTAATATCTTGATATTAGGGTCTTTTTTTAGTTCCTGTAAATGAAGACTTTACGAATATGATATACTTATATATTGAATTGGATAAGGATGATTTAGATATGAAAAAAATCGAAATTGCAAAGCAATTTTTAAAACAAAATATCGATTTATTTAGATGCCCAGTATGTAAAGAATCATTTATTAAGCAAGTTGATAATTCAATCGTTTGTCCTAACAACCACTCATTGGATATTTCCAAAAAGGGAACTATTCAATTTATTAACCATAAGGTGAATACAGAATATGATGGGGATATGTTAGAATCAAGACGAAGAATTATGCAGGCTGGTTTCTTCGATGGCATTTTACACAAGATTAATGAACTAATCGATGCTGGGCATAAGAACATCGTTGACATCGGTAGTGGTGAAGGAACACCGCTAAGACGTTTGGAAGACTTAAGAAAGAACGTGGATAGTGCAATTGGTTTTGACATTTCTAAACCAGGGGTCAACCTATCAACCAGTGAATTAAGCGACCAAATGTTTTTCTGTGTTGCTGATTTGGCGAACCTTCCATTTAATGATCAAAGTATTGATATTATTATGGATTTATTTTCCCCATCAGCTTACAAGGAATTTAATCGAATTATTGCACCAAAGGGTCACTTGATTAAGATAGTGCCAAACTCACATTACCTATATGAATTAAGACAAAAACTTTATGGTAATGATAGCGAAAATAGTAGCTATGATAACCAAAAGGTTGTCGATTTATTTATGGATCATTATCCAAATGCGAAGAAATACGATGTGAAATATACCGTTGAGTTACCAAAAGAGTTAACTCACGATTTAATGATTATGACACCACTTCATTGGGGCCATAATGCGAAAGATTTAACACAAGCAGAGGTTGAATCACTAACATCAATCACGGTTGATGTATCAATATTAGATAATCAGTTTTAAAGCGAGGAAAAATTATGACTAACCATATTGTTTTATTTGAACCATTAATGCCAGCTAACACTGGTAACATTGCAAGAACATGTGCCGGTACCGACACTGTTTTGGACTTAATTAAACCACTAGGATTCTCAGTTGATGATAAGCATCTAAAAAGAGCGGGATTAGACTACTGGGACAAGGTTGATATTAACTATCACGAAAGCCTACCAGCATTCATGAACACACTAGGCGAAAAGGACAAACTTTACTTAGTATCTAAGTTTGCTAACCACGACTACACAGATCGTGATTACACAAACGATGACTACAACTATTACTTCATGTTTGGTAAGGAAACCACCGGATTACCTGAAATGTTCATGCGTGATAATGAAGAAAAGGCAATCAGAATTCCACAAGACGATACTCACATTCGTGCGTTGAACCTATCAAACACATGTGCCATCGTTATTTACGAAGCATTAAGACAACAATCATTTCCAAACCTTGAAAGAACACATAAATACGAATACGACAAACTAAAATAAATGATAAGGGGTAATCAATTTGGCAAAGAGAAAAACAAGCGCGCGTAAAAAGAAAAAAACAACCACCAATGCCAAATTATTTAATATCGATAGCAAGTATCAAAATCATATTATTGGATTTATTATGATTTTGGTTAGTGCATTCAGTCTATTTAAATTGGGCTTTTTAGGAATCACTTTTGATAATATCGTTAGATTCTTTATCGGGGATAGTAGTCCATTTGGATTGTTGATTGCATTAGTTGTTGGTTTTATTTACCTAATTAAGGGGCCTAAGCTTGAATACAATAAGCGTTGGATAATTGGTGGAACCATCTTTTACCTTGGTTTAACACTGTTCTTATCAGCATTATTGTTTTCAAACAGTAGCGACAATGCCTTTATATCAAAGACACTATCTTTAATTAGCCAAGATTTCATTCATCTAACCGATGCTTCATCAGTTGGTGGTGGAATGATTGGGGCATGCTTATTAGTAGTATTTGATTTCTTGGTTTCAATTTTGGGATCAGAAATTCTATCAATCATTATGATGATTGTCGGATTAATCGTATTCTTTAACGTTCCAATGAACAAAGTCATGGATAACGTTAGAAAGTACTCTGAAGAATCATCACAAAAGATTGGTTCTGCGATTGAAGAACGTAAGCAACGCCGTTTAGAAGAAAAAGAGGCTAACCAAGAAGACGATGAACCGAGTGAAGACGTTAATTCAATGTCTAGGGTTCAAAGAAGAAAGAACCCAGCTGCTTCCGAGGAAAAGCCTAAGATTAAGCTTTCAGGTTGGATGGATAACGAACCTGAAAAACCAGAGCTAAAGAGTAAGCCAGAAGCTAATCTGGATCGTTCCGACTTCAAGTCAGCAGATGACTACAATCAAGATACAAGAAATAAACCAAAGCTATCTGAAATTATCAACGGACACACCGAAAATGATAGTAAGGGAATCGATATTAAGGATATAGATGATTCAAACTATCAATTGCCACCAATTGGTTTATTATCCGATGTGGCTAGAAGTGACCAAAAAGATGAATTTAAAAATATCGACCACAATACAACCGTATTGAAGAAGACATTGAACAGTTTTGGTGTTGATGCCGAAATTAAGAATGTTAACTTGGGACCTTCAGTTACCGAATATGAATTACACCCAGCAATTGGTGTTAAGGTTAGCAAGATTGTTAACCTAGCAGACGACTTGGCCTTGGCCTTAGCAGCTAAGGACATTCGTATTGAAGCACCAATTCCTGGTAAATCATTAATCGGGATTGAAGTACCAAACAAGAAGGTCGCAATGGTGTCATTTAAGGATGTTGTCAAAACATCACAACAATCCAAGCATGGATTATTGACAGTGCCATTGGGAAGAAACGTTAGTGGGGATGTTATTACAACCGACCTAACTAAGTTGCCTCATCTATTAATCGCTGGTTCAACCGGTAGTGGTAAGTCCGTTGCCATCAACGGAATCATTACTAGCATTTTAATGAATGCTAAACCAAGTGAAGTTAAGATGATGCTAATTGATCCTAAGAAGGTTGAATTAGGAATTTACAATGGGATTCCACACTTGTTATCACCAGTTGTTTCAGAACCTAAGAAGGCGGCAAGAGCCCTTAACAAGGTTGTTGCAGAAATGGAACACAGATATGACTTGTTTGCTAAGCATAATCAAAGAAAGATTAGTACTTTTAATGAATATGTAAAAGGGATGACCGAAGAAGAACGTGGCGATTTAAAACCACTTCCATACATCGTAGTTGTTGTTGATGAATTGGCTGACTTGATGATGACTGTTTCAAATGACGTTGAAGGTGCCATCATTAGATTGGCTCAAATGGGACGTGCTGCTGGAATTCACATGATTTTGGCAACCCAACGTCCATCAGTTGACGTTATTACCGGTCTAATTAAGTCTAACGTGCCATCTAGAATTGCTTTTGCCGTTTCAAGTGGGATTGATTCTAGAACCATCCTAGATACTAATGGTGCCGAAAAACTATTAGGTCGTGGTGATATGTTATATCTACCAATCGATAAGAATAAGCCAAGCCGTGTGCAAGGTGCATTTATATCTGATCAAGATGTTGAAAATGTGGTAGATTATATTAAAGAACAACAACCTGCCGAATATGACGACGATATGATTGTTACGGATGAAGAAATCAAGGTCGACGAAGAAAACGAAGACCAAGACGACTTATTCGATGATGCATTAGCATTTGTTGTAAAAGAACAAAAGGCAAGTACATCATTATTACAACGTAACTTTAGAATTGGTTATAATCGTGCAGCTAGAATTATTGATGACTTAGAACAACGTGGTTACATTGGCCCTCAGGAAGGAAGTAAACCAAGAGAGGTTTATAAACAACCTGATAATGACTAAAAAAATGGAACCCATCATTTTGATAGGTTCCATTTTTTATTAGTTTTCAAATAGTTGGAAGGCAGCACCTAGTACTAAACCACCAACAGTTGAGATAATCATTAACCAAACAAAGATCATGGTAATGATGTGAAATCTAGATTTCTTTTTCTTAGCCATTATTAACACCACTTTCCGCAATTAATAATATATTTTAAAGTTTACAGTTCATCAGCGAATAATGCAAACTAATTCATATTGAGGTGATTGTTATTTCTCCGTTTGGATTTTTGACCATGGTATTAGTTCAGGTGGTATTCTTATTCCTATTTTCCTTACTGTTCAATATCGTCAAAAAAATTATTAGCAAACTTTATAAGATTTCGATTAGAGCGAGTGATTTCTTTCCAATTATCATGAGCTATTATATCTACCAATTATCATTGGATAAACACGATCAATCGTTCTTACCATATGTATGGTTAGGACTTGTTATCATTGGGATTACATACGCAATCTACTACTTGTTTACACGTAGTAATGCCAAAGTGGGGATTTTTTACAAATTCTTGTGGAGATTTTCAGTAATTTACTTTTTTGTGGTCTGGTCCTCCACCATTTTGATAATTGCAGCAAAAACGCTTTAAACCCTTGAGCTACCAACGTTGGTAGCTCTTTTTTTATTGTCTAAAATTAGTGGATTTTAATCTAAATGTGGTGAAAATTAGTACATATTGGAAGAAATTTAATAATAAGGTGGTACGAAGTGGTGGATAGTGGTAAAATCAAGGTAATATAAATTGGAAGGAGTGAAGAAGCGTGTTAATGGGTGAATATGAACATTCAATAGATTCAAAAGGGCGCTTGATCATTCCTTCCAAGATTAGATCAGAAATAGGTGCGAACTTCATCATCACACGTGGGCTTGATGGATGTTTATTCGGATATCCTATGGATGAATGGAAAAAGGTTCAAGAAAAGATTAACCAACTTCCTGTAAGCAAGAAGTCAGCAAGATACTTTTCACGTTTTCTATTCTCAGCCGCCGACGAAAGTAAGGTTGATAGCCAAGGAAGAATTAACATTCCAGATACATTGATTAACTACGCTGGTATCGAAAAGAAATGTGTGATTGTGGGGGTTTCCACAAGAATTGAAATCTGGAGCAAGGAAAAGTGGGACGAATTCTCAGCTACTGCTGGTGAAGAGTTTGACGACATTGCTGAAGACTTAATTGATTTTTAGAAAAGAAGGTGACTAATTATGACGGAATTTCATCATGAAACTGTACTACTTAAAGAAGCAGTTGACGGATTAAATATTAAACCCGATGGTATTTACATTGACTGTACCCTCGGTGGGGGAGGCCACAGTGCCCGAATTTTGTCACAATTAACATCTGGCCATCTTTATTCATTCGATCAAGATGAAGTGGCAATCGAATATAACAAAACTAACCTCAAGCAATACATAGATGAAGATAAGGTTACCTTTGTTAGAAGCAACTTTAGATACATTCAAGAAGAAATGAACAAATTAGGAATTCAATCTGTTGATGGAATTCTGTATGACTTAGGAGTTTCATCTCCACAGTTTGATGACGCAAGCAGAGGTTTTAGTTATCAACATGATGCACGATTAGATATGCGAATGGATCAGAGAAATCCATTAGACGCATGGAAAATCGTCAATGAATGGCCATACGAAAAATTAGTGAAGATTTTCTTCCGTTATGGAGAAGAAAAATTTTCTAAGCAAGTTGCAAGAGCGATTGAAAGGAACCGAGAAAACCATTCAATCGACACAACCGAACAACTTGTTGATGTCATTAAGGAAGGTATTCCAGCCGCGGCAAGACGTCACGGTGGTCATCCTGCCAAGAAAGTCTTTCAGGCATTGAGAATTGCCGTGAACGACGAACTGGGTGCTTTGGAAGAATCATTGGAAAAGGGAATCGATTTAATTGATGTAAACGGAAGAGTGAGCGTCATTACTTTCCAATCATTAGAAGATCGATTAGTTAAGACGATGTTTAAGGAAAAGACCACGATTGAAGATTTACCAAGTGGTTTACCAATCATTCCAGATAACATGAAACCAGACTACAAACTAATTAATAGAAAACCAATACTACCGAGTGATGACGAATTGAGAGATAATCATCGTTCGCATAGTGCAAAATTGAGAGTTATTGAGAGAATTAATAAATAATAGAGAGAAGAGTTAATCTGATGGCACAAAATAATCTAGCTAATAGCGTATACGCTACCCCTGGTTATTACTCCGCAGGGGAACAACAAAAACAACAAAATCCAGAAGTGAAATCAAATGTAAGACTTGGATTGTCAAAATTTGAAAAAACTGTTGTAATATTAGGATGTTCACTTGTATTCTTTTTAATGGTTGGTCTAGTTGGTGAAAAGATTGCACTAGGTAACCACGCCACAGAACTTCAAGTAACAACTAATTTATTAGGCAAGGTTAAAGATGATAACAGTACACTAAAGCAAGAAGTAAGTGAACTTCAAAGCGGAAATCGTCTACAAAAAATTGCTAAACAAGCCGATTTATCTTTGTCCAATAAAAACGTAAGGAATGTTAGCAAATGAATAAATTAAATAATCGGAACAAACAAAAAAAACGCCGAGAAAACCGTAGCCGCTATGGACAATTTTTACTATTGCTATGTCTAGGCGTTTTTTTGTGTATGGTATTGAGATTTACATATGTATCAGTATTTAAAAACGTTGGTGGATACAACTTAAGCGAAATGGCGAAGAGTTTGTACACTCAAAGCAACGTGATTTCTGCTAAACGTGGAACTATTTACGATGCGAACGGTCAACCGCTTGCTGAAGATACTAACGTTTATACAATGTATGCCATCTTGAATAAGAAACAAGTTGGTTTGGATAACAAGCCAATGTACATCACTGATAAGGAAAAAGCTGCCAAAGCAATTTCTTCAGTGTTACCAATTTCTTATAAGCAAGCATTAAAGGATCTAAATCCTAGTACCAATGCATTCCAAGTTGAATTTGGTTCAGCCGGTACTAATATTTCATTAACTCAAAAGCAAAAACTAGATTCATACCACATCTCAGGTTTGAACTTCTTACAACAACCATCAAGACTATATCCAAACGGTGTCTTTGCTTCTCACATCATTGGATATGCGTCTGCTAACTCAAACTCTAGCGATAGTAAAGTTTCACTAACTGGTCAAATGGGAATCGAAAAGGTATATAACGAATTATTGACTGGGAAGAACGGATACAAGACCACTCAACTAAACAACGCAGGTGTTGAAGTTGATAATGGTGAAAGTGTTAATAAGCCAGCTAAGAATGGTGACGACGTCTACACTACTTTAGACTATCGTCTTCAATCATTACTAGAAACTGAAATGACCAGTGTTTACAACCAAGTTCATCCAAAGACAATGAATGCCGTCTTGATGAACGCCAAAACTGGTGACATTTTAGCTGCTACTCAACGTCCTACATTTAACGCTACTACTAAGCAGGGACTAAGTAGCATCTGGCGTAACACATTGATTCAAGATTCATACGAACCTGGTTCAACAATGAAGATTTTCACTGTTGCATCCTCAATTAACAGTGGTCACTATAACGGAAATGCCACATATCATTCTGGTAAATACCTAGTTGATGGTAAGGTTGTTCCTGACTGGAATACTAGCGGTTGGGGTGACATTACCTATAACAAAGGTTTCGCATTATCAAGTAACGTTGCCATGGCCCACCTTGAACAACAAATGGGTGCCAAGACTTGGCGAAACTACATGAACCGTTTCCAATTCTTTACTTCAACTAACTTAGGTTTCCCTGGCGAAGAAACTGGAAGCGTTCAATTTAACTACCCAATCGAACAAGCTAATACAGCGTTTGGACAAGGTATCCAAGTTAATGCAATGCAAATGATGAGGGCATTAACTTCAATCGCTAACGGTGGTACAATGTTACAACCAAGACTTGTTACAAAGATTGTGGATCCAAAGACCAAGAAGGTTATTAAATCATATCCAAAGAAGGTAGTTGGTCATCCAATTACCGCAAGTACAGCAAAACAAGTTATTCAACATATGGAAGATGTTGTTTATAAATCATACGGTATTGGTGGAGCATACAAGATTCCAGGCTACAAGATTGCCGCAAAGACTGGTACTGCCCAAGTCAGTGATGGTAAGTCTGGATACGAATCTGGTGACGACAGTTACCTATACTCAGTTGCCGGAATTGCACCAGCAAATAATCCAAAATACATTTTATATATAACAATGAAACAACCTCATTTAACTGGAACTAAGACAGCTTCACAATTAATGGCCGAAATCTTTAACCCAGTAATGAGATTAGCATTGGAAGAAAACGTAAATGCTGAAAATGAAAATAGTCTAAAGGTTCCAAGCATTACTGGCAAATCAACCAGTGAAGCTAAGGCAGAACTAAAAGCTGCCGGTTTGAAATACTCAATTATTGGTGACGGGGATAAAGTATTAGATCAATCAATTGATGCCAACGAAAAAGTTTCAAAGAATCGATTGGTAATCGTTCAAACCAATGGTAGTAAGACTATGGCTAACCTAAAGGGCTGGTCTAGATATGATGTTGCGACATACTGTCGAATGGCAGGTATTGGTGCCGAACTTGACGGTGACGGTTATGCCTATAAGCAATCCGTCAAACCAGGGGCAAGTCTAGACGGTGGAACCAAGGTAACCATAAAATTTAAATAGGGGATTGAAATCAGGATGTTTATGAATATTGTTTTACCAATCATAATTAGTTTTTTAATTACATTAATCTTTATGCCATCTCTAATTGGCTACTTCAGAAGAAAGCATGAAGGCCAAATGATTAGAGAAGAAGGACCAAAGTGGCATGAAAAGAAATCAGGAACACCTACAATGGGTGGTCTTCTTTTCATCATCGCAATCATTATTGCGTCACTAATTAGTGGTGGGGTTGCTCACATGATGAACCCAACACTACTAATCCTATTGTTCATCCTAGTATTGTATGGATTATTAGGAATGTGGGACGATAGTATCAAGCTATTTAGACGTCAAAATGAAGGTCTAAAAGCATGGCAAAAACTAGCGGGTCAAATCGTGGGTGGACTAATCTTCACTTTTGTTTATGCGCACCACTTCCCACTAGCATTAAAGATTCCATTTATGGGTGATTTACACCTTGGTTGGTTCTACGCAATTTTCATCATCTTCTACCTAACTGGTTTCTCAAACGCAGTTAACTTAACTGATGGTTTAGATGGTTTAGTTAGTGGATTATCAATCATTGCCTTCTTAGCTTATGCAGTTGTTGCATTAGTTCAACACCAAATGGATGTTGCAATCTTTTGTTTAGCTGTAGTTGGTGCATTATGTGCATTTATGGTATTCAACCACAAGCCAGCTAAGATTTTCATGGGAGACATGGGATCATTAGCACTTGGAGGTTCGTTAGCTGCCGTATCAATTCTGGTTCATCATGAACTTTCATTAATTTGGATTGGTTTCATGTTTGTATTGGAAACATTGAGTGTAATGATTCAAGTTACATCATTCAAACTTACTGGTAAGAGAGTGTTCTTAATGTCACCAATCCATCACCATTTTGAAATGTTAGGTTGGTCAGAATGGAAGATTGATATTGTCTTCTGGGCTGCAGGTGCTATTTTGGCAATTACCGGAGTTTTATCAATTATTTTATAATAATATTTTTGGGAGCATGAATTATGAAAAATATTGACGATTATCAAAATAAAAACATACTAGTTTTAGGTGCGGGAATGAGTGGAATCAATGCATCTAAGCTATTAAAGCAATTAAACGCTAACGTTTGGTTAAATGACGCTAATCCTTTGAAATCGGACGCAAAAGAAGAGTTAGAAAAAATTGGCGTTGAGGTAATTGATGCTAAACAAAGTCCAAAGATTTTAGATGATTACAATTTTGATTTAATTGTCAAGAACCCTGGAATTTTTTACGATAATGAATTAATTAAAGAAGCAATTAAAAGAAATATTCCAATCACAGTTGAAGTTGAAATTGCCAGTCAAGTCAGTGAAGCACCAATTGTTGGTGTAACTGGTAGTAATGGTAAAACAACCGTTTCAACTATGATTAATGACATCCTAAACGAAGAAAGAACTACTGGATATTCATACGTAGCAGGAAACATTGGTGTTCCAGCAAGTACTATTACCACAAAGGCAACTAAGGATGATGACATTGTCTTAGAATTATCTAGTTTTATGCTAGTTGGCATTAAGACATTGCATCCACATATTGCCGTTTTAAACAACGTTTTCTCAAATCATCTTGACTACCATAAGACTAGAGAAAACTACGTTAACGCTAAAATGCGCATTACCGAAAATCAAGATGAAAATGACTTTTTCGTGGTGAACTTTGATAATGAAGAATGGCGTGAATTAAGCAAACGTAGTAAGGCTAAGGTGGTTCCTTTCTCATACGAAGCAGTAAGCACAGACGGTGCATACGTGAAAGACGAACAAATCTTCTTTAAAGATGAATTCGTTATGAATGTTGATGAAATTAGAGTTCCTGGTCAACAAAACGTGCAAAACGCTTTAGCAGCAATTGCTGTTGCCAAGATTATGGGCAAGAGTAACTCCGCAATCAAGAAGGCACTAAGTACATTTGGTGGTGTCAGACACCGTGTCCAATACGTATTAACTGCCGATGGTAGAAAGTTCTACAATGACTCAAAGGCTACAGACATTGAAGCAACTCAAGTGGCTTTGAGAAGTTTTAAAGATAACGTTGTTCTAATTGCCGGTGGATTAGATCGTGGTTACACTTTCGAAAAACTGGAAAAGGATTTCGCCGACCATGTTAAGGCAATTACCTTATTTGGTGAAACTAAGGACTTGTTAGCAGACACTGCTAAGAAGGCCGGTGTTAAAAACATCAAGATTGTTAATAACATGAAGGAAGCTGTGGATGAAGCATGGGCAATGAGTGAAGAAGGCGACATTGTTCTATTGTCTCCAGCTAATGCTAGTTGGGATCAATATGATACCTTTGAACAAAGAGGGGACGAATTCATCCAACTAGTAGAACAAAAAACAGGTAGAAAGGAAGAAAACTAATGAGACTAATGATTTCAGGTGGAGGAACTGGTGGCCACATCTATCCTGCACTAGCATTAATTGAAGAACTTCGCAGAGTTGATCCTGATGCTGAAGTTTTATACGTTGGATCAACTAGAGGCTTGGAAAAGGATATCGTTCCAAAACACAACATCGCTTTCGAAGAATTAGAAATCCAAGGCTTCAAACGTTCTCTTTCTTTATACAACGTAAAAACTGTTAGTTTGTTTTTAAAGAGTCTACATAAATCAAAGAAGTTAATTAAAAAATTTAAACCAGATATCGTGATTGGAACTGGTGGATACGTTTCTGGAGCCGTTGTTTACGCTGCTTCACAAATGAATATTCCAACAATGATTCACGAACAAAACAGTGTTGTTGGTCTAACTAACCGTTTCCTAAGCAAACACGTTGATAAGATTGCAGTTGGATTCGAAGATGCCATCAGCCAATTTCCAAAGGAAAAGACTGTTTATACTGGTAACCCACGTGCCCAACAAGTGGCAAACTTAAAATCTGATTTTTCTTGGGAACAATACGGATTAAAAAACGATGTTCCAACCCTTTTAATCTTTGGTGGTAGCCAAGGTGCATTGAAGATTAACAAAGTTGTTTGCGAAAGCATTCGTCAATACAACGAAAAGAATTACCAAGTTGTGTTCGTTACCGGTAAGAAGCGTTACGATGACGTTATGGAACAACTAAAAGGACAAACAATTAACGATAATGTGGTAATTAAGGACTACATTGCTGATATGCCAAACGTTTTACCAAAGGTTGATGCAATCGTTGGTAGAGCAGGGGCTACTAGTTTAGCCGAAATTACAGCTCTTGGAATCCCATCAGTATTAATTCCAAGTCCATACGTTACTGCTGATCATCAAACCAAGAATGCATTGAGTTTGGTGAAGAACGATGCCGCTTTAATCATTACTGAAAATGATTTAAATGCGAAGACATTAATTGAAAATTCTGACTTTATCATGAACGATAAGGAAAAGAGAAATGAAATGGCTGAAAACTCAAGAAAAATGGGTTGTCGTGATGCCGCAAGTCGTCTGTTGGAAGTTGCAAAATCAATTTGCCGTTAATGGAGGAACTTTACTATGAAGTCTAAATTATTTTCCTCAAAAAAATCCTCGAATAGGGCTTCAAGAATATCCGATGATTTTGTTGAATTGCATAAGCAAAAGATAAAAAATAAAATGAAATCTTCCTCATATATCATCATTCCGTTAGTTGTATTATTACTAATCTTGATTTACTTGGTTTCACCAATGAGTCAAATTAGTAGTATTAGCGTTAATGGAAACGGATATATCTCTCAAAAAGATATTAAGAGAGAACTTCAGTTAGATGAAGGGGACAGTATTTTTAAAGTTATTGGTCATAAAAATAAAATTAACCAAAGGGTTATTAATGATGATCATCGCGTTAAATCGTTAGATTTTAAATTTACGGGATTTAATCATCTTTCTGTTTCAGTTTCACCATATAAAGAAATTGGTTATGAAACTCGTGGCAACAAGCAGTATCTAATATTAGAAAACGGAAAGGTTACTAATATTGCTGTAAAGAATCCTAATGATTCTAAGATGCCTTATATAGTGAAATTTAATAATCAGTCATTATTGAAATCAATGATTGAAAAGTATGTAAGGCTACCTAAGGACATCAGAGACAACATTCGTGTCATTTCATACTCACCAACCAAGGTGTACCCAGATGAATTACACGTTTATATGCGAGATGGTAATCGCGTTATTATCTTGATGCACGATTTTAATGATAAGATGGGCTTCTATCGCTCAATCGCCACTCAATTAAAAACAAAAAGTGTTATTAATTTAGAGGTTGGTGCTTACTCATTTCCAATCAATGATGATAAGAAAAGTAGCAATACAACCACTAAAGCATCTACAAAAACTAAGCTAAAAGAAACGCTAAATAAGGATGCTAAGAAAACAACAACTACAACTAAAAAAAGAAACTAATAATGGTTCTTTAGAGTTGTCTACTCTTGTGTTAAAATTAACTTATAACTAACTTAAATATAAACTAGAGTATCTAAGAATAATTATGCTTAATTGGAGGTTCCCTTAGATAATGAATTCAGAAATGTATGTTGGATTGGATATTGGAACTACGTCAATTAAGGTGATTGTTGCCGAAAAAGTAAAAGGCCAAATGAACGTTTTAGGTTTAGGAAACGAACGCTCTGAAGGTGTTAGCCGAGGCATCATCGTCGATATTGACAAGGCTTCTGAATCAATTAGAAGAGCTGTTAACCAGGCAGAAGAAAAAGCTGGTATTCAAATTCATGATGTGATTGTTGGTATTCCTGCCAACCAATTAAAGATTGAACCATGCAGCGGTATGGTGGCTATCTCAGATCAATCAAGAGAAATTTCAGATGAAGACGTTAAAAACGTTACTGTATCTGCAATGATTAAAAACCTACCACCAGAAAGAGAAATTATGGATACCTTAGCTGATGAATTCATCGTTGATGGATTTGACGGCATAAAGGACCCAAGAGGTATGGTCGGTGTAAGACTTGAAATGAAGGGTCGTATCATCACTGGACCAAAGACTATTATCCATAATATTAGAAAAGCGGTTCAAAGAGCTGGATTAAATCCATCTTCAATCATCAATATGCCATTAGCACAAGGCATGACTATTTTAGATGATGGAGAACAAGACTTTGGAACTGTTCTAATCGATTTAGGTGGTGGCCAAACAACTGCTTCTGTTGTTCATGATCATCAACTAAAATTCACTACTGTAGATAGTGAAGGTGGAGAATACATCACTAAAGACATTTCTGTTGTGCTTAACACTTCATTAGAAAGTGCCGAAAAAGTTAAACGCGATTACGGTTACGCTGATGAAATTGAAGCATCAGAAAGCAATGAATTTCCAATTGAAGTTGTTGGTCAAAGCCAACCAGTCAGAATTTCTGAAAAATACCTAGCAGAAATCATTCAAGCTAGAGTAGACCAAATCTTTACTAGAATGTACAAGAGTTTAAGCAGTATCTCTGCTTTAAACCTACCTGGAGGTATTGTTCTAACTGGTGGAGTTGCAGCATTGCCTGGGATCTCAGAATTAGCAGCCGATAGATTTGATACTAACGTTAGAGTCTACATTCCAGATCAAATGGGATTAAGACACCCATCATTTTCACTTCCATTGTCACTAGTAACGTATCGTGCTAACATGAGTGAAATTCAAGTGTTAGTAAGATCATCACTAGAAGGCAAAACTGTAGTGAACAACACTCAATCCAATGATGATTTCATTGGTAACGATTATGGCGATGATGTAATCGATAACTCATCTGAATACATTCAACAAGATAATCGACCACAACAACCAAGTAAACCTAAAAAGTCTGGTTCAAAACTAGCTAAAAGCACTAAGGGAAGACTTAAACGCTTTTACCAAGACTTTTTCGAATAAAATAACAGAAGTACACGGAGGAAGTTAAAATGGAATTTTCATTAGATTCTACTGAAAACCAAGGCGCAAAAATTAAAGTTATTGGTGTAGGTGGCGGTGGTAGTAACGCCGTTAACCGTATGATTGCTGAAGATGTTAAAGGTGTTGAATTTATTGTTGCAAATACCGATGTTCAAGCATTAAACACATCAAAAGCTGAAACAAAAATCCAATTAGGACCTAAATTAACTAGAGGTTTAGGTGCAGGTTCAGATCCAGAAGTAGGAACTAAGGCCGCTGAAGAAAGTGAAGAAGCTATCTCAGAAGCACTTCAAGGCGCAGATATGGTATTCGTAACTGCCGGAATGGGTGGTGGTACTGGTAACGGTGCTGCTCCAATCGTTGCCAAGATTGCTAAGGACTCAGGTGCTTTAACTGTTGGTGTTGTTACTAGACCATTTACTTTTGAAGGACCAAGAAGATCTAAATATGCTGCAGAAGGTGTTTCAGCATTAAAGGAAAACGTTGATACTTTAATCGTAATTGCCAACAACCGTCTATTAGAAATGGTTGATAAGAAGACACCTATGATGGAAGCTTTCCAAGAAGCTGACAACGTATTAAGACAAGGTGTTCAAGGTATTTCTGACTTAATTACTAGTCCTGGATACGTTAACTTGGACTTTGCTGATGTTAAGACTGTTATGCAAAACACTGGTTCAGCACTTATGGGTGTTGGTACTGCTACAGGTGAAAACAGAACTGCAGAAGCAACCAAGAAGGCTATTTCTTCACCATTGTTAGAAGTTTCAATCGATGGTGCAAAACAAGTATTATTAAACATCACTGGTGGCCCAGACATGTCACTATTTGAAGCTCAAGATGCTTCAGACATCGTTGCTCAAGCTGCAACTAGCGATGTAAACATTATCTTTGGTACTTCAATTGATGAAGACCTAGGCGACGAAATCAAGGTTACTGTTATTGCTACAGGAATCGAAACTAGTCCAGAAGAACTACTAAACGGCCAAGCACGTCCATCAAGAGTTTCAGAAACTCCTGGTAAGGTAGTTAGCCCAAGACATCACAAGGAAGACCAAGGTAACGTTAGAACTAACGACGAAAACACAGATAGCGACAAGCCATCTGACACACGTTTTGAAAACGTACAAAAGAAAGAATTTGATCCATTTGATGCTAACAACTCAAGTGACAATCAAAAGGAAGATAAATCAAGTGATGACGATTTACCTCCATTCTTTAAATTCCGTCGTAAGAACTAATCACTTTTTCTAGATTTCTTTGAAGGGAATGAATTGAAATGACAGCTAAGTTTAGTTTTAGTAAATTCTTCGGAACTGATTACGATCAAGACGAAGACTTTTACGAAGAAGATAACTCCCAAGTGGAGAACAATGATAAGGTAGTTTCAATTAGCAAAAACTCAAGTCAAAGTCGCAACAGCAAAATTTCCGTCTTTGAACCTAAGATTTATGCTGATGTAAAAACAATTGCGCAAAAATTAATTGATAACAATGCTGTAATCATTAATTTTGATGCTGCTAGCGATGAAGCAACTAGAAGAATTATTGATTTCTTAAACGGAGTTGTTTTCACTATTGATGGAAATATTGAGAGAATTTCTGAATTAGTCTTTCTTTTCACTCCACACAACTACTATGTAGACGGGGAAATCAGAAAAGAAATGAATGAACGTTTAAGATAAAATGGATAAAAATATTGAACAGCATTTTAGAAAAGAAGAAGTTCCGTTCATCGATTCTTGTGCAGATTTAATTGATGAGTCAATTAATCAATATCGTCCAATCCTAACTAAGTTTTTAAATCCTAGACAGGTTTATATTTTAACGACTTTAGTTAACCGCCAGAGTGACTTATCGGTCGCCTTTTTCGGGGGATATCCAAACTCAGAAATGAAACGTGGCTTGATATATCCAGAATACTTCGAACCATCTGAAGATGATTATCAAGTTAAGTTGTTTGAAATTAGATATCCAGTAAAGTTCTCAAAATTACGTCACAGTAAGATATTGGGAACTTTATTAGGTTCGGGTGTTGAGAGATCAACGATTGGCGATATTTTAACCGACGGAACAAGATGGCAATTCCTATGCACAAGAGAAATTGCTGACTTCTTAAAAATGCAAATTAGCTCAATTGGTAAAACCAAGGTTTCACTGATTGAAACAGAATTTTCTGACGTCATTACGCCGGAAAATGAATGGAGAGATGAGTCAACAACTCTATCATCATTTAGAATGGATAATTTAATTTCGGAAGGATTTAACATATCCAGAAATGATGCCAAAGAGTTAGTTAGTCATCAAAAGGTTCACCTTAACTGGGCGGTAAACAGTCGACCGGATTACGAAATTACAACACACGATGTTGTATCAGTTAGAAGATTCGGTCGCATTCGTTTAAAGCGTCAGGAAGGCCAAACCAAAAAAGGTAAATATAGAGCCATTATTTCTGTATTAAAAAAATAGGTTGGAGGAGAGATACAATGGTACTTAGCCCACAAGATATTCATAATAAAGAGTTTTCTGTAAAAATGAGAGGTTACAATATTGACGAGGTAAACGAATTCTTAGATCGTATTATCAAGGATTACCAATTAACTTTATCCGAAAATATCGATATGAAGAACCGTTTGAAACAAACTGAAGATGAACTAAAATACTTTAATGGTATGAAGGATTCATTGAATCAATCAATTATCATTGCACAAAATGCTGCTGATAAGGTTAAAGTTGAAGCTCAAAACGAAGCCAACAACGTAACTGAACAATCAAGAAAACAAGCTGATGAAATTTTGAATGATGCTAGCGTTAAGGCTAAAGACATCGTTGAAAATATCTCAAACCAATCTAAAGCACTACTTATTGCAAATGATGATTTAAGAAAGACAACTGAATCATTCAGAGAAAAAATCAGAACTTTACTTGAAAGCCAAATGCAATTTGTTAACAGCCCAGAATGGGATCAAATGATTTCCGGAATTGACGGTAACTTCGACAAGGTTAACGAACAAATTAATAACCTTGACAATTTTAAGGAAACAGTTGTACAATCTGAAGGTAAAGAAATGCCAGCAGATGCAACTATTAAGATTTATCCTGATGGCTCATTCAAAGCAATTGAATAACTTGAGATAGAGAATAGAAAGCTTAGAATTCGATACAATATAGCGAGCTGACAAATGGTGGAAGGTCAGTTGTAAATCATTCTATGCAGATCACCTCTGGCTAATCTCTTTTAATGTAGTAAATAAAGATGGGATATTATTTTTAATATCCTAATTTGGGTGGTACCGCGGAAGACTTCGTCCCTTGTGATGAAGTCTTCTTTTTTTATAATTAGAAAAGGGAGTGTGTGTTATGCGTGTAAAAGATACTTTGAACCTAGGTAAGACCAAGTTTAAGATGCGTGGAAATTTACCTGTTAAAGAAGTTGAAAGACAAAAAGCATGGGAAGACAATCACGTCTACCAAATGAGACAAAAACTAAACGAAGGAAAACCATCATTTGTTCTTCATGATGGACCTCCATATGCTAATGGTGACATTCATATGGGACACGCTTTAAACAAGATTTCAAAGGACTTTATCGTAAGATACAAGTCAATGAACGGATTTAGAGCACCTTATGTACCAGGTTGGGATACTCACGGTTTACCAATCGAACAAAAGCTTACTCAAGCTGGATATGACAGAAAGAAAATGGATACTAACGAATTCAGAAAACTTTGTCATGAATATGCTTTGAAGCAAGTTGATCGTCAAAGAGAAGGTTTCAAACGTCTAGGTGTTACTGGTGAATGGGACAACCCATACCTAACTCTAAAGCCTGAATTTGAAGCTGCTGAAATTCGTGTATTCGGTAAGATGGCTGAAAAGGGTCTAATCTACCGTGGTAAGAAACCAGTTATCTGGTCATGGTCTTCAGAATCAGCTCTAGCTGAAGCCGAAGTGGAATACCACGATATCGAATCACCTTCAGCTTTCTACGCTGAAAAGGTTGTCGATGGTAAAGGTGTTTTAGACGAAGATAACACATACATGGTTGTATGGACTACTACTCCATGGACCATTCCTGCTTCAATGGGTATCACAATTGATGCCGGTTTCGACTACGCAGTTGTTAAACCAGCTAACGATGATCGTAAGTTTGTTTTAGCTGCAGAATTAGTTGAAAAAGATGCCGAATTATTCGGTTGGGAAGACTACGAAATCGTAAAGACTGTAAGAGGTCAAGAACTAGAAGGTGTATTAGCTCAACATCCATTTATGGACAGACAACTATTAACCATGCTAGGTGATTTCGTTACTATCGATACTGGTACTGGTTTAGTTCATACTGCTCCTGGATTTGGGGAAGATGACTACTACGTAGGTAAATCATATGGCTTAGATATCTTTGTTGATGTTGATGCACAAGGTTACCTAACTAAGGAAGCTGGTCCAGATTTCGAAGGTGTCTTCTACGATGATGCAAATGAAATTTCATTAAACAAGTTAAAAGAAAAGAACTTATTATTGAAGTACCAACCAATCACTCATAGTTACCCATTTGACTGGAGAACTAAGAAGCCGGTTATTTACCGTGCTACTGATCAATGGTTTGCTTCTGTTGATAAGATTAGAGATGACATTCTAAATGCCATTGAAGACGTTCAATTCAAACCTGAATGGGGTAAGAAACGTCTATACAACATGATTAAAGATCGTGGTGACTGGGTAATCTCAAGACAACGTGTTTGGGGTGTTCCACTACCAATCTTCTACGGTGAAGATGGTACTCCAATCATCACCAAAGAAACTACTGACCACGTTGCAGACTTATTTGCAAAACATGGTTCAGACATTTGGTTCGAAAAAGAAGCTAAGGACCTATTACCAGAAGGCTTCACTAGTGAACATTCACCAAATGGTAAGTTTACTAAGGAAAACGACATCATGGATGTATGGTTTGATTCAGGTTCATCACACCAAGGTGTTTGTGCCGAACGTGATTACCTAACATATCCTGCAGACCTATACCTAGAAGGTTCTGACCAATACCGTGGATGGTTCAACTCAAGTTTAATTACTAGTGTTGCATTTAGCGGTAAGGCTCCATACAAGCAATTATTATCACAAGGATTCACACTTGATGGTGAAGGCCACAAGATGAGTAAATCACTTGGTAACACAATTGCTCCTGATGAAGTTATTAAGAAGATGGGTGCAGAAATCGTTCGTCTATGGGTAACTTCCGTAGATACTTCTGCCGATGTTCGTGTATCAATGGAAAACTTTGTTAAGATTTCTGATTCATATAAGAAGATTAGAAATACCATGAGATATATGCTTGCCAACACTTCTGACTTTGATCCTAAGGAAAATGGTGTTGATTTTGCAGACATGAAGTCAGCTGACCAATACATGATGGTTAAGTTAAACAACTTTGTCAAAGACATTAAGGAAGACTACGATAACTTTGACTTCCTAAGTCTAAACCGTCGTCTACTTTCATTCATCAATGCTGATCTTTCAGCTTTCTACCTAGACTTCGCTAAGGATATCCTATACATCTACGCCGAAGATAGTGCAGAAAGAAGATCAATGCAAACAGTTCTATACAATGCAGCTGTTGCAATTACTAAATTAATTACACCAATTCTTCCTCACACTGCTGAAGAAATCTGGCCATTCCTATCTGAAAAAGAAGAATTCGTTCAACTATCAGAAATGCCAGAACCAATGGACTTACCAGGTGCAGATGAACTTTCATCAAACTGGCACAAGTTCATGGAAGTCAGAGATGACGTATTGAAGGCATTGGAAGAAGCTAGAAATAACAAGATAATTGGTAAGGCTTCAGAAGCTAAACTATCATTATTTGTAAATGATGAAGTTAAATCATTACTAGATAGCCTACACACAAATGTTGGTCAAATCTTGATGGTTTCACAACTAGAAGTTAAAGATTTAGCTGATGCTCCAAGTGATGCACAAAGCTTTAACAACGGTGTTTCAATCGTTGTTGAACATGCTGAAGGTGACACTTGTGAACGTTGCCGTCTAATCTCTACAGATGTTGGTTCTGATGCAGATTATCCACAATTCTGTGCACGTTGTGCTAAGATTGTTCGTGATAACTTCCCAGAAACAGCTACTGAAGGATTCGAAGAATAATCGATAAAAAACTGGGACTATCCCAGTTTTTTATTTTTAAGGAGAAATAATATGATTAAAGGTAAAGTAAATAATTTTAACCCGGATCACGATTTTGGTTTTCTAAAGGGTGAAGACAAGAACAAGGTCTTCTTCCATGGTTCAGCTGTCGAAAACAAGACTAGAAATGAAATTGAAATCGGTCAACAAGTGGAATATCAAATTGCACAAGGCATGAAGGGACCACAAGCTGTCAAAATTCGTGTAATTGATTAGTCAGTCCATTGAAAAAATAATTAAATATATATAGAATGAATATATAACTAAAAAAGGGCTGATATTATGGATTTAGAGGAAAAGGTACTAGGTGTTGAGCCTAAGTACGATGGCGCAATTATCAACGTTGAAAAACAAACAGTTGAATTGCCAAATGGTGAAACATCAACTAGAGATGTTGTTCATCATTCCAATGCCGTTGGTATTTTAGTCTTAACTAAGAACAACAAGATGTTATTAGAAACCCAATGGAGAGCTCCTGTTGCTAAAGAAACAATCGAGATTCCTGCCGGTAAAGTTGATAGTAGAGACCATGGAACTGCCTTGGATACTGTGGTTCGTGAGTTGAACGAAGAAACTAGATACAAGGCTAATAACATCAAACGAATCACCGGATTTTATTCAAGTGTCGGTTTTTGTGACGAATACATGGACCTATACTTGGCAACTGATTTAGAACCAGTTGAAGATGAATTACCAAGAGATCAAGGTGAATACTTGAGAATTAAGGAATACTCACTTGATGAAGCCATGGCAATGATTGAAAGTGGCGAAATCGAGGATGCTAAGACAATTACTGCTATTTATTATTGGAAGTTACATGATAAGATTGGTCTTTAATTAATAAAGGAGCAAGTCCAATATGATAACTAGAAAAGAGTATCAAGATAGTCAAAAAAGAAATTCTATTGACGATGATTTTATAAAAAGAGACGAACCAGTTGAGCAACCTTCATTGAAGAGAATTAGACCCGAAGAAAAAAAGGGCAAGGCTCATGCAATGACAACCGAACAAAAGACAAAACGTTTAGGTAGAAGACTTAACTGGGCTATTGCATTTTTAATTCTTGCAATCATTGTCGTTTACTTAATACTAATCTACGTTAATCCTTAAGGAGATATTTATGAAATTTGGAATTTTATGTGCAATGGACGAAGAAATCAAATCATTGCTAGATAATTTAGACAACACTAAGAAAGTAGACATCAAAGAAATGACTTTCTACGAAGGTAACATTTCTGGACAAGAAGTTGTTCTTGTTCGTTCAGGAATTGGTAAAGTTGAAGCAGGTTTAACAACTGCTCAATTAATTACTAGCTTTGATGTTGATATCGTTATCAACTCAGGTTCTGCTGGTGGAATTGGCCAAGGCCTAGCTGTCGGTGATGTTGTTGTTTCAACTGAAACTGCATACCACGACGTTGATGCTAGAGCTGCTGGATACGAATACGGCCAATTACCAGGTCAACCAGCAAGATTCAAAGCTTCAGAAAAATGGGTAAAAGAAATTACTGAAGCTTCTAAGGAAGTTGGTTTAAACGTTCAAAAGGGATTAATCGTTACAGGTGATCAATTTGTTGCCGACCAAGCAGTAATTGATAACATTCTAAAGAACTTCCCAGACGCACTTTCATGTGAAATGGAAGGGGCAGCTGTGGGACAAGTTGCTAACCAATTTGATATCCCATACGTTGTAGTTAGAGCAATGTCAGATAACGCCAATGGTGACGCTGATCGTAGCTTTGACGAATTCATCATTGATGCAGGTAAGAAATCTGCTCAAATGTTATTAGACTTATTCGCAAATCAAAAATAGAAGGGGTTTAGGTATACTTGACTGAAATCTACTTAGATAATGCCGCTACCACTCCAATGGATAAAAACGTTTTGGATGACATGTACGATAAGATGCAAAACGTTTACGGTAACGCTTCTACCTTGTACAGCATCGGTAGAAAGGCTCATACCGTATTGGAAGATAGTAGAGACATTATCGCCAACAGTATTAATGCGAAGCCAGACGAAATTATTTTTACAAGTGGTGGTAGTGAAAGTGATAATACAGCAATTCTTCAAACTGCTGAAGCAAGAAAGAATTTAGGAAACCATATTATTACAACTGCCATTGAACACGAAGCAGTGTTAAAGCCACTTGCTTATCTTGAAGAACAAGGTTTTAGAGTAACTTATCTACCAGTCGATGAAACTGGGATAATTAGTTTAGACGACTTCAAGGATGCATTAGACGATGATACCATCTTGGTAACCATCATGACTGCTAACAATGAGGTTGGTTCTCACATGCCAATTCACGAAATTGGTGAAATCTTAAAGGACCATCAGGCATGGTTCCACACCGATGCCGTCCAAGCTTATGGATTGTTAGATATTGATGTAAATGAGGACCACATTGATTTACTATCAACATCTGCTCATAAGATTAATGGTCCTAAGATGACTGGTTTCTTATACAGACGAACTAGGGTAGATTTTCCAAGTTTTGTAAAAGGTGGAGACCAAGAAAAGAAGCGTCGTGCCGGAACAGAAAACATTCCTGCAATCTCCGGATTTGCGACCGCGGTTTCTCAAATTACACCTGAATTAAAGCACGAACTACACGATCGTTATTATGGATTCAAACATCAAATCATTGATGCTTTAAATGATAATGATATTGATTTCGTTGTTAACGGAACTGTCGAAGACAACCCGGTCCAACATGTATTTAACATTTGGATTAAGGGCATTGCTTCAGACATCATTTTGGCTAATTTGGACTTGGAAGGAATTGCGATTTCAGCTGGTTCAGCATGTACAGCTGGAAACATTGAACCATCACACGTTTTGATGGCAATGTTTGGCAATGATACCAATCGTTCATCTCAATCAATTCGAATTAGTTTCGGTAAATTCACAACAGATTCAGAAATCGACGCCTTTACCACTGCATTAGTAAAGGTAATTAAGAGAATAAAGAAGGTTGACTAATATGGCTTTTGAAACAGCAAATCAATTACAAGGTGATTCTAAAACATACGCAGTTAGTCCTGAAATCAAAAAATTCACACTATCTGACATGGGTTTTGTAAAGACTAATGCTGGTAACTTTCAATTTGAAAGAACATTAGATCCTGAAGATCCTTACAATGGTATCAAGCTAAAGATTGTTTTTAAGAGCGATTTAAAAACATTTAAGATGACTACCATCACTGCAAATGGTTTAAATAAGGTTAATATTTTTACCAACAAAAATGCTGATGCATTAGTTGAACAATTCAATTTCTTGATGGATAACTTTGTGGAAAGAAAAGTTTTCGTGAGAAAATAATTAAAAAGAGGGCTTAATAGCCCTCTTTTTTGCATCTTCATTGCAATTGGTGCATTAAATGGGTTATTATACTTTTTATGGAATATACGACCTTCAAATCGTAGATTCTAAGAATCTAAAAGAAATGATGGTGATTTTAAATGGCAGACAATAGTAATACCCGTGTTGTTGTTGGAATGTCAGGTGGGGTGGATTCATCCGTTACCGCCTACCTTTTGAAGCAACAAGGATATGACGTTGTAGGTGTATTTATGAAGAACTGGGACGATACTGACGAAAACGGTGTTTGTACCGCAACAGAAGACTACAAGGACGTAGCCAAAGTTGCCTCAGAAATCGGAATACCTTACTACTCTGTTAATTTTGAAAAAGAATATTGGGATCGCGTTTTCACTTATTTCTTGAATGAATACAAAAAAGGTAGAACTCCAGATCCCGATGTTATTTGTAACAAGGAAATTAAGTTCAGAGCGTTCTTAGACTACGCCTTAGATTTAGGTGCAGACTACATCGCTACTGGTCACTATGCTCGTTTGCAACGTGATGCAGATGGTCACAACCACTTGCTTCGTGGAAGCGACGACAACAAGGACCAAACTTATTTCTTAAGTCAATTATCCGCAGAACAATTAGACCGCGTTATGTTCCCGCTAGGTGACATGCCAAAGCCTAAAGTTCGTGAAATTGCAAAAGAAGCTGGTCTAGCCACTGCTGAAAAGAAGGATTCAATGGGAATCTGTTTCATCGGTGAAAAGAACTTCAAGTCATTCTTAAGTAACTACTTGCCAGCAACTCCTGGTAAGATGATGACTTTTGATGGTGAAATAAAGGGTAACCATGATGGCCTAATGTATTACACAATTGGTCAACGTAAGGGATTAGGAATCGGTGGAGACGGTAAAGATAACCGCCCATGGTTCGTAGTTGGAAAAGACCTTTCAAAGAACATCTTGTATGTTGGTAAGGGCTATGAAAACAAGCACCTATACGCAGATTACCTAGAAGCTTCAGATATTTTCTGGATTAATGACATTGCTGATCGTGGCAACGACTTCCGTTGTACAGCTCAATTCAGATATCGTCAAAAAGACGTTGGCGTAACTGTTCATCTAAACGATGATGGTAAGTCATTACGTGTTGATTTTGATGATCCTGCAAGAGCTGTTACACCGGGACAAGCCGTTGTGTTCTACGATGGTGATGAATGTCTAGGTTCAGCAATTATCGATGCAGCATACCAAGACGATAAAGAATTACAATACATTTAAAACCAAAAGATGCTTGTTTAATAAGCATCTTTTTTTATATAAACTTTGAATTTATCCGCATAAATTGAGATAATATATATAAATCAAAATGAACGAGGGATAAAAGTGAAACTTTACTTTGTAAGACATGGAAAAACTGAATGGAATCTAGAAAGTAGATATCAAGGTGCCGGAGGAGACTCCGAATTGTTGCCGGAAAGCTATAAACAAATGGATCAATTAGGTGAGTACCTAAAAGATGTTAAGTTTAGTCATGCTTATTCCAGTCCAATTAAGCGTGCGCGCATTACCGCTTACCGCGTTATCCAACACTTCCATCGCAAACCTCAATTGAGCCTATGGAACCGATTTGAAGAGTTTCATTTAGGTAAGATGGAAGGCCAAAAGTTTGACGATGTTAAAAAACAATTTCCGCAAAGTTTTGACAATTTCAGAAATCATCCAGAAAAATACGATGCCGACGAAATTGGTGGAGAGAGTTTTAATGACGTAATTAGCAGAATGCAGTATGCTATTAAACGTGTTGTAAATGAAAACGATAATGAAGATAACGTGATTATTTTCAGCCACGGTGCTGCCTTAAACGCACTAATCAATTCACTTTTGGGTGTTGAGATTAAGGATTTAAGAAAACGTGGTGGATTAGCTAACACTAGTACAACCATTCTAGAAACAACCGATGGCGGAAAGTCATTTGAACTAGTAAGTTGGAATAATACTGAATATCTTACAAAGAAAACTGATAAAACTGACGTAATTTAATATGTAGGTGATTAAAATGGATCAAAAGTCTGAAGAAATTAAAGAAAAGCAACAAGCTGTTGAAAAGAAACGCGAAGAACAACAAAAAAAAGCCGATGAAACTCTTCATAAATTAGTTGAAGATATTGATAATCATCCAGATGATTACCGTACCTACTACGACTTAGGAAGTTTTTTAGTTCAATTACATAACTACACCCAAGCCGAAGAACTAATGATGAAAGCCTTAGGTCTATTCGCTGACAGAAGTAAGAAGGCCAAAGAAACTTTGGTATACGGACTAGGGAATGTTTACTATGCAGCCGGAGAATACGATAAGGCGATTGAACAATTTAACAACCTATCTGACGGTGACATGAAGACTGATGCTTACATCATGTTGGCACAAAGCTACATGGCTAAGGAAGATTACAAAAAAGCGGTCGTATTTGCGCTAACCGCACAAGGTTTTAGAAGACAAGACCCAGAAATAAATTACCTATTAGCAAGTAGTTTATTGGCATTGGGAAACTTTAGTGAAGCTGCAGAATTCTACGATAAGGTCCTACAAGCTAAACCAAAGGATGGTAAGGCTAATTTTGACCGTGGAATCGTCGCAATGGTATTGGAAGAAGACTTTAATCAATACTTTGAAGTTGCCAAGCAAGAAGATCCTAAGTACTTTGAAAAGGGTCAAAAACGTCTAACAGATATCGAAAAGTTTATTCAAGTAAAAAATGGTAAAAAATAAGGGGAGATAAGCCGTGGCAGAATCAATGAATTTGTTCTCAATAGACGACAATGACGAACATATTGAAGACAATCAAGAGCTATTTATAAAAGGTAAAGTTGCGGCTACTTTCTTTGAAAGTCCCGATAGCTTCTTTAAGGTGCTATTGGTAAAAATTTCTGAAACAAATATTTCAGATTGGCATGAAGATGAAATTGTAATTACTGGTAATTTTGCGGATATCGCTGAAGAAAGCGAATATCAATTTTATGGTGAATTAGTCGACCATCCCAAGTATGGAAAGCAATTCAAATCAGATAACTATCAGAGCACTGTTCCAACTTCAAAAGAGGGACTAGTGGAATACTTATCTGGTGACAATTTTCCGGGAGTTGGTAAGCAAACCGCAAAAAGAATGGTGGATGCTTTGGGCACCAATCTAATTTCAGACGTGTTGGAGAACAACTCATTATTGGATCGAGCTGGATTATCCGACAAACAAAAATCAACTGTGTTAGAAACATTAAACAAGAACAATGGGATGGAACAGGTGATTATTGGATTAAACAGTTATGGGTTCGGAAGCAGTCTATCTTCTGCAATCTATAACAAGTACAAGGGTGACACCTTAAAGATAATCCAGGAAAACCCATACAAGTTGGTTGAAGATATCGACGGTGTTGGTTTTAAAAAGGCCGACGATATTGCCAAACAAATGGGGATGTCTGCAAACAATCCTGGAAGAATTCGTGCGGGGCTAATTTCAGCCCTTAAGACGCTTTCTTTACGTAATGGGGATACTTACACTCAAACTGGTCCAATCCTCGAAGAAACGCTAAAATTATTGAATAACGGTAATGCTGAACCAGTTAGTGGTGAAGACTTATCCGATCAATTTTTAGAGCTAGCAAAGAACCAAAAGATTGTTGGTGAAGAAGACCGTGTTTACTTAAAGGAATTATATGATGATGAATGGCGCATTGCCGAACACATCAGTCGAATTATCAAGAATCCGGTCGTTAAGAAATTTGATGACGAGACAATTGATAAGAAGATTCGTTTAATCGAAAAGAAACTAAATATTAGCTATGACGAATCACAAACCAATGCGTTAAAACAAGCCATCAAGTCACAAATGTTCCTATTAACTGGTGGTCCCGGAACTGGGAAGACCACTATCATCAAGGGAATCATTTACTTGTACGCTTATTTAAATGACTTATCCTTGGATATTAACAAGTACAAGGAACGTGAATTTCCAATTCTTTTAGCAGCACCAACCGGTCGAGCTGCGAAGAGAATGCAGGAAACCACAGGAATTCCCGCCAGTACTATTCACCGTTTACTTGGATTAAACGGTTATGAAGATAGTGATGAAGGTACCCAAGACATCGAGGGTGGCTTGTTAATCGTTGATGAAATGTCGATGGTTGATACCTTCTTATTCAGAGCGTTAGTACGCGCTATTCCAAACCAAATGAAGGTTGTCTTTGTTGGTGATAAGGATCAATTGCCATCAGTTGGACCAGGTCAGGTCTTCACTGATTTATTGAATTCAAAGAGAATTGATAGCATGCAATTGACCACCATTTACCGTCAAGATAGCAACTCAACCATCATTCCGTTAGCTCACAGTATTCAACAAGGAAAACTACCTGATGACTTTAATGATAAGCAATCAGACCGTAGCTTTATTCCATGTAACGCTAACCAAATGAGTTCTGTGATTGAACAAATTGTAAAGCGCGCTAAACAAAAGGGATTCAGTGCAACAGACATTCAGGTCTTATCACCAATGTATCGTGGTAACGCAGGAGTTAATCATTTAAACGAAGTTATTCAACAAATCATGAATCCTAACAACACCGATAACCAGGTCGAATATCGTGGCATTCATTACCGTTTGGGCGACAAGATTTTACAACTGGTAAATAGTCCAGAGGATAATGTTTTCAATGGTGATATTGGTCAAATTATTGATATTGAAAAGGGTAGTAAGCAAAGCCAAGATAAGATTACGGTCGCCTTTGATCAAAGCGAAGTAACTTATCAACGTAAAGATTGGATTCAAATCACATTGGCATACTGTACAACCATCCATAAGGCTCAAGGTAGCGAATTTAAGATGGTCATCTTGCCAATTGTTCCTCAATTTACCAAGATGTTGAAGAAGAACTTGTTGTACACAGCGATTACCCGTGCCAGTGATACCTTGATTATGATTGGGGATTACAATTCATTCCTATCATGTGCTCAAAGTGAATCTGACAACAGAAATACTAGTTTGATGCAACGCATTCAATCATTGTTGGATGGTGAAGTCAAACCAGTGACAACATCTGTCAACGACCAAAGCAGCATCGTTAAAGAAGTTGCTGAAGAAAAGAAGGCAGAAACACCTGTTGATAATAAACCGGTGGAAGCACCTAAAGATGATGCAGTTTCAGATACTACGCAAAACAATGTGGCAACTGATGAAGATGAGGAATCACCTTTTGACGAGGCAACATTCGATGATAAACCAAAATCATATCGCTTAACTAAGGACATGATTTTATTGAATCAGGTTGATCCGATGATTGGGATGCACGGAATCAAACCATAATTGTTATATCAATTTACAGTTTTTGTGGTAAAATTTAAGCATTAAAAGAACTCGAGAGGAGCACTTTCATGGTGGAGTCAATGGATAATAAAAATATGAAAATCTTTTCCTTAAGTTCTAACAGACCGTTAGCAGAAAAGATTGCCCAAACTTGTGGACTTAAGCTTGGTGAAGCAACAATTAATCGTTTTAGTGATGGCGAAATTCAAATCAAAATTGATGAAAGTATCCGTGGGGATGCCGTATACATCATTCAATCACTAAGTGAACCAATTAACGCGAATATCATGGAATTATTCATCATGATTGATGCTGTTAGAAGAACTAGTGCAAAATCTATTAATGTGATTATTCCATATTATGGTTATGCTAGACACTCTGCTAAGAAGCGTGAAAGAAAGGCAATCATTGCCAAGTTAATCGCACGTGTATTAGAAAGAGCTGGAATTGACCGTGTGTTAACTCTTGATTTACATGCCGCTCAAATCCAAGGTTTCTTCAACAAACCAGTTGATAATCTAAAGGCTGATAAGTTAATGGCTAAGCACATGTTGGAAAACTACGATTTAGATAACGCCGTTGTCGTTTCACCGGATCATGGTGGAGTGGGAAGAGCCAGAGGTTTTGCAGGATTAATCGATGCACCAATTGCAATTATTGATAACAGAGATCCTGAAAATGATGCGCACATTCCAACATTCATCATTGGTGATGTTAAGGACAAGGTGGCCATTGTGGCTGATGACATGATTGATACTGCTTCACGTGCGGTAAAAGCAGCAAACGTTTTAGCCAAGAACGGTGCTTCAGCAGTATATCTTGTTACTACACACGGTATCTTTGCTGGGGATGCAATTAAACGTATCGAAGAATCACCAATCAAAAAGGTGATTGTATCCGATTCAGTTTACATCAGTGACGAAAAGAAAATTGATAAATTAGACATCGTGTCTGTAGCAGATTTAATGGGTAAGGCAATTTTACGTATTCATAACAACAAATCTGTTGGTAAATTATTTAGATAGAAAGTTCACCCGTGATTGGGTGGGCTTTTTTGTTTACTTGTTTTCTTGCTTTGAAGGACAATAATATTTAAAATATAGATGTAGTATTATGAAAATTGAGGTGTTTAAAATGTATAAAGCTTCAGATGAACGATACGATAATATGAAAATCAGAAGAGCCGGAAACTCCGGTTTACAATTACCCGCATTATCATTTGGAATGTGGCATAGCTTCGGTGACGACGCCAACTTTAAGGACAGTCGCGAAGTAATGCTAAATGCTTTTGATAAAGGAATCTTTAGTTATGATTTAGCAAATAACTACGGACCTGGTTCAGGAGCAGCTGAAAGAATGTTTGGTCAAGTCTACAAGAATGACTTGAAGCCATATCGTGATGAACTAGTGATTACTACTAAGGCTGGTTACCACATGTGGCCTGGACCATACGGTTCATTCTCAGCTAGAAAGACTTTGATTGCCGCATTGGACAGATCACTAGAAAGAATGGGTCTAGACTACGTAGATATTTACTACAGTCACCGTTTTGACCCAAACACTAGTCTAGAAGAAACTGCCGAAGCATTGGACAGTACTGTTAGATCTGGTAAAGCGTTATATGTTGGTATCTCTAACTACAATGGTGAACAAACCCGCGAAATCATTAAGTACTTCAAGGAATTACACACACCATTCGTTGTTAACCAAGCATCATACAACATGTTAAACCGTTCTGCTGAAACAGACGGCACTATCGATGCGTTAAAAGAAAATAACGACGGTTTAGTTGCTTACGGTCCATTGGCTGAAGGAATCCTAACTGATAAGTATCTAAATGGATTACCTGATGACTTGAAACTTCACTTTACTAACAGTTTCATGATGGAAAATAAGGATGAAGTTGTAAACCGTTTAAACCAATTAAATGAATTGGCTAAGAACAGAGACCAAACACTAGCTCAAATGAGTTTAGCTTGGTTATTACACGACCCAGTGGTAACAAGTGTTGTTACTGGTGCATCTGATCCTAAGCATTTAGATTCAAACCTAAAGGCTTTAGATAACCTAGACTTCACCGAAGATGAATTAACACGTATCAACGAAATTTTGAAAAAATAAATTAAAAAAAGAGGAGCAGTCGTAAAAGACTGCTCCTTTTTTATATGACAAACATGGTTTAAATGCGTTATAATAGTAAATTGTTTTCAATCGTTTAAAAAAGGAGAGATAGAATGAAGGATTCCGCTAAAAAGCTGAATTTAACGGAACTAATTGGTTTAGTTATTGGTTCAATCATTGGTGGAGGAATCTTCAACCTTATGCACGACATGGCATCACAAGCTGGTGTTGGGTCAGTGATAGTTGGTTGGATTATCACAGCCATTGGGATGCTTTGTTTAGCATTCACATTTCAAAATTTAACTAACAAACGACCAGATTTACAAGCTGGAATTTACAGTTTCGCAGATGCTGGATTTGGTCACTATATCGGTTTTAACTCTGCATGGGGATACTGGTTATCAGTTTGGTTAGGAAACATTAGTTACGCAACTCTATTGATGAGTTCACTAACTTACTTCTTCCCAATCTTTGATAACGGCCATAATTTAGTATCATTTATTGCTGCTACCATTATTCTATGGGGTGGCCACTTCCTTGTGTTAAGGGGAATTCATTCAGCATCATTTATTAACACAATTATTACTATTATCAAGTTGATTCCAATCTTCTTGTTTATCGTTATTATGATTACTGCATTCAAACTAAATGTATTTACTAGCGACTTCTGGTTAATGCATGGTAAACCATTTAACTTCTCAGATATGTTGGGACAAGTTAAGAGTACAATGCTAGTTACTGTCTTCGTATTCTCAGGTATCGAAGGGGCGGTAATCTTCTCAGGATACGCTAAGAAACGAAAAGACATTGGTAGAGCAACAGTTCTTGGAATTGTTGCCGTAACCATGATTTACATGTTGGTAACATTACTTTCATTTGGTGTTATGCACCAAGCTCAATTATCACAATTGGGTCAACCAGCCATGGCAGATTTATTACAACACGTCATGGGTAAGTGGGGTGCCATCATCGTAAACATTGGATTAATCATTGCCGTATTGGGTGCATGGTTATCATGGACAATGTTTGCTGCGGAAGTTCCATACGAAGCTGCAAAGGTTGGATCATTTCCAAAATTCTTTGCTAAGGAAAACAAGAACGGAACCCCAGTTAATTCACTAATCTTTACTAACGTATTGGTTGAATTATTCATGGTTTCATTCTTCCTAGCATCAAGTGCTTACAACTTGTTCCTATCAATTTCAAGTTCAGCGGTATTAATTCCTTATGCGTTTTCAGCATTATACCAAGTTAAGTATTCTTACCTTGATAAGGGTGCTAGCGACCGTAGACGTAATTTAATTCTTGGAATTATTGCTAGCGCATATTCCATTTGGTTGATTTATGCGGCTGGATTAAACTACATTCTATTGACCACCATCTTGTTTGCAGCAGGGCTACCAGCTTATTGCTACCTACAAAAGGTTGATAATAAAAAAGATCGTATTTTTACCAAACTAGAAAGATTATTAGCGATTGCATTGGTTATTTTAGCCATCATCGCTATTTACGAACTAGTTACTGGCGGAATTACCATATAAAAAAAGAGTGATTAATATCACTCTTTTTTTAGTATATAAATGGATATTTTGTTTTACGGTATTCGATATCGTAAAAGCGGCTTCCCAATGTTTCACCATCGGCATGAGCGTATTCCAAAGATGGAATTTCAACATGAATGTTATCGCTTCTAATTCTAAAAGCAGACTTAACTTTTAATTCACGTTTGAATAACACACGCATGATTACGTAGCATAGTTGGAAAATGTTTTTTCTAGTTAAGACTAGTAATTCAATGTCATTATCATTGTCATGATTTAAAGCAGTCACCATGAATGCCTTTTTAATCTTATGTTTTTCACCGTTAGCCTTAATATCTACAGGGAATGTGCTTAAGTTGTAGATAGTAGGGAAGATTGAAAGGTAGTATTCGATTCTGGTCTTTAAGTTGATCTTATGTGAAATGAAATTGTTTTTTAGATTGAAGACGTTGGCATCTAAACCAATTCCCAAATTGTTTAAGAAGATACCACGTTGTTTTTTAATGTGTTCATCGAACAAACCAATTTCATGATTTTCAACATGATGATTTTTGATTTGTTCAATGAAGTTATTATTCATGTTATGTTGTTGCTTCATGTGGGTGTAGAAGTTATTGTTAGCTCCGGTTGGAATAATCAATACGGGTACGTTTGGAATTGATTCATTCTTTGATTGAGCAGCATGAATGCCTTCGATGGTTTCATGAACTGTTCCATCTCCACCAATCACAATAATGGCCTTAGGTAATGAGTCACTTCTAAATGATGTAACTAAATAATGCGAAATAATGGATACGCAGTGAAGAGGGCGTCTAGTAATTTTTAGACGGTACTTAATATCGTTTGCGTCCAATTGCTTTTTAATTTCGGGCCATTGATGTTTAGCTCTTCTTTTATTAGCCACTGGATTGAAGATGACTAAATAATCAGTGTTCAACTTAAATACTCCTTTCTATGTAAAAATAAAAACGAATTCAATTAAGAATTCGTTTTTAATAAGCATCAATTTGAAATTATTTTTTATTCATAATTAACATTGGTAAAATCAAAGGATGTCTTTCGGTCTTATTATATAAGAATTCTTGTAAATCATCGATGATAGCGTTTCTGATGCTTGATTCGTTGGCATTCTTGTTACGCATAGCACGACGAATAGTTCTAAATACTAATCGTCTTCCTTCGTCTAGTAATTGACCAGACTCTCTCATATATACGAAACCTCTGGATAGTAAGTCAGGACCAGATTGAATTTCTTGATCTTTTAGGTTAATTGTAGCGACTACCACAACTAGTCCTTCTTCAGATAATAGTTGACGGTCACGTAAAACAACGTTTCCGATATCACCAATTCCGTTACCATCAATGTAAACATCTCCGGCAGCGAAGTGACCAGCAATTCTAGCTGAATCCTTAGTTAGTGCTAAGACATCACCATTCTTCATAATGAAACTGTTTTCCATTGGAACACCACATTGTTCCGCTAGTTCAGTATGAATTTTTAACATTCTGAATTCACCGTGAATAGGCATGAAGTATTTTGGTTTCATTAAACTAAGCATAAGCTTTTGTTCTTCTTGTCCACCGTGACCAGATGTATGGATCTTGTTAATCTTACCATGAATAACTTTAGCACCAGCTTCTTCCAATTCGTTGATAACACGGTTAACACTAACCTTGTTACCAGGAATTGGGTTACTTGAGAATACTACAGTATCATTTGGTTGGATTGCGATTTGTCTATGAGTACCATTAGCAATTCTGGAAAGGGCAGCCATAGTTTCACCTTGAGAACCTGTACATAAGATAAGGGTCTTTTCGGCGGGAAGAGATTGTAATTCTGAAGCGTCAACGAATGTACCATCAGGAACGTTTAAGTATCCTAATTCTTGTCCATTAACAATTGCAGCTTCCATACTTCTTCCGAAAACAGCAATCTTTCTACCATGTCTTATAGCAGCGTCACAAGCTGTCTTAATTCTTGAAATATTTGATGCGAAAGTCGCAAAGATGATTCTTCCAGTTTCTTCATCAAAGATGTGTTCAACTGCAGAACCAATCCAACTTTCTGACTTAGTCCAAACAGGTCGTTCAGCGTTTGTGCTATCCGACATTAGACATAGGACACCTTCGCGTCCCAATCTTGCCATTTCTTGTAAATCAGGCGGCTGTCTCGTAACAGGGGTCAAATCAAACTTGTAATCCCCGGTTTCGACAATCACTCCAGAAGGGGTATGAACCGCGATTCCCAAAGTGTCAGGAATTGAGTGGGTTGTACGGAAGAATGAAACTTTTGTCTTGTTAAACTTTAAGACGGTTTGTGGATTAATTTCATGAATTTCAGTACTTCTCAATAATCCATGTTCTTCTAACTTGTTCTTGATTAATGCTGACGCCAATGGACCAGCGTAAATGGGAACATTTAAATCGCGGATTAGGTATGGAACACCACCGATATGATCTTCATGTCCGTGGGTGATAACTAATGCTTTGATTTTGTCCTTGTTTTTTACTAGGTATTGATAATCAGGGATAACGTAGTCGACCCCTAATAAATCATCCTCTGGGAATTTAATCCCTGCATCGATTAAGATGATTTCATCTTGAAATTGAACACCGTAAGTGTTTTTTCCAATTTCACCAAGTCCACCAACGCCATAAATAGCTGTTTCGTTATTTTTGACGTTTAGTTTGTTCATAATTATTTAAACTCCGTAATTTTAAAATCTGGGCTCTTTTGTTCGTAAGCCAAGTGATTACCTTCAAGAGGTTCAATAAATTCAATGTTGTGATCAGTGTTCTTGTCAACAAGTTCTCTTGCTTCAACTTCTGTATCACAGTCTAGATAAAGTGATTTTGTGAATTCTCTCTTAGGATTAGCCTTAGTATCTTCTTGGTATAAAACTTTAAATATCATAAAAATTAAAATCTCCTTCTATGTTTTTTTTACCGATCGATTGTGTAATACACATCTAATTGTTTTTAATTTTATCATATTAATAATGATAAGTATAGTAACCAATAATTTGATAAAATGATAGAATAAAATCAGATAATATTTACAAGGAGGCGATGATTTTGCCACTTTTTGTAGAAATTGTAATTGGCTTTATTGTCGCTGTTATAGCGTACAATTTGATCCATTATTTCTTCATTACGCGACCAATTGACAAGGGTCACAATCAAACATTAAAAATATTAAATGGATTAGTTAATAACCTCTTAGAAAAGGGAAAAAATGAAATTATAGAAGTTCATGATTTGTCCAATATTTGGGGAAGAAACATCTACGCGTTCGAATATGTGATTTCTAAGTGCCAAACTGACGAATTAAACGATGAACTAATCAATCAAATTAAAGAATCAATTAACGAAGCAAATCAATCGAAAAGGTTTAACCATGAAGTGGTGTTAACCGATTCGTTTGTGAGGGACAATCAAGTCCACATCGATTTAGCATACCTATTAAATGCAGCGACGTATGAGTACGTGTTAGATATGCGCCAATTAAATAAGGTAAATTAAAAGACCTAACAAAATGTTAGGTCTTTTTTGATTATTCGATGAACAAGTCATTGTCCACTTTTGAGAATGGGTTTTCTTTATCAACGTGATCGTAGAATAGAGTTCCGTGTAAGTGATCAATTTCGTGTTGGCAAACAATCGCAGGATAGTTTTTAAGTCTAACTGTGTGTTCAGTACCTTCAACGTCTTGATACTTAAGGGTAATTCTAGCAGCACGGTGAATGAAGCCGGGGACGTCTTCGTCAACTGATAGACAGCCTTCACCTTCAGTGATAGCACATCTTTGAACTGAACTTGATAGGATGACAGGGTTGATAATGACATCCTTAAAGATTGGTTCGCCTTCACCTTCAAAGTCGTTTGGCACTAGTACAGCAGCCATCATTTCTGATACACCAACTTGAGGTGCAGCTAGACCAACTCCAGCTCTTAATTTATATTTGGCACAAAGTTCAGGATCTTGACTTACTTCAAGATATTCCATCATGTCTTCAGCTAATTTTTTATCTTCCGCGCTAAGTGGGAATTTAACTTGTTTAGCTTGTTGTCTTAATACTTTATTTCCATCGCGAACGATGTCTTTCATTAGTATCACTTAAATGACCTCCCAAAAAGTTTATTATTGTATTATAACATAATAACGGAAATTATATGATACTAATATGATACATAAGAGTTGCTTATTTTTAGAAAATGGTATAATTACAGATACTAAATTAAACGGAGGCTCATTATGAAAACTAATTTGGTAGTTGATGGAGAGCAGCGAAGAATTGAATCACTAATCGAATTCATGATTTTAGTGGATTATCCAGTTAACCTAACTATCGCAAATTTAAAGATGAATGATTTTATCAATCAACTTCAATCCAATTTGCTATGTGAACATTTTGAAGTCAAATTAGCGGATGACAAAATGGATTATCATGACTTTGACGGGTACATGTACCTATATGATTTTCCAAAGGAAACAGTTGAAGAAAAAAGCGAAGTTACTTCATTCTTATCACCTTACTTAGATCACTTTAGAAAGTCACTAAATCAAGTTATTAAGGAAGGGTTTAGCGGAAAGATTATTGTTAATGGTTTTCATGATGAAGTCTTCGCATACTTTGCAACCAAGTTTTCCGGTAAAGAAAATAACAAGGTTGTGTCAACAGGGATGCTTGCAAAGACATTACTATTAAAACACGCACTACGTCGTTACTTTGATATCAGTTTATCCGATATTAACGTCAGTGTATTAGGTAGTGAATCCAAGAACTTAATCTCATGGAGTCGGGCATACATTGGTCAATCCCCAATCTTGGCCTACCTAGCCAACCCTAACAATATGTTTAGCACTGAAATCTTCGCTAAAGCAGAAGAAATCATTAATAAATCCGACACACCTTGTGACGAAGTAATCCAAGCAAAGGCAATTGGAGTAATCTTGGATGCCTTTTACATGGGTAACTCATGTTTAGCAAGTGTCGGACACGTTAGTCAAATAGATGGTAAAATAGCAGTGACAAGTGAACCAATCATGTTGAACCAAACCGGATTGGTTCCAACTGTAGAATTAGTATTATCTGACAAAGAAAAACAAGCTTTCGATGATGCCAAACAATATACTAATGAAATAATTGATGAAATTTTAGAAAGTAAGTAGGAATGATTATGAATAACTATTCTTATCCAATTTTTCCTGATTGGTCCAAAGAAGAATTAATGGACATGATGGCCTTATATAATGCTGTGGAAAGTGCATACGAAGACGCCAATGGTGTTAATGCTGAAAAGGTAGTCAAGCTATACAACCGTTTTAGAGAGATTAATCCAGCTAAGATGGAACAAAAGCAAATCGACCGTGATTTCCAAAGCATCTCCGATTACAGCATTTATAGGACCTTTCAAGCAGCCACTAAGGCTAAGACCAAAAACATAAGAATGTAATTTGTTTTAAGGAAGATATGTATGAATGATTTATGGTTAAAAAAAGCAGACGAGGAAATTCAGTCTTGGTTTAAAGAAATTCGTGAATTCACCGTTAGTTCACTTAATCAGATTCATGATGTTTCCACTAAGTCTAGTCGAACTGATTTGGTTACCGATGTCGATAAATCAAACGAACAGTTTTTTATCAAAAAGATTAGGGGATTTGATCCAGAGGCTCACATCCTAGGTGAAGAGGGCTTTGGGGATGATGTTACCAATCTAGATGGCCACGTATGGATAGTTGATCCTATCGATGGAACAATGAACTTTGTAAAGCAGCACAATCATTTTGCGATAATGTTGGCTTTATACATCGATGGCAAAGAAGAGCTCGGCTATATTTTAGACGTTATGAATGACAAACTTTACCACAATTGGGATGGTAAAGTTTATGAAAATGATACCGAAATTAATCCACCAGAAGATATTTCTTTATCAGAAGGATTAATGGGATTAAGTGGACCATTATTAATAAATAATGAGAAAAACATGCAAGCAATCTCTAAAGCCAGTGAAGGTGCCAGAATATATGGTAGTGCCGGCATCCAGATTATTGCCGTCTTAAATGGCGAACTAGTGGGATATATTTCTACTTTAAAGCCATGGGACATAGCAGCTGGAAAAGTGCTTTGTGATACGCTTGGTATTAAGGTGTCTGATATTGACGGAAATATAATTGATGTGGTATCATCAGACATTGTATTGGTAGCGACGAAGATTGCACAAAAGGACATACTTAATATTGTTAAGTACGGTTCTGACTGTGACTGATGTCACAGTTTTTTTATGCAAATTTAATTATTTAATGTAATAAACTTGGTCCGAGTTGCTAAGTATTAAAGAAACAAATATTTATGCTTCGAAGGGAAGGAAACTAATAATGAAGACAAGAGACGATATTAGAAATATTGCTATTATTGCCCACGTTGACCACGGTAAGACAACTTTGGTTAACGAATTACTAAAGCAATCAGATACTTTAGACGAACACGTTCAAATTGATGATCGTGCCATGGATACTAACGATATTGAAAAGGAACGTGGTATCACAATCCTTTCAAAGAATACTGCCGTTAGATACCAAGACAAACAAATTAACATCTTGGATACACCAGGACATGCCGACTTCGGTGGAGAAGTTGAACGTATCATGCGAATGGTTGATGGTGTTCTACTAGTTGTTGATGCTTTTGAAGGAACTATGCCACAAACTCGTTTCGTTTTAAAGAAAGCTTTAGACCAACATCTAACTCCAGTTGTTGTTATTAACAAGGTTGACCGTCCAGGTTCACGTCCTAGTGAAGTAGTTGATGAAGTATTAGACCTATTCATCGAATTAGGTGCTGATGATGAACAACTAGACTTCCCTGTTATCTACACTTCAGCTATGAACGGTACTTCAAGTTACGATGAAGACCTATCAACTCAAGAACACACTATGAAGCCTGTATTTGACACTATCATCAAGGCTATTCCTGCTCCTATCGACAACTCAGACGAACCATTACAATTCCAAGTTGCTATGCTTGATTATGATGACTTCGTTGGTCGTATCGGTATTGGTCGTGTATTTAGAGGTACTATCAAGGTTGGGGATAACGTTACTGTTATGAAGCTTGATGGTTCAACTCAAAACTTCCGTGTTACAAAGCTTATGGGATTCTTTGGTCTAAAGAAATTAGATATCAACGAAGCTAAAGCTGGTGACTTAATCGCCGTTTCAGGTATGGAAGAAATCAACGTTGGTGAATCTGTTGTAGATCCATCAAACCAAGAAGCTCTACCAATCCTAAGAATTGACGAACCAACTCTACAAATGACTTTCGGTACAAACACTTCACCATTTGCTGGTAAAGAAGGTAAGTTTGTTACTGCTCGTCAACTACAAGACCGTCTAGAAAGAGAATTACACACTGATGTTTCTCTACGTGTTGAAGAAACTGACCAACCAGGTTCATGGACTGTATCTGGTCGTGGTGAACTTCACTTATCAATCTTAATTGAAAACTTAAGACGTGAAGGTTACGAACTACAAGTTTCTCGTCCACAAGTTATTATTAGAGAAGTGGATGGTCAACAATGTGAACCATTCGAATCAGTTCAAATCGATACTCCTGACGAATACTCAGGTACTATCATCCAAACATTATCTGAAAGAAAAGGTAACATGCAAAACATGGAAAGTGTTGGAAACGGCCAAACTCGTTTGACATTTCTTGCACCTTCTCGTGGTTTAATCGGTTACTCAACTGAATTCCTATCAATCACTCGTGGTTACGGTATCATGAACCACACATTCGATAGTTACCAACCAGTTATCAAGAACTGGAACCCAGGTAGAAGAAACGGTGCCTTAGTTTCAATTAACGAAGGTAAGACTACTACTTACGCTACTATGGGTATTGAAGACCGTGGTACTATCTTCGTAGATCCAGGTACTGAAGTATACGAAGGTATGATCGTTGGTAAGAACAGTCGTGACAACGATATCTCAGTTAACATCACTAAGGGGAAGCAAATGACTAACGTTCGTGCTTCTGCTAAGGATGAAACTGCTAAGATTAAGGAACCACAACACTTAACTCTAGAAGAATCACTAGAATTCTTGAACGAAGATGAACTTTGTGAAGTAACTCCAGAAAACGTTCGTCTAAGAAAAGAAATTCTAAACACTAACGAACGTGAAAAGCAAGCTAAGCGCAAGCGTCACAACAGCTAATACTTTAGCGTTTAATAAAAAGGATGGACATTTTGTCCATCCTTTTTTGTTGTCTTTAAAATACTAAAGCAAATAGTGTAGATATGCTATAATGTTAGTTATATTAAAAGGTTACGTTGGAGATGTAAAAATATGATACGCAAAATCGCCGAGTATTGGCACAAGTGGCATATATCAGAGCACTGGAAAAGAATGAAATTTAATATTAATGCAATGGACTACTACATATTCGTTCCATTTCTACTACTATCTGTAATTGGAATAATTATGGTCTATTCAGCAAGTTCAAACGTTGCAACGCAAATTGGTGGGACACCTACTGGATACTTAATCAAACAAAGTATGTTTGTGGTAGTCAGTTTAGTGATTATTCTGATTTGTTTGGCGGGGAATAATCAATTCGTCAGAAAAGCTAAGTTTTTAGGAATCTTCTTTGTCGTATTGTTTATTGCCTTGATCTTGTTAAAGGCATTTGGACATTCAGTTAACGGTTCTGCCGGATGGATTCCAATCGGTCCTTTACATGTGCAACCAGCCGAAGTTGCCAAGGTATATATTATCTTGAGAATGGCTCAATTTTTGTCTTCTCGAGAAGAAGGAATCATTAACGGTGAAAAATCAAGAACACATGTCCAAGTTTTTTCAATTTTTGTTATGTTGTTCTTAGTTTTTATCCAGCCCGACTTGGGTGGTACCGTTATTAACTTAGCAATTATGTTTGCAATCCTATTTGGATCCGGAGTTAATTGGCGAGGTGCAACATTACTTACATCTGCTGGATTATTATTCGGATGGATATCACTAAAAATCTTATCCTTTGTATTTAAAGACGGAACAAGTATTTACCAAATCCAACGTATCACCGCTTACAGTAATCCGTTTAAATACGCCAACGGAATTGGACAACAATTGGTTAATTCTTACTACGCATTAAGTAATGGTGGAATCTTTGGTGTTGGTTTAGGAAACAGTATTCAAAAGACTGGGTACCTACCTGAACCAAATACCGACTTTATCATGGCGATTATCGCCGAAGAATTAGGACTAATTGGGGTATTGTTCATCCTATTCCTATTACTTACAATTATTGTTAGAGCATTCCAACTAGGTATTCGTTCCAACGATACATACGATACTTTAATTTGTTATGGTGTTGGAACATACATGTTAGTTCAAGCATACTTCAACGTCGGTGGGGTAATTGGTTTACTACCAATCACCGGGGTTACTTTCCCATTCATTAGTTATGGGGGATCTAGTATGTTAACCTTAGCATTGTGTATTGGAATGATTTTGGTAATTAGTGCAAAACAAAAAACTCAAAAAACTAGAAGAATCCGTTATTAAAGTGGAGGGAATTTTTTGACAGATACAATCGAAAACAGAAAAAGCCTAATTGTTTATGTTTATTCAACTAAACAAGTCAGACAATTGAAAAAATATGGCTTAATATATTATGTCTCACAAAAAATGCACTACGTGGTTATGTATGTAAATGCTGATAACTACGATTGGATTAAAGAAAAAATTAGTAGTTTAAAAATTGTGAAGAAAATTGAAGAAACACCTTACGAACAACTTTCCAGTGAACTATCACTTGAAGGGGACTTCGAAGATGTTGACGATGATGAAGATTATTAAGGAGTTTGGATAAATGAGAGTTGTTTCAGGTAAATTTGGTAGTCGAAGCCTTAAACCTGTGCCAGGTAGTAAGACAAGACCAACAACCGATAAAGTGAAAGAATCCTTATTCAATATGATTGGCCCATTTTTCAATGGTGGGTCATTTTTAGATTTATACGCAGGTTCTGGTTCGGTCGCAATCGAGGCTGTATCTAGAGGGATTGATAGTGCGGTATTGGTAGACCACCAATATCTAGCCATCAAGACAATCAAAGAAAACGTTAAGATGACCAAGGAAATGGATGCCTTTAGAATTTACAAGATGGATTCAGACATGGCATTAAATCGTTTTGCTGATAAAAATGATAAGTTTGACTACATTTTCTTGGATCCACCATACAAAGACCAAAAGATGGTCGACCAACTACATATCATTAAGGAAAAAGAATTGCTTAATGAGGATGGAATTGTCATTTGTGAAACCGATGATAACGTTGTTTTAAAAGACGATGTAGAAGGTTATGACATGGTCAAACAAAAGAAGTATGGAATTACCATTATTTCTATTTACAGAATAAAGAGGGGATAGTTATGACAAAAGCAATCTTCCCGGGAAGCTTCGACCCGTTGACTAAGGGACATCTGGACTTAATTAAGCGCGCAAGTAAGATGTTTGATGAGGTCGTCGTTACTGTGGCCAAGAATACCAGTAAAGATGGTGTCTTTAGTTATGATGAAAGAATGAGTTTAATTAAACCCAACATTGAAGGAATTGAAAATGTCTCAGTTACTTCTGCTGACGGATTAACAGTTGATCTTGCCAAACAGGTAGGCGCAACCGTAATTGTCAGGGGACTTCGTAACTCCAGTGACTTTAATGCCGAAAGCTCAATTGCTTCAATGAACTACAACTTGGATAACACAATCGAATCAGTCTTTTTGATTACACGTCCTGAGTTTCAATCTGTTTCATCTAGTTTAATTAAGGAAATTGCTCATTTTGGCGGAGATATTACTCCCTATGTACCACAAAACGTTGCTACGGCATTGAAAGAGAAGTTAAGTTAATGTTTGAAAATAACAGACGGAATAAATTAATCGCACTCTTTGTGGCAATTGCTGCACTTGCGATTTTTGTTAATATTCCATTTCTACCAAAGTATATTGAAAGTCCCGGAACAGCACCTAATTTAAAACCAGTTGTTTCAATCAAAGGACACAGAGATAAGTTCAAAGGTAAATTCATGTTTACCACGGTGAGTGAATCACAAGCATCAATTGCATCATACGTTGTTGCCAAGTTTAATCCACATCAAACAATTGAAAGCATTAGCGATGTAACTGGTAACCAGGATCAACAAAGTTATATCAACTTGCAAAATGTTTACATGGAAAGTGCAATCAATAACGCAATTTATAATGCCTTTCACTACGCCAAAAAAGATGTTTATTTGAAATATCGTGGTATCTACGTGCTGGCAGTTGATAGTAAGTCTAACTTCTACAATCAAATTAAAGCTGGTGACTCCATTGTTTCTTTGAACGGGCATAAGTTTAAGAGCTCTGCGCAGTTTAGAGACTATGTAAAATCCAAGAAGATTGGTTCAAAGATGACCTTAACGATTTACCGTAATAAGAAGAAAATTCAAATTACCAGAAAACTGTATAAGCTAGCTGGTACCAACCAAGCTGGAATTGGGATTATTTTATCTGATGATAATCAGGTTTCTACCAAGATTCCAATTGATGTTAACCCAGGTGAAGTGGGTGGACCATCTGCCGGATTGATGTTTTCACTTCAAATCTATGGTCAACTAACCCAACAAAATATTAGACACTCACAAAATATTGCTGGAACTGGAACCATTGATGAAAATGGTAACGTTGGTGAAATTGGCGGAATCGATAAGAAGATTATCGCGGCCAGAGATGCTGGGGCTAAGTATTTCTTAGCACCATACGTTAAACCAACCAAAGAAGTGCTTAAGTATGAAGAACAACATATGACCAACTACCAACTTGCGGTTAAAACAGCGAAGAAGTATGCACCAAACATGAAAGTTATTCCGGTCACTTCATTCAGTGATGCTTTAAATGCATTGAAAAAAATAAAATAAAAGGAATGTAATTGAATAAATTACATTCCTTTTTTCGTATTTAAGTTTTAGAAAGGAGGAAACGGTGAATAAGATATTAGATTTTTCAACGCAGATAAAAGAAATAATTGACGAACATGCATATAAAATTTTGATTGGTCTATTGCTAATCGCTTTTAGTTTAGGGTTAGTTATTATTTTAATCATGAATCAAAACAGCAATGATGCTAACAATGTAGCAACCGATTATTCAGAACAAAGTAGTGTCGTGGCTTCATCCTCGTCCTCTCAAAGCCAAAGTAGTGCTTCGGGAGAACTATATATTGATGTTAAGGGTGAGGTTAAGCATCCGGGCGTCTACCAAATCCCATCCAACAGCCGTGTTACCGACGTCATCAAGGAAGCAGGCGGCTTTAAGGCGGATGCCGATGAACAAAACGTTAACCTAGCCAAGGTATTAAACGACCAAGATGTTGTCGTGGTTAATAAAAAGGGTGCAGCCGGGAGTTCATCGTTTGCTAGTTCGAATAATACGAGCACCGGTAATTCTGCTAATAACGTCAAAGTTAATTTGAATACCGCAGATTTAAATGAACTCCAAAAACTCGATCGCGTGGGTGAAAAGAAAGCACAAAAGATAATTGATTATCGTAACCAGCACAATGGTTTTCACTCAATCGATGAAATCAAACAGGTTAGTGGCTTCGGTGATAAGACATTTGAAAGATTAAAAGATTCTTTAGAAGTGTAATCTTTGCTATACTATGAATAGTAGTAAAAGAGGGAGAGTAATTAATTATGACTAAACACAGAATTCCATGGGATCAATATTTCATGCTACAAGCTGTTTTACTTTCAACACGTGGCACCTGTAACCGACTTTCTGTTGGAGCAACCATCGTAAGAGATAAACGTATTATTGCCGGTGGTTATAACGGATCAGTTGCAGGGGATGAACACTGTATTGATGTTGGGTGTTACATGCGAGACGGCCATTGCTTAAGAACAATTCATGCAGAAATGAACGCCATTTCTCAATGTGCCAAATTCGGTGAATCAACCGATGGTTCAGAAATCTATGTAACTGATTTCCCATGTCTTCCTTGTACCAAAGTATTATTACAAGCGGGAATCAAAAAGATTAACTACCTAAGAAACTACCACAATGATGAATATGCATTGTCATTAATTAAACAAAACAACGTCGAATTGAACCAAGTAATCTTGGATGAAGAAACAATCAAACAAATCGAATTTAGCTCTTATTTACCAAAATAAATTAATAATTTATATATTTTTCCATCGATTTCGATTGGAATATTAAGCATTATTTTCTTTGGTGATTTAAAGCTCGGTCTACTGCTTTTTTGTCTATGGATGATTCGGATCATTCGATTAAAAAACGCGTTAGTAATAAAAATAACCACCATCATGGTGGTTATTTTTTGTTTGGCTTGCTGGTATAGATATAAACAAAATCAAGCTAATCAAATTCAAGGACAACAAACGGTAACGCAAAGCGTTTTAATTTATCCAGATAATATTAAGTACAGTGACGACTCGTTTTATGGTATCGGCACTATTACTGATACCGGTAAAAAGATAATGGTCTACGGTAATGACGCAAAGAGGGTAAAGCAATATTTAAGGCCAATTGCCATGAATGTGTCTGGAGTCGTCCAGCCATTTGATGAGGCCAGAAACTTTAACCAGTTTGATGCCAAAGAATACTACGAGAGCATGGGTATCTACAGTCGATTGACCGTTAAGCAGTTAAATATTGTAGAAGAACAACATCGGTTTTCAATCATTGATATTCTTCATTATTTACGGATGAAGATGTTGAAATACACGAACCAATTACCACATCCCTTGAACCTCTACGCCAGTAGTCTATTTCTTGGTGTTATGGATAATTCCTTTAACGATGAACTATCAGGTGTAAAGACATTGGGGCTCATTCACTTATTTAGTATTTCCGGGTTGCATGTCTTTTACATCGTGAACCTTTTGAAAATGATACTGGGACTATTCCGTGTGACCAGGGAGAAGGTTCGGTGGGTGACCTTGATATTTCTGCCAACGTACTTCGTCATTGCCGGATCATCGATTGGTTTGATGCGCTCGATATTAACAGTTGAAATCGGCATTATCGCATTGATGATAAAGAAGCGATTGACCAGCTTGGATGTCTTTTCGATTACCTTGATGGTCAATTTAATAATTGAACCAGAGATGTTGTTACAGTTTGGTTCACAACTAAGTTACGCTCTGGCATTCGGCTTGATTTATACGAATAAAATGAAGCCGCTCAAGCAAACGGTGATGATGAACTTAGTCAGTTTACCCTTTATTATCTACAAGCTATTTCAGTGGCACGCACTGACGATGCTAGCCAATTATCTGGTGATACCAATATTTTCGGCGTTAATTATGCCAATGATATTAATCGCGGTCATTACGTACCCAATTTCTGGATGGTTTAGTTCAGTGGTGGCGTTGATATTGAATAGCTTTGATAATGCAGTCAATTGGCTGGGGGCTTTACCAGGGCAGATTAATTTTGGTAAACCCAATCTGTATGTGGCAACGCTTCTTCTAATAATGACACTGTTGGTAATCGACAGGGTCAGTTTTAAAAGAGTGTCGATGCTACTATGTATGTATCTAATCACGTTTATGTATATCCACTATCCACTGCAGGGTGAGGTATCCTTTTTCGATGTTGGCCAGGGTGACAGCATCCTAATTCGTGAGCCGTTTAACCGTTCAATCACTATGATTGATACAGGTGGTAAGTTACAATTTGGTCGCAGGCAAAACAATAAGGTAAATTATCAAGCAGAAAAAACGTCGATTAATTATTTGAAAAGTATCGGTATCAGCCATCTTGATAATCTAGTATTGAGTCATCAGGATGCTGATCACACGGGAGATGTTCCCGCAATCCTGGCGGATTTAAAGGTCGACCGGATTATTGTCGGGGATGGTTTGCAGAACAATCCATCGATAATGAGGAAAATTCGTCCCTATTTGAATAAAACAAAATTAGTGTTAATTAAAGCAAACCAAAAGTTACCTGATTTTCCGTTTAACATTTATCATCCCTTTGTAAGTGGCCTCGGTAAAAACGAGGACTCGGTCGTCTTGGGTACAATCCAAGGAAATCGCAGCTGGTTGTTTATGGGTGATCTACCATCCAGTGGTGAGATTGACATCATGCAAAAATATCCGATGCTAAAAGCGGATTATTTGAAATTGGGTCATCATGGTAGTGATACCTCCAGCAGTGATGCGTTTTTTAAATTCATTCATCCCAAAATTTCAATTATCTCCGCTGGTAGGAACAATCGATATCACCATCCAAGTGTTGCAACGCTTGAAAGATTAAAGGATAATAATTTAGCATACGTGAACACACAAAAACAGGGTATGATATCATATAAATATGGATTATTAGGAAATCACTGGATATTTAAATTGCAAGGGGAATAGTAATGAAAGTAAACGAACTATTAACACAAATTAAAAACAATAATATTAACCCAATATATCTAGTGTTAGGTAAAGAAGACTATTTAATTAATGAAATTAAAAAACACTTCGTGGAATTAATTCCGGAAGAAGAAAGAACCATGAACTTCGCTAGCTATGACATGGAAAGTCAAAACATTGCCACTGCCGTGGGTGATGCTGAAAGTTTGCCATTCTTTGGTGAAAAAAGATTGGTTGTTGTAAACAATCCGTACTTTTTAACCGGTGAACGTAGCAAGTCGACCTTAGATCATGACATCGATAGCTTTATTGAATACGTTAACCACCCAGTTGATAGTACGGTCATGGTCATCATGGCACCATACGGCAAGCTAGATTCTAGAAAAAAGGTTACTAAGCAATTAAAAAACAACGCAGAGGTAATCGATTTAACTAAACTAGATGATCGTGCCATCCAATCATATGTTGCCAACAACATTAAGAGTAATGGTTACACGGTAGAAGGGGATGCCCTTCAAGAATTACTAGGAAGAGTATCTAACGATTTATCATCCGCAATGAACGAACTTCCTAAGTTATTCCTATACTGTCAAAAGGATAAGGTCATTACTAAAAACAGTATCGATAGTTTGGTTGCCAAGTCATTGGACCAAAACGTTTTTGACTTAATTGACTACGTAATGAAAAAGGATTCCAAAAACGCCATCGATTTATACCGTAACCTAATCGTAGAGGATCAAGAACCATTACAAATTAATGCAGTCTTGTTATCACAGTTTCGACTATTACTACAGGTGAATGTGTTAAGTCGTAAGGGATACAGTCAGGGAAACATTGCAGAAAAGCTAAAGGTGCATCCATTTAGAGTAAAACTGGCAATGCAAAATGTGCGTAAGTATCAATTTAGTAGTTTGAGGGATGCTTATTTGGGACTAGTTGATGTGGAAGAAAAACTCAAATCAACACCAGAATCACCAGAACTACTATTTCAAATGTTCACTTTAAGATTTGTCGATAATCAAATTGGATAAACAAAAAAGGACATCTCAAACGAGATGTCCTTTTTTAGGAATAAAAAAAGCTCAGTTAAAACTGAGTTCTTTTTACTTGTTTAACTTAGCTAGACGTGATTTGTTACGTGCAGCAGTGTTAGCTTTGATTAAGCCCTTTGACTTAGCATGGTCTAATGCACTAACAGCGTTGTTGAATAGTTCTTCACGGTTGTCAGCGTTAGCATCAGCTTTTTCAAACTTCTTAACAGCAGTTCTCATCTTGCTTAGTTGAGATGCGTTACGTTTGTTTGCTTTTTCATTAGTTTTTACACGTTCGATAGCAGATTTAATAACAGGCATGAAATTCACCTCCAAAAAAGTCGAATTTTATTTAAAATCCTTAAATTTCAACGACTTTTATTATACAAAAGACAACTTAAAAAAGCAATAGAATTATATAATTCGGATTTCTCCGATCACATTAATAAGGATATTACCTTGCTATTTTCAGGTAATCATAGTAGTATGATTAACGTAGTTTAAAACTACAGTACCGATACTTAGTTTTGTCGCTGCTCTCATCTGGCGCTTTACTCAGTATCTGGTATATTTACTTTTGAAAGGTGGGAAACACAATGGCTCTAACACAAGCTGAAAAGAACGACATCATCAAGAAGTATGCTAGACATGATGGTGACACTGGTTCTGCTGAAGTACAAATTGCTGTACTAACTGCTGACATTAACGAAATTAATGGTCACATGAAAGAACACAAGAAGGATTTCCATTCACAACGTGGTTTGTTGAAGAAAATCGGTCACCGTCGTAACTTACTAAGATACTTACGTAACACAGATGTTCAACGTTACCGTGATTTAATCAAGAGTTTAGGTCTACGTCGTTAATATTTTTAAAATGGAACTGCTCTATGAGTGGTTCCATTTTTTTATACATACATATATGCACTTATCAGTTATTATTCAATTTAAAAGTATGATACACTATAGATAGTTAAATGAGATCGTATTGAAAATAATTATTTTATTTCATAATAAAAAATATACATAAAATTATATGAGGTGAATCATGAAAAATAGTGTAAAAATTATTCCCTTAGGAGGAGTAAGGGAGAGTGGCAAGAACCTATATGCCGTTGAGATTAACAATGGGATTTATGTTTTAGATTGCGGTCTAAAATACCCTGAAAATGACATGTTAGGAATTGATGTAGTTATTCCTGATTTCACATACTTACGTGAAAACAAGGAAAAAATTATCGGAGTTTTCCTATCTAATAGTGACATGGATTCAATTGGCGCGCTACCATATTTCGTCAGTGAATTCGATGTTCCGGTATTTGGATCAAAACTAACCATTGAAATGGCTAAGTACGAAGTTAAGAATAATGAAAGATCAAAGAAGTTTAACAACTTCAACGTAATCAACGAAAAGAGTGAAATTCTTTTTGATGACGTCACAGTTACTTTCTTTAAGACTAGTCACTCAGTTCCTGACTCAATGGGAATTTCATTGGCTGTTGAAGAAGGCCAAATCGTATATACTGGTGACTTTAAGTTTGATCCAGCATTACGTAACGGCTTTGCAACTGATTACAGTTCAATCGCCAAGGTTGGTAACAAGAAGGTTATCGCTTTACTAGCAGACTCACAAAATGCAGACAATCCATTCCCAATGGCAAACGAAATTCAAGCTAGCCAATACATCTTTGATACCTTCGAAGATAGTAAGAGTCGTGTGATTGTTGCAGCTAACTCTGCTAACCTATTAAGAATTCAACAAGTATTTGACGCAGCTGCAAAGTCTGAAAGAAAAGTATTTGTTGGTAAGCACCTAGATGCCAAAGTTAAGTTAGCAATTGATTCTGGATACATTAATGTAGCAGAAGACTTATTAATTGAAGACATTGAAGAACTAAAGAAGCTTGAAAGCGACGAAATTGTTGTATTGGAAACTAATCCAGTTAGTGAACCAATCAAGCTAGTTCAAAGAATGGCTGCTCAACAACAAAAGGATATCAACATCGAACCCGGTGACGTTGTACTAATCGTTACGTCACCATCTCCAGCAATGGATAACAGTATGGCTAAGACTGATGACATGGTATACCAAGCTGACGGTACAGTTAAGGTTATTTCAAACGACCTAAATGTTTCTGATCACGCAAGTGCTGAAGATATCCAAATGTTAATTAGTTTGTTGAAACCACAATACTTCATTCCAGTTAGTGGTGAATATATGATGATGAACGAAAGCAAACGTGCTGCTACTAACATGGGTGTCGACGAAGATAAGATTCTAATCCTAAGCAAGGGTGAAACTATCGAATATGATGGTGCTAAATTCCACCATGGTAATGCCGTTGAAGCAGGTAACACTATGATTGATGGTATCGGTGTCGGAGATATTGGTAACATCGTTTTACGTGACCGTAAGGTATTATCAGAAGATGGTATCTTCATCGTTGTTGTTACAATCGATAGAAAGAAAAAGATTATCATTTCTCGTCCTAAGATAACTTCAAGAGGATTCATTTACGTTAAGTCAAACAAGGACCTAATGAATGAAGCAGCTGAAATTGTTTCTAAGACCATTCAATTAAACCTTGATAACAAGGAATTTGATTGGAGTCACTTGAAGCAATCAGTAAGAGAAAAAATCAGTCACTTCTTATTTGATAAGACAAAACGTCGTCCGGTAATTCTTCCAGTTATTATGGAAGTAAACCAACATCATAAAAAGAAGCGTCCACAAAAATAAATAAGGTTAATTATTCGGAGTGATTTTAATGGATGAACATAGTTCACAAATAGCTAAGGATATTGCATCAAACATTGATGACAAACAATATCAATTAGCTATCAACAAAGCCAAAAATTACTTAGAAGATCAGCCAAGCGATGAGATTGAAGTATTATTAGTTCAATCTCTTTTTAGCTTAAAGCAATATGTTGAAGCAAGAAAAGAAGTCATGGAAAATCCAAATGCGTTTACCACAAATGAGCAGGACTTTTTATTGATGATTAATGTGTTATTGAAAAACAATGAATACATTAAATCTAGAGAAATTGTTGAAACATTTAAAGTCAACGATAGCTATTACAATGATGGCTTAAAGCTAATTGAAGAAAGCGAAGCTTCTTTTAGAAGTAATTCAAGTGAAGAAATTCATCAACTTGCACAAAAGTTCTACCATATAAGTAGTAAGCAAACGATGTATTGGCAAAAGGAATCGCTCTTAAATGGACAACATTTACCATACGATGAATTTTTAAAATACAGTCGCTTTGTTTTGATGGACCCATTTGTCCAATCTGTGATTAAGGCAGAGGTAATCGACACGTTAAGAAAAGTCGGTTCAAATGAGGTCGTCGACATGATGTGGATTGATGGAAAGACAAAGAAAGTTAAGATGGGTGAAATTAAATCACTTCAAGATATGAACTCATATCAACTTATCTTTAATCGCTTAACTGACGAGTATATGATGGATCCAGAAAAGTTCATGTTATTGAGTAGTTACTTCCAACATCAATCAATTTTGATGTACCCATTCAATGATGGAATAATTCTGGATGCAAACAGGTGGTATGACCTGTCAATACAGGCATATCTAAGCGCAAAAGAGTACACTGTAGATGATAATGATGATTATGTAAAATTAATCGAAATTATAAAGCGACAATTTAATTCAATTAAATAGAATAAAATTGTTAAATATGCTTTTTTTGTGTTTACAAATAAAAATACAGTAGCTATAATATTAAAGGAATTCTTCTTGAGACTGATATGTGATTTTGTCTTTTTGAGAAGATGTAGTATAATAAATCATAAAGATGAGTTTGCATTTGCTAACTCAAATCTTTCGAAATTTATAGGAGGTTTTCATAAATGGCAAAAGAACATTATGAAAGAACAAAACCCCATGTAAATATTGGTACTATTGGCCATATTGATCATGGTAAGACTACTTTAACTGCAGCTATCACTAAAGTGCTTTCAGAAAAGGGTCTAGCAGACGCTTCTGATTACGCTCAAATCGATGCTGCTCCAGAAGAACGTGAACGTGGTATCACAATCAACACTGCTCACGTTGAATACTCAACTGAAAAGCGTCACTACGCTCATATTGATGCCCCAGGACATGCTGACTACGTTAAGAACATGATCACTGGTGCCGCTCAAATGGATGGTGCCATCCTAGTTGTTGCCGCAACTGATGGTCCTATGCCACAAACTCGTGAACACATTCTTCTAGCTCGCCAAGTTGGTGTTGAATACATCGTTGTATTCTTAAACAAGACTGACTTAGTTGACGATGATGAATTAGTTGACTTAGTTGAAATGGAAGTACGTGAATTACTTTCAGAATACGATTACCCTGGTGATGATATTCCAGTTGTTCGTGGTTCAGCTCTAAAGGCTCTACAAGACGACCAAGAACAAAAAGACGTAATCCTACACTTAATGGATGTTGTTGACGAATACATCCCAACTCCAGAACGTGATGCTTCAAAACCATTACTAATGCCTGTTGAAGATGTATTTACTATCACTGGTCGTGGTACTGTTGCTTCAGGACGTATCGACCGTGGTGTTGTTAAGATTGGTGACGAAGTTGAAATCATCGGTCTTGTTGAAGACATCTTAAAGACTACTGTTACTGGTCTAGAAATGTTCCGTAAGACTCTTGACGAAGGTGAAGCCGGAGATAACGTTGGTATGTTACTTCGTGGTGTAAACCGTGAACAAGTTGTACGTGGTCAAGTTATCGCTGCTCCTGGTTCAATCAAGACTCATACTGAATTCAAGGCTCAAGTATATGCTTTGAGTAAAGAAGAAGGTGGACGTCATACTCCATTCTTCTCAAACTACCGTCCACAATTCTACTTCCACACCACTGACGTTACTGGTGTTATCGAACTAGAAGACGGTGTTGAAATGGTTATGCCTGGTGATAACGTTGAATTCAACGTTAAGCTAACTAAGCCAGTTGCCATCGAAAAGGGAACTAAGTTCACTGTTCGTGAAGGTGGTCACACTGTTGGTGCCGGTGTTGTTTCAGACATCGAAGAATAATCAATTCTAAAAAAAGAGATTCAGATTTTTATCTGGATCTTTTTTTGTACATAAAAATAAGCGAAAGACCTATAATTATTTACTTTTTACTTGTGTTACGTTAAAATATAGAGGTGCGCAATTAGAAGAAAATTGTAAAAATTATATTTTCATGTCGGAGGGAAAATAATGTCAGCTAAATGGGAAAAAAAAGGCACTAATGACGGTGAACTAACATTCGAAATTAGTGTTGACAAAGTAAAAGAAGGTTTAGATCAAGCCTTCAACAAGAACAAGAAAAACATCACTGTTCCTGGTTTCCGTAAGGGAAAAGTTTCACGCCAAGTATTTAACGAAATGTACGGTGAAGAAGCTCTATACCAAGACGCTTTAAACATTCTTTTACCAGAAGCATACAGTGAAGCTATCAAGGAAACTGGCATTGAACCAGTTGCTCAACCAGAAGTTAACATTGATAGTCTAGAAAAGGATCAACCATGGGTTCTAAAAGCTAACGTTACTGTTAAGCCTGATGTAGAACTAGGTGATTACAAAGGAATCGTTGTTGAAAAACCAAACACTCGTGTTTACCAAAAAGATGTAGACGCTAAGATTGAAGACATGCGTAAGAACCAAGCAGAACTTGTTCTAAAAGAAGACAAGGCTGCTGAAAACGGTGACACTGTTGTTATCGATTTTGATGGTTACGTTGACGGCAAACAATTTGATGGTGGCCAAGCAACTAACTACTCACTAGAATTAGGTTCAAAATCATTTATCCCAGGATTTGAAGACCAACTAGTTGGCCACAAAGCTGGTGAAGATGTTGATGTTAAGGTAACTTTCCCAGAAGATTACCAAGCTAAAGAATTAGCATCAAAAGAAGCTACTTTCAAGACTAAGATTCACGAAGTTAAAGAAAAGCAAATGCCTGAACTAGATGACGAATTTGCTAAGGACGTTGACGAAGATGTTGACAGTCTAGAAGAACTAAAGGCTAAGATTAAGGACCAACTAAAGGACCAAAAGAAGGCCGAAGGTGAAACTCAAGTTGAAGACGAAGCTATTAAGGGTGCTGTAGCAAACGCTACTGTTAAAGAAATTCCTCAAGCAATGATTGACGAAGACGTTCAACGTCAAATGGATCAATACCTTGCAAGCATGCAACAACAAGGTATCAATGCTGAAATGTACTTCCAACTAACTGGTACTAAGCCAGAAGACTTGAAGAAACAATTTGCTCAAGGTGCTGACGAACGTGTTAAGACTAACCTTGTATTAGAAGCAATTGTTAAGGATGCTAACATCGTTCCTTCACAAGAAGAAATCGATCAACAAGTTAAGGACTTAGCTGCTCAATACGGTATGAAAGAAGAAGCCGTACGTGGTGCTTTAACTGAAGACATGTTGAAACATGATATTTCAATCCAAAACGCTGTTAAGTTAATCACTGACAACGCAAAACAAGAACCAAAGTCAAAAATTAACAAATAATTTCGACTTTTGTTAATATTAAAGGTCCAGTTAACAATTCGTTAATTGGACCTTTTTTAAACTAAAGCATTATGATGTTATCAACATTAATAATGTGGTATTATTTAAAATAATATCGGAATTATATAGGGGTGAAGTTTTTGTTTGAAGATAATGAAGGAAAAGGCCCCATTACTTGTTCTTTTTGTGGTAAATCACAAGATCAAGTAAAGAAAATCGTCGCGGGACCTGGCGTATACATTTGTAATGAATGTATCGATTTATGTAAAGATATCGTTGACGAAGAATTAGCACAAGAAAATGCAGATACAACAATCAAATCATTAAGCCCAAAGGAAATCGTTGATAAGTTAAACGATTACGTAATTGGTCAAGATGAAGCTAAGAAGACTTTAGCGGTTGCTGTATACAACCATTACAAGCGTGTTAATAACTTAGATGATGACGACGATACTGAACTACAAAAGAGTAATATTTCAATCATTGGACCTACTGGTTCAGGTAAAACATACCTTGCTCAATCACTAGCTCGTATTTTAAACGTTCCATTTGCAATTGCAGATGCTACAACCCTTACCGAAGCTGGTTATGTGGGTGAAGACGTTGAAAACATCTTATTAAAGCTACTTCAAAATGCTGACTTTGATGTTGAAAGAGCTGAAAAGGGAATTATCTACGTTGATGAAATTGATAAGATTGCTAAGAAATCTGAAAATGTTTCAATCACACGTGATGTTTCTGGTGAAGGTGTTCAACAAGCACTATTGAAGATCCTAGAAGGTACTGTTGCTAGTGTTCCACCTAATGGTGGTAGAAAGCATCCACAACAAGAAATGATTCAAATTGATACTAAGAACATTTTATTCATTGTTGGTGGTGCCTTTGACGGTATTCAAGACATCGTAAAACACCGTTTAGGAGATAAGACCATTGGATTTGGTACTGATTCCAGTGAAGCAGCTAAAGTTAACGATGATAACATCATGCAACACGTTATCCCAAGTGACTTGCTACAATTCGGTCTAATCCCTGAATTTATCGGTCGTTTACCAATTCTTACTGCCTTAAACAAGTTAAGCGAAGAAGACTTGGTTAGAATTTTAACGGAACCTAAGAACGCATTGGTTAAGCAATACGTTAAACTAATGTCAATCGATGGTGTCGAACTTGAATTCGAAGACGATGCGCTAAAGGAAATGGCTCACACAGCCATCGAAAGAAAGACCGGTGCTCGTGGATTGAGATCAATCATGGAAGATACCATGAGAGACATCATGTATGAAGTACCAAGCGATAAGGACGTTAAGAAAGTTATCGTTACCGCTGACTCTGTTTTGAAAAAATCAGAACCAAAGATTGTAAAAGAAGCTCAATAATAAAAAGCCTTACAGTGTTTAACACTGTAAGGCCTTTTGTTTTTTTTAATAATTAAAAGGTATTTTTGTGGTAAATGCATTTATGAAGGTGCCTTTTTTATGGTAAAATTGATATATAAAATTACAGAAACGAGTGAATTAAGATGGATGTACACAACGTCAATATCGATATCAGTGCGGTGGAACCCAAACAATACCCAAGTAATGGATATCCAGAAATTGCATTGGTTGGTCGCTCCAATGTGGGAAAATCTTCTTTAACCAATGTGTTAATTAACCGTAACGGTTATGCTAGAACCTCTAACAAACCAGGAAAGACTCAAACATTGAACTTCTACAACTTAGATGAAAAATTATTCTTTGTTGATATTCCTGGTTATGGTTATGCGAAAATTTCAAAGGCACAACGTGCTAAATGGGGAGAAATGATTGAAACATATCTAACCACTAGAAGACAACTAAAAGGGGTTGTTTTATTAATTGACGGTAGACGTGCACCAAGTCAAGATGACTTGCAAATGTACGAGTTTCTAAAATACTATGATATTCCAACTTTAGTCTTGGCTACTAAGATGGATAAGACTCCTAAGAGCAAGTGGAATAAAGAAGTAAGTATTTTAAACAAGACTGTTGACTTAAACGACGGTGATGAAATACAATTATTCTCTGCTTTAAGTAAGTACGGAAAAGAAGAAGTTTGGAAATGGATCGAAAGTAAAACGGGGGTAAAATAAGTGGAATTTAACGATTACCAAAAAGCTGCAAACAAAACATTACACGGAAATGAACAAGTCTTAACTAACTGTGCACTAGGTTTAGCTAGTGAAACCGGTCAAGTTGTTGACCTAGTTAAGAAGTACACTTTCCATGGCGATTCACTAGATCGTGAAAAGCTTGTTAAGGAAATGGGTGACGTACTTTGGTACCTATCTCAAGTTGCAGAATGGAACAATATTGATTTTGAAGAAATTGCTGAATTCAATATTAACCGCCTAAATAAACAATAAAAAATAGGCATCACAATTTAATTGTGATGCCTAAATTATATTATTTTTCTTTCTTTTTATCGGTTGATTTTTTATCTTTACGTTTTAAAAATTTATCGCGATCTTCGTTCTTAGTGTCCAGTTTGGCAAACTTATCGAACATAGCATTTAAGTCGTTGTTACGTTGAATATTTAAACCCATAATTATGCATCTCCTTATTTATGGTATATGATAGCAAATTAAATCGAATTTGTCATATTGAAGTGTTTTTTCAAACGAGGTGATAAAATGGCAACTTCACACATTGAGCATAAACTTAGATTATTACCAGATTTACCTGGATGTTATTTGATGAAGAATAAACTAGGTAAAATCATTTACGTTGGTAAAGCAAAGAATCTAAAAAATCGTGTTAGATCATACTTTAAGAGTAGCCATGAGGGAAAGACAGCCAAGTTGGTTTCACAAATTAGGGACTTTGAAACCATTATTACGACTAATGACAAAGAAGCATTCCTACTAGAAATCACATTGATTCAAAAGCATCGACCTTACTATAATATTCAGTTAAAACAAGGTAATGGTGGATACCCATACATCAAGATTACAAACGAACGTGATCCACAACTAAAGATTGTTAACACCATTAAAAAAGACGGTGGATACTACTTTGGACCATATCCAAATGTATATGCTGCTGATGAAACTTTGCACTTCTTACAAAAGGTTTATCCATTGAGAAGATGTAATGGTTATCAACACAGACCTTGTCTTTACTATCACATGGGACAATGTTTGGGAGCATGTTTTAAAAAGGTTCCTAAGTCTGAATACCAAAACCAAATTCGCCACATTAAGTCGTTTTTAAATGGTGATGTGGGAATTGCCAAGAAGATGTTGACCGAAAAGATGAAGATTGCGGCGGACTCATTACAATATGAACGCGCTGCTGAAATTAGGGACCAATTGAAGTACATCGAAATCACTGTGGAAAAGCAAAAGATTATTTCAAATGACACCACACCTCGCGACATTTTCAATTACTACGTGAACCATGGATGGATTTCAATTCAAATCTTCTTTATCAGACAAGCTCGTTTGTTGAAACGAGTTAAGCGTAGTTTCCCAATTGTGGATGACCCAGTTGAAACAATGGAAGACTTTATCGGTCAGTTCTATTCTGAAGAAAATCATCAAACACCAAAGGAAGTTTTAATTCCAGAAACATTGGATGCTGATTTGATTTCAGAAGCAATTGGGACACCGGTGAGGGTTCCACAAAGGGGACAAAAGAAGGACTTAATCGATATGGCACAAAAGAATGCCAAGCTAGTCTTGGATGAAAAGTTCCGTTTGATGGAACTAGATAACATCAAGACTAAGGGAGCTGCTGATGAATTAGCGGTGGCCTTGAACATTGCTTCAGCCAAAACGATTGAAGCCTTTGACCACTCACATATTCAAGGGGCTGACATTGTTTCAGCCATGATTCAGTTTGTGGATGGGAAACCAAATAAGAACGCTTATCGTAAATACAAACTCCAAAACGAAGATCATGCTGATGAAGCAGCAAGTACCAGAGAAGTTATTAGAAGAAGATATACAAGACTTTTGAAGGAACATGCTGATTTACCGGACCTAATTCTAATGGATGGTGGAGAAATCCAATTGAATGCCGTTAAAGATGTCTTGGAAAATGAGTTAGGCTTGGAAATTCCGGTTGCCGGAATGGTCAAAAACGATAAGCATAAGACTGCTGACTTATTGTTTGGACAATTGGATGAACATATTTCGTTGAATCCAAAGAGTCAGGCATTCTATCTTGTTCAAAGAATTCAAGACGAAGTTCATAGATTTGCGATTAACTTCCATCGCCAAGTTCACACTAAGCATTCACTTAGCTCAGAACTTGATACAATCGAGGGAGTTGGACCAAAGACTAGAAGTAAGTTATTGAACAAGTTTAAGACAATGAAGAAAATCGCCAACGCACCAATTAATGAAATTGAGGCGTTAGGGATTAATACCAAAACAGCAAAGAATATCAAATACTCATTAAATAATATTGAAAAATGATGTGGACTGTTTACGGTCTTTAAAAATAAAGTTATACTATGTATAAAATAAAAAGTAGAGCGGAGATAACATGTTTGTTGATCAAGTAAAAATTAATGTAAAGTCAGGAAAAGGTGGTAACGGAATCGTTGCCTTTAGAAGAGAAAAATACGTTCCAAACGGTGGACCTGCTGGTGGTGATGGTGGCCGCGGAGGAAGCGTTATTTTTGCTGTGGACACAGGGATGAACACCTTGATGGACTTCAGATATAAGCGTAAGTTTGCCGCTAAAAACGGGGCAGACGGTGGAAATAAACGAATGACTGGTAAGAGTGCCGATGATTTATATATTTATCTTCCAGAAGGAACATCAGTATATAACGATGATACCAACCAATTGTTATTTGATTTAGTAAATCCGGATGATGAATATGTTGCATTGAAAGGTGGACGTGGTGGACGTGGAAACACCCACTTCGCATCTGCCAAGAACTCAGCGCCAGAAATTGCCGAAAACGGTGAACCTGGTGAAGAATTAAACATTCGTTTAGAACTTAAAGTATTAGCTGATGTTGGATTAGTTGGATTCCCATCAGTTGGTAAATCAACACTACTATCTACAATCACTAGTTCAAAACCTAAGGTTGCTGAATACCACTTTACAACATTGGTACCTAACCTAGGGATGGTTAGACTAGATGACGGTAGAGACTTCGTAATTGCAGATTTACCTGGATTAATTGAAGGAGCATCATCTGGAATTGGTTTAGGTTTCCAATTCCTACGTCACGTTGAAAGAACACGTGTCATCTTGCACTTAGTTGATATGAGTGGTCAAGAAGGAAGAGATCCTTATGTTGACTACAAGAAGATTAACGACGAATTAGCTAAGTACGATGAAAATCTGCTAAAACGACCACAAATCGTGGTAGCAACCAAGATGGATATGCCTGATGCTGCTGAAAATCTAGAAACATTTAAAGAACAAATCAAAGATGACGAATTAGCTCACGAAGTGTTGGCTATTTCTTCAATCACCCATGAAGGTCTAAAAGAATTAATCTCTAAGACTTCAGACCTATTGGAAACTACTCCTAAGTTCCCAATCACTGACGTTGAAGACGTTGATGAAGAAGTTGAATACAATGCTGACGACGAAGAAGCACCATTCAACATTAGACGTGATGAAGACGGTGTCTGGGTTCTATATGGTAAGAAGATTGAACGTCTATTCCAAATGACAGATACAACTCACGACCAAAGTATGCTACGTTTCGCAAGACAGCTTAAGGGAATGGGTGTAGATGACGCACTAAGAGAACATGGCGCAAAAGACGGCGACATGGTCTCAATTCTAGACTTCACATTCTCATTTGTGGACTAATAAAAGTAGATGGGACTAATCCCATCTTTTTTTATGTGCTACAATTTATATATCGAATATTACGAATAGAAAAGGAAAAATGAAATTATGCAATTAGAATTTTTAGGAACTGGATCAGGGGTTCCAGGTAAATTTAGAAATGTGGCTGCAACAGCATTAAAATTATTGGATGAATGCAACTCAGTATGGTTGTTTGATTGTGGTGAAGGTACTCAACAACAAATCTTGAGATCTAACTTAAAGCCTCGTAAAATCAATAAAATTTTCATTACCCACTTACATGGTGATCATATTTTTGGTTTACCAGGTCTATTAAGTTCACGTTCATTCCAAGGTGGCGACACTCCATTAACAATTTATGGACCAAAGGGAATTGCCGACTTTGTTCGTGTTAGTTTATCAGTATCTCAAACTAAACTTGCTTACAAGATTAATTTTGAAGAATTATCACAACCAGGTGTTGTTTTTGAAGATGATAAATTTAAGGTAACCATGGGTGAATTAGATCATCAAATTACTTGTTATGGTTTTAGAATCGAAGAAAAGGACCACCAAGGTGAACTACTTGTCGATAAGCTAAAGGAAGCAAACATTCCATCTGGTCCGGTCTACGGAAAGATTAAGAATGGTGAAACCGTTACTTTAGATGACGGTAGAGAAATTAATGGCCAAGACTTCATTGGACCAGCTCAAAAGGGTAGAACAGTTACTATCATTGGTGATACTAGAAGCAACCCAACCAGCTACAACTTGGCACAAAATGCCGATGTATTGGTTCATGAAAGTACATTTGGTAAGGGCGAAAGCAGATTAGCCCACAACTACTACCATTCAACCAACATGCAAGCTGCTAAGTTAGCAACTAAGGCTAATGTTGGCCGCCTATTACTTACTCACGTTTCAGCTAGATACACTGGTAAGATGGCTTACGAATTACAAAATCAAGCCAAGACTGTCTTTAATAACACCAAGGTTGTTAAGGACTTTGATATAGTTGATATACCGTTTGAAAAAAATAATTAAAACAAAAGGATTGATTAGATGATCTCCGCTAATTTTGATTGGAAACATACGAATACGAAACTCTCAAACGATGCTACGACAATTGGAAAATCATTATCGATTAGCCCCAGAATTGTCGAATCATTGATTGAGAAGGGATACGACAGTGAAGACAAGATAAATGGTTTCTTAAACCCTCAGTTGAGTGATCTAAGAGATCCTTTTTTGTTGCACGATATGGAAAAGGCATGCAAACGAATTTTTAGTGCCATCGAAAACGATGAAAAAATCACCGTTTATGGTGATTACGATGCTGATGGAATCACCAGTACATCGGTGATGTATGAAACGCTAGAAAATTTGGGTGCCAACGTTGAATACTTTGTTCCTAATCGTTTCACTGACGGTTATGGTCCAAATCCTGAAGTATACAAGCGTTTAATTAATGACGGGACCAAGTTAATGGTGACAGTTGATAATGGTGTTTCCGGTAAAGAATCTGTCGATGTCGCAAACGAAATGGGATGTGATGTCATCATTACCGATCACCATCAAATGCCAGATGAATTACCTGATGCTTATGCGATTGTGCATGCTAGATATCCTGGCCACGAATACCCATTTGGTGAATTCTCAGGTGTAGGAATCGCTTTTAAAGTAGCAACTGCGCTATTGGGTGAACTACCAGAAGAATTCTTGGATTTAGCCGCAATTGGAACCGTTGCCGATTTGGTTTCCTTAACTGATGAAAACAGGGTGATTGTAAAGTACGGTCTACAAATGATTGCTAACACTGAACGCCCAGGTTTATACAGCTTAGCTAAGCTAGCCGGGATTAAAGAAGTTGTCAACGAACAAAGCATTGGTTTTGGATTAGCACCACGTTTGAACGCATTGGGTCGAATGGGTAGTGCCAGTTCCGGAGTTGAACTATTAACAACCTTTGATGATATCAAGGCCGAAGAATTAGCCAAGGACACTGAAGACCAAAATAAAAAGCGTCGTAAGTTTGTCGAAGACATCAGTACCGAAGCAATCATTCAAGCGCAAACTCAACCAGAAAGTGCAGTGTTGGTCGTATACGGTCAAAACTGGCACGAAGGCGTTGTTGGAATTGTTGCCAGTCGTTTGGTAGAACAATTCCATAAACCAAGCATCGTCATGAACTTGGATACTAATACCAGAATCCTAAAGGGGTCAGGTAGAAGTGTCGAAGGATTTAATTTATTCGATGCAATTAATGGCATGAGAGATCAAATGGTTTCATTTGGTGGCCACGAAATGGCTGTTGGACTAAGCATCAAAGAAGATGACGTCACAGCCTTAACTGAGCATTTAGATAAATACGCTAAAGAACATGAATTATCAGACCAAGTCAAAGCACCGTTAAATATTTTTGCTGATTTAAGTTGCAGTGATGTAAACGAAGATTTGTTTAACCAAGTTCAATTATTGGCACCATTTGGTACTGATAATGAATTCCCAGTATTCGAATTTACACCACAAAACGTTACTAACGTTCAAACAATGGGTAAGGATAATAGTCATCTAAAATTCCAAATGGTTGATCATGGTAGTAAGGTCAATGTACTAGCATTTAAGAATGGTGCACTTGCTGATGACCTATTGGCCAATAGTGATGCAATGAAGGTTGCTGGTCACTTGGAAAAGAATACTTGGAAGGGACGCACAACTATTCAAATCATGTTGGATGATATGTACAGCAGTGGTGTTGAAATTGTTGATAAAAGAACACAAGTTGTTGCAAAAGAAATGTTTGAACCAGCTGCTGCATACTTGTTCTTTAACGAAAAACTATACAACAAGTTGCGTCCATTTGTAGGCTCTGACTCCACTGTTGGCCTCTATCCTGATTTGTCTTCATTTGATAAATTTGATAATATAATAATTGTTGATTGTCCTAGTGATATTTCACATTTGCAAGATGCTTTAAGTGAAATTAGTTTTAATAGCGTGACATTTTACCTTTTCAAAAATCATTATATTTTTAAAAAGGGGATGCCAAACCGTGCTCAATATGCTAAACTATTTAAGTTCATTAAGACGCATAACAACATTCAGATACATGATAAAGTAGATGAAATTAGTCGCTATTTAGGCATTGACCGTGATATATTTATCTTCATGGTAGATGTATTTAATGAATTAAATTTCGTTTATATTAATGATGGAATTATGAATTATAATCCTGATCTGGTTAACAGTGATTTATCAAACAGTCACGCATACCAGAATAGAGAGAAACAAATCGAAGCTGAAAAACAACTTTTGACAATTAGTAAAGAGAAGTTTAAACAAGCTATTCGCATTTGTTTGGGTTAATGAAAGGAAGTTATTGGCTAATGGCACTTGATTTGCATGACTACATTGCAAGTTACGAAGATTTTCCAGAACCAGGTGTTTTATTTAGAGATATCTCACCATTAATGGAAGATGGACAAGCATATCACCAAGCTACCGATGAGATAGTAAAATATGCTAAAGAAAAGAAAGTCGACTTAATCGTTGGCCCCGAAGCGCGTGGCTTCATTGTTGGTTGTCCAGTCGCTTATGATTTAGGCATTGGATTCGTACCAGCTAGAAAGAAAGGTAAATTACCAGGTAAGACAGTTAGTGCTTCTTACGGATTAGAATACGGGAAGTCATCACTTTACCTACATTCTGATGCTGTAAAGCCTGGCCAAAGAGTTCTTATTACTGATGATTTACTTGCAACTGGTGGAACAATTGAAGCAACAATCAAGCTTGTTGAACAACTAGGCGGAATTGTTGTTGGAGCTGCTTTCATTGTTGAAATTGAAGCATTAAAGGGTAGAGAAAAGATTAAGGATTACGATATTCTTAGTTTACTAAAATACTAAATTTATTGGATGCTTAGTGCATCCTTTTTTATGGAGAGTTGGCAGAGCGGTAATGCATCGGACTCGAAATCCGACGACCCGGTAACACCGGCGGGCAGGTTCGACTCCTGTACTCTCCTTTAACCACAATGTCATACCGTTCAATTACTGTTAATGAGCGTTAACGTGACGGTGTTTATAAGCATTTGTGGTGTACATATCAGTCATTTATAGTTAGTTATTATTAACTATAAACTACGTCAAAACTACGTCATTTTTATGCAGTTAGAAATTTAAGTAACTACTTAATTTTTTAACTGCATTTTTATTTTCTTTTTAATACGCCTCCTATACATGTACTCTCCTTTTGATACATTCATGATCATAAATGTAAAATAAAAAGCACCTCACTATACAGATAGTAGGGTGCTTTTTGTTTAGTCATTTTAATTTAAGCCAAATATTTTTTGTCAATTATCATTAAAATAAGGATAAGTAAAATACATACAAGAAATTGAATTGTAGATTCATGTAGTATGTAAAGAATCATGGCCAATATAAATAGTGTTGCAGAAATGATTATTTCTTTCTTTAAATCGATTTTATTTATGTAGAAAGATATGATTTGAATTAATGCTAACAATACAAATATAATTTGAATGAAAATTAGAAAATCTATTTTCAAACTATTTGAGTAAGTTGAAGCTGATTCCCAGTTGAAACCAATCCCTAACACTGTAGCTAACATTAAAGAAAATTCCAACAAAGTGTATACTGATTTAGTAAAAATTGATGATGCTTTTTTCATAAATAAACAAATACTCCAATCTAATGTTACTATTAAACCTATATAATGATACCATATTCGACCATATCATTATAGATGACAATAAAACAAACATTTAAATTAGATTTAAGATTAAAGCACTATTATTAACATGTAACTATTTCATAATGATTACAAAATATGAAAATAGATAGATTTATGAAATTTTAATGCTATACTAAAAAATATAATAATCGCAAAGAAAAGAGTGGTGATTATGCCGAAAAAAAGATATTTAATCGTGGGAGCAGTTCTTGCCCTAATTTTGATTTTTGTTCAAATGGGTGCACTTTCTAAAAAGACCTTAGCAGCGACTAATAACAATACTAAACGAATCGGTTTGTCATTAGATTGTTCAAGAACATACTACGCGCCATCAACAATTAAGAAGTACATTGATTTACTTAAAAAAGATCATGGTACATATCTTCAACTTCACTTAAATGATAATGAGAGATATGGTGTGGAAAGTTCTACTTTAGGTCAAACCGTTAAAAACTCATATGAAAAAAATGGTGTTTACTACAACAAAAAGACCAAGAAAGCATTTTTAACTAAGGATCAATTATTGGACATCATTCAATATGGTTATATGAACGGAATTGAAGTTATCCCAGAAATTGACCTTCCAGGTCATGACCAATCAATCATCAAACTTCTTTCATACACATCTGCTGGGAAGAAGTTAGCTAAACAATTGGATAACAAAGATGGTTATAACGAAATGTACTACCACAAGAAGGCAACTCTAGATTTTTCTAAGAAACTTTTGAGTGAATACGTTGGATTATTACCAAAGGGATACCACATTATTGTTGGTGCCGATGAAATCACCATTAATAATCGAAGTGACCAAAATGCGGCCGTTAAATACATCAATGCAATTGATGATTACGTTAAGCAACATAATTTAAAACTGGAAATGTGGAATGATAGTTTCCATAAAGCTGTTTTAAATAAGTATCACAAGGATATTTTGATTAATTACTGGAGTTTAACTGGTGAGGTTAGTTCAAGTAAGGACCGTAAAGATAACATCAGAATGCGTGCCACTTTGCCTGAACTAAACAAGGCCGGCTTTAAGACAATCAACTACAATAATTACTATCTTTACATGATTACAGATCCTACTTCATTCACAAAAGAATCCAAGAAGATTTGGACTAGTGAATTTAAAAAATGGAAGATGAGCATGTGGAATGACCAATCAAAGAAGAATCTTGCTAAGAGCAAGAACAATATTGGAGCGGCATTCTCAATCTGGGGTGAATATCCTAACCAATACACAGGTGAACAAACCTATCAAAAAACTTACTACTATGCTGATGCATTCTTAAAGGCAAAGAAGCAATTTGAAAAATAAAAAGACGCACTTAACGGTGCGCCTTTTTGTTATTTCTTTTGTGAAGAATGTTGTTTCATAGTACAATTAGAATAATATTTATATGAAAGTGTGGATTATCATTATGAATGTTGGAATTGACAAGATGAGTTTTTACTCATCAGATATGTATTTAGATATGGTCGATCTAGCTAACGCTAGAAACGAAGACCCAAACAAGTATTTGATTGGAATTGGCCAAAAGAAACAAGCTGTAATTCCCAATACCCAAGATGTTGTCACAATGGCAGCAAATGCTTGTACCAAGATTATTGATGATGATAATCGTAAAAAAATTGATTTAATTATTTTTGGAACAGAAACAGGGGTAGATAACTCCAAATCTGCTGCTATTTACTTACAAAACATGTTAGGCTTAAGCCGTCGAGCTCGTGCTTTTGAAATCAAGCAAGCTTGTTATGGTGCTACCGCTGGTCTTCAAATGGCCAAAGAATATGTGCAAAACCATCCTGAAAGACAAGCCCTAGTAATTGGTGCCGATATTGCTAGATACGGTATTAAGACACCTGGTGAAGTTACTCAAGGTGGGGGTGCCGTTGCCATGGTAATTTCTGCCAATCCTTCAATTGCCGAATTCGATGGCCCAAGTACATTCTATTCTGATGATGTAATGGATTTCTGGAGACCATTGTACAGAACAGAAGCCGTTGTTGATGGTCACTATTCAAACGATGTTTACGTTGATTTCTTTAAGAAGACATGGGATGAATACAAGGAAATCACTGGTCAAACCATTGCTGATTTCAAAGCAATGACATTCCATTTACCTTATCCAAAGATGGGAATTAAGGCACTAAGATCAATCATTGATGAAGCCGATGAAGGACAACAAGCTAACTTGAAGAAAGAATTCGAACAAGGTCGTATCTACAACGAAAACGTTGGTAACCTATACACCGGTTCATTGTATTTGAACTTCCTATCATTAATTAATAACTCAGATGATTTACAATCTGGTGATCGTATTGCGTTATTCAGTTATGGCTCAGGTGCACAGGGTGAATTCTTCCCAATGAAACTAAAGGATAACTTCAGAAACGATGAATTAGCAAAATCATTAGATGATGCTTTGAAGTCAAGAAAACAAGTTTCTGTTGAAGAATACGAAGAAATCTTTACTAACTGGATTCCAATCGCTGATGGTGATATCAAGTTGGATACTAGTAATGATAAGGCGGAATTTTTCCTTGAAGGGGTAAAAGACCACCAAAGAATTTATGGAAGAAAGTAGGAGACTGACATGAAATTATATTTAGCAGGACCATTTTTTGATGATGAACAAATTGACCGTATTCAAAGAATTGAAAAGGCATTGGATAACAATCCTTCAGTTTCAGGATACTTTAGCCCAAGAAACTCAAATGTCAACGACGGGGCAGAAATTGGTAGTAGCCAATGGTCTAGAGATGTTTTCCAACTTGACGTGGATGAAATAAAAAAAGCTGATGCCGTTATCGCGATTATCGACTTTGTAGACGACAATGTTGACAGCGGTACAGCTTTCGAAATTGGGTATGCTTATGCAATTGATAAACCAGTTGTTTTATTCCATGAAAAAGATGCGATTGTTAACTTGATGTTATCAAACGGATCTAAGTCATATCTAACAAAGGTATCCGATGTTGAAAAGTTCGATTTCAAAGAAATGCCTGAATATCACTACGAAGGTGAAGTATTTTAAAAAATACTGTCACGGTATAATCCAACAACCTTACCAACGATTGATACTTGATCCAAGATGATTGGAGCCAAGTTATCGTTCTCAGGTTGTAGGCGATAGTGATCAGATTCCTTGAAGAATCGTTTGCAAGTGACTTCGTTTTCATCAGTCATTGCAATAACGATATCACCATTTTCAGCAGTTGATTGCTTTTTAACGATGACTTTATCACCGTTTAAAATACCGATGTTGATCATACTTTCACCTTGAATGACTAACATGAAAACATCATCTGAGTTTTCGTATTGGTCAGGCATTGAGAAGTATTCTGATGTATCTTCAACCGCTAGGATTGGTTCACCAGCAGCAACGGTACCTAAAACAGGAATTTCACCAGGGTGTGTGTTAACCCCAATTTTCTTAAGACCATCTTCGGTAATTTCAAGCGCTCTTGGTTTAGCGGGGTTTTTAACGATAAAGCCCTTCTTTTCAAGGCGACTTAAATGACCGTGGACGGTTGATGTGGATGAAAGATTAACGGCTTCACCTATTTCTCTTACTGTAGGAGGATAGCCTTGGCTATTGATTCTTTTCCAGATAAATTCTAAAATAGCTAATTGTTTAGAAGTCTTTTCTTCTTTTGAAAAAGTCACATAAATACCCCGTTTCTTGTAATATAATAGCTTTAATATAGCATAACGGGAAAATAAAAACAAATGTTCGTAAAGGAGATAATGAAATGTCAGAAGCAGAAGATCCAATTTTAAAGAAACTTATCCCACGTATTAATGAATTAGCCCACAAAGCTAAGGAAAGTGGATTGACTAAGGAAGAAGAAGCTGAAAGAGCTGACCTTAGAAAACAATACCTAAAACGCTTTAAAGAAAACATGAGAAGCCAAATTGAAATGGTTCAAGTTTTCAATAAAGAAGGTAAAGAAGTTACACCAGAAAAGGTTAAGGAAGTTCAACGTAAAAAAGGTTTACGTGACGATTAAAACTTTTTTTGAATTTAATAATTAAGTTGTGTAAAATTAATAATAGTAACTAACGGGAGGAGGAAGAATTATGTCAACATTCTTATGGATTATCCTAATTCTTTTAGCTTTAATCGTAGGTTTGATCGGTGGATTCTTCATGGCACGTAAGTACATGGAAAAATATCTTAAAGATAATCCCCCAATTAACAAGGATCAATTAAGAGCAATGATGCTACAAATGGGTCAAAAACCTTCAGCTAAGAAGTTAAATCAAATGATGAACAGTATGAAGGCTAACGCCAAATAAATAAAAAAAGACTTAATTCAAAGATTAAGTCTTTTTTTATTGCTTATTTTTCTGATGATGGGTCAACATACTTAAAGTCAGGATTAATTTCTTTATCTAACTTATCGAAAGCATCTTGCATTTGTTGTTCGACTGCTTTTTGACCTTCTTCATTTAGCTTGATTGATTTGTCCAAGTAGATAAGGTCACCAAAGTTGATGACAGCTTTCTTACGTGAGAACAAACTCTTAAAGGTAAGTGGACCTTGGTAAACAGCTGGAAGTAAAGGTGCTTTAGAAAGCTTGGCGATTAAAGTAGCGCCACCTTTTAGTGCTTGAGAATGTCTAGTTCCTGAAGGGAAAATGATTAGTGACTTGTCAGAGTTTTGAAGAATCTTAACAGGTTCCTTAATTACTGATGGGCCAGGATTTTCACGATCAACACTTAATACGTTTGCATGTCTTAATACGTATGCTAAAAGTGGGTTTTTGAATAGTTCCTTTTTAGCGATGAAAGCAAATTCTTTAGGACTTGCTGCTAGGGCAAAGTACAATGGGTCAAACCATGTACGGTGCGGTGCAACTAATATGTAATTGCCTTCCGGAATTCTTTGTTTGTTTTCAAACTTAGGCATTCCGTTAATTGGATATAAAATGATTCTACATAAGAACTTTAAAAAAGAATACATTAAATAAACTCCTCTCGTACTTTATTATTTAATAGTATTCTATTATTATTGATTTATGCAAGAAAAAAATAAGGTGGAATATTCAAGTGGACGATGTTTTAAAGGAAAACGAAAGAATAGATCAACTATATAGTAATGATATAAAGATAATTCAAAATCCCGAAGTGTTCTCATTCTCATTGGATGCGGTACTTTTGGCAGACTTTGCTAGGTTGCCCAAGAAGAGTACTTCAAAGACTGTCGATTTGTGTGCCGGCAATGGTGCAGTTGGGTTATTTATGTCACATAAAACCAATGGGCATATTTACGAAATTGAACTACAAGACAAACTGGCTGACATGGCAAAACGCAGTGTTAGTTTAAATAACTTAGACGACAAGTTGACCGTGATAAACGATGACCTTGATAATACATTTGATTATGTGGACAAGGATTCTGTTGACGTGATAACTTGTAACCCACCTTATTTTCCCGATTTAGAGGACAGTAAGAAGAATCCAAATCCATACCTAGCAATTGCTAGACATGAAATCACAACTAACTTAGACAAAATCCTAACCGTGTGTGAGGGACTTTTAAAGACAAACGCTAAAGCATTCTTTGTTTACCGTCCTGATCGCATGCTAGAACTATTTGATGCCATGCAATCTCACAATGTAATGCCAAAAAGGATTCAATACATTTATCCACGTGAGGGAAAAGAATCAAACATGATTCTAGTTGAAGGAATCAAAGCGGGGAAGAATGGTGGAACCAAGGTACTACCACCAATTTTTGTTTATAAAGATAATTCAAACGAATATACAGATTTTGTAAGGAAGATTTTATATGGAGAATAAGTTTTATATGTATGTTTTAAAGTGCGGGGATGATTCACTATATGGTGGATACACGACCGATTTGAAACATCGATTAGAACAACACCAAAGCGGAAAGGGTGCCAAGTACACCCGCAATCATTTACCAGTCGAAATGATATATTCCGAAAGTTTTGACAATAAACATGATGCTTTGAGTGCCGAGTATCATTTTAAACATCAGAGCAGAATTAAAAAGTTAGAATACCTAAATGAAAATGGGGTAAATTTATCTAAATACGGTCTAAGCCTTTAAGACACGGTGTTAAGTGTTATAATTCTAACTGTAACGATGAATATTTGGAGGTTTTTGTATTGAAAATTATTGCTTATGGAATCAGAAATGATGAAATGCCATATTTAAAAGAATGGGAACAAAAAAATCCGGAAGTAGAAGTAAAGGTTGAAACCAAATTACTTGATTCATCAACTGTTGAAGAAGCTAATGGATTTGATGGTGTGGTTGCTTACCAACAAAAACCATACACTAAAGAAATTTTAGATAAATTAGGTAGTTTTAACATCAAGTACCTATCACTAAGAAACGTTGGGGTAGATAACGTTGATGCTGATGCTGCAAAAGCAAATGGAATTACTGTAACAAACGTTCCAGCATATTCTCCAAATGCAATTGCTGAACTAGCAATTACTGAAATTATGAGATTACTAAGAAATACAAAACGTTTTGAAGACAAGCAACGTTCAGGTGACTTAAGATGGGCTCCTGAAATTGGTCAAGAATTAAACTCAAAGACCGTTGGTGTTTTCGGAACAGGTCGTATTGGTCACGTATTAGTTGATATCTGTCGTGGATTCGGCGCAAAGGTGATTGCATATGATCCATTCAGAAACCCTGAACTAGAAAAACAAGGTATCTACGTTGATACTCCAGACGATTTATACAAACAAGCTGATATCATTTCACTACACGCACCAGCCGTTAAGGAAAATGAACACATGGTAAACGACAAGACTTTATCAGAAATGAAAGATGGTTCATACATTATTAACGCTGCGCGTGGATCACTAATTGATACTGACGCGTTAATCAAGGCTTTAGATTCAGGTAAACTAGCAGGTGCTGCTTTGGATACTTATGAATCAGAAGTAGGTGTTTTCAATGTTAACTTTGATAGTTTCGATGATATCTCAGATGATCGTCTAAAGAACCTAATGAGCAGAGACAATGTTTTGATTACCCCACACATTGCTTTCTACACTGAAACAGCGGTTAGAAACATGGTTACTCTATCATTGGACGCTAACAGAGACCTTATCAACACAGGTAAATCAGATAAGATTGTTAAATTGTAATATTTAGCTTGATAAATGTTGGAGTTTAATATACAATAATATTCGGTATTTATTACCAATTCACACCTGTCATGACAACTCAGATAGTGCTATTTCTTGATAGTTTCTGAATTGATAGATTGACGGGGAGGAAAAAACTATTTTTGGAGGGCTATTAACATGGCTGTTATTTCTATGAAACAATTACTAGAAGCTGGTGTCCACTTCGGTCACCAAACTCGTCGTTGGAACCCTAAGATGAAGAAATACATCTTTACCCAACGTAATGGAATCTACATCATCGACTTACAAAAGACTGTTAAGATGATTGATTCAGCATACAACTTTATGAAGGATGAAGCTGCTAAGGGCGCTACTGTACTATTTGTTGGTACTAAGAAGCAAGCTCAAGACTCAATCCAAGAAGAAGCTGTACGTGCAGGTCAATACTACGTTAACCACCGTTGGTTAGGTGGAACTTTAACTAACTGGGACACTATCCAAAGCCGTATCAAGTACCTAAAGGATCTTAAGAAGATGGCTGAAGATGGTACTTTCGAAAGACTACCTAAGAAAGAAGTTGCTCTTCTAAAGAAGAAGACTGACAAGCTTGAAAAATTCCTTGGTGGTATCGAAGACATGCCTAAGATTCCAGATGTTATGTTCATCGTTGACCCTCGTAAAGAACAAATCGCTGTTCACGAAGCTCACAAGTTAAACATTCCTATCGTTGCTATGGTTGATACTAACACTGACCCAGATGACGTTGATGTTATTATCCCATCAAACGATGACGCTATTCGTGCCGTTCGTCTAATTACTGCTAAGATGGCTGACGCTATCATTGAAGGTAACCAAGGTGAAGAAAATGTTAGCGAAAGCACATTCGAAGACACTAAAGATGAAAATGAAAGTGAAGACAAGTAATATTTTTTAAATATTGATTTTGTTTGAACACTTAGGCTGACTCATGTTTTTGGACCGATAAGGCCTGGGATGAGTCGGCCTTTTTTAATATAAAACTTAAGGAGGCCATAACAATGGCAAAGATTACTGCTGCTCAAGTAAAAGAATTACGTGAAAAGACAAGTGTAGGTATGATGGATGCTAAGAAAGCTTTAGTTGCTTCAGATGGTGACGAAAAGAAAGCTCTAGAATACTTACGTGAAAAGGGTATCGCAAAAGCTGAAAAGAAGAGTGACCGTGTTGCCGCTGCTGGTTTAACTCGTGTTGTTACTCACGGTAACGATGCTGCTATCGTTGAAGTTAACGCTGAAACTGACTTCGTTTCAGGTAACGATGACTTCAAGAACCTAATTGATTTAATCGCAGCTAAGATTGTTGAAGCTAAGCCAGCTGATGTTGAAGCTGCTTTAGCACTTGACGTTGATGGTGAAACTGTTAACGACAAGATCATCAACACTACTCAAATTACTGGTGAAAAGATCACTCTACGTCGTTTCGTTGTTTTAACTAAGAACGATGACGAAAGCTTTGGTCACTACCTACACAACCAAGGTCTAATTGGTGCCTTAGTTCAAATTCAAGGTGTTGACGAAACTGTTGCTAAGCACGTTGCAATGCACATTGCTGCTACTAAGCCAGAATACCTAGACAGAAACGATGTTCCTCAAGACAGATTAGAAGCTGAAAGAGAAGAACTAAAGAAGGAAGCCCTACAAGAAGGCAAGCCTGAAAACATCGTAGAAAAGATGGTTGAAGGTCGTCTAAACAAGTTCCTTGCTGAAATTAGTTTAGCTGACCAAGAATTCGTTATGGACTCAGACAAGACTGTTGCTGAATACGTTAAGGAAAACGGCGGTCAACTAAAGGCCTTTGTTCGTTACGAAGTCGGTGAAGGTATCGAAAAAGAAGAAACTAACTTTGTTGACGAAGTTAACTCACAAATCAAATAATCAATGAAAAAGGATGCGGATACGTATCCTTTTTTTATACATATTTATAATTAAATAATTGCGGTTATAAACTGTTTTTAAATTTCATATTATGCTAAAATTAAATTAACGATCATGTAATGGAGGAAATTCGATGTCTGACTTAAAATATAAGCGTATTGTTTTAAAGCTAAGTGGTGAAGCACTTGCTGGTGATGAAGGTCACGGTATTAACCCACCTGTAATCAAGAAAATTGCGCAAGAAGTAAAAAATGTTTACGAACTAGGAATTCAAATTGCTATTGTTGTCGGTGGCGGTAACATGTGGCGTGGAGTAGCTGGTTCAAAAATGGGCATGGAAAGAACACAAGCTGATTACATTGGAATGTTAGCAACTGTTATGAATGGTTTAGCATTACAAGAAAACTTAGAATCACTTGGTGTTCCAACAAGAGTTCAAACCTCAATCGAAATGAGACAAATTGCTGAACCATATATTCGTAGAAAGGCAGTTCGTCATCTTGAAAAGAATCGTGTCGTTATCTTCTCTGGTGGTACAGGTAACCCATTCTTCTCAACAGATACAACTGCTGCTTTACGTGCTGCTGAAGTACATGCAGATGCTATTTTAATGGCTAAAAACGGAGTTGATGGTATTTACTCAGCTGATCCTAACAAGGATCCAAATGCTGTTAAATTTGATGAATTAACTCAAATGGATATCATTAACAAGAACCTACAAGTAATGGATACTACAGCAAGTTCATTATCAATGGACAACGATATTCCATTAGTAGTGTTTAACTTAAATGAATCCGGCAACATTGAAAAAGTTGTTAAGGGTGAAAAAATCGGAACTACAGTTAAGGGGAAATAAAGTATGGCAACTCAAAATGAAATTTTAGATACAGCAAAAGACAAGATGCAAAAGTCAATTGCATCATTAAGACAAGAATTAGCAAGTATTAGAGCAGGTCGTGCTAACGCCAGTCTATTAAACGGTGTTACTGCTGAATACTATGGTGCACCAACACCATTAAACCAAATTGCTTCAATCACTGTTCCTGAAGCTAGAGTTATTATGGTTACTCCATATGACAAATCAGCTCTAGATGATATTGAAAAGGGAATCCTTGAAGCTGATATTGGTATTAACCCAGCTAACGATGGTGATAACATTCGTTTAGTTGTTCCACAACTAACTGAAGAACGTAGAAAAGAAATTTCTAAGAAGGTTAAGGCTGCCGGTGAACAAGGTAAAGTCGCTATTAGAAATGTACGTCGTGAAGCTATGGACGCTGTAAAGAAGGGTAACAAGAACGATGACTTTACAGATGATGAAACTCACGCACTAGAAGATAAGGTTCAAAAGTTGACAGATTCACAAATCAAAGATTTAGATGACGTTATTGCTGCCAAAGAAAAGGAAGTACTAAACGGATAAACTAATAAAAGGGGATGTCACCATGCAAGAACAAGAAGTTACACCAGGTACAGAGGAATTCAATAAGATGGTTTTCAAACTATCTGAAAGTATGAACGATGATACCAAGCAAGCATTGTCTTACAATGGTAATCAACTTGAAGAAATTCAAGATGGAATCTATGTTATGCCGGTATATGTTACTGACGATTTCAACATCTTTTTTGTGGTTTCACAATTAATTGAAGATGATTGGATTGTTGCGTTTACTGAAGCAACAATTGAAAATGAAACTGAAATTACAGATTTAAGTGATCCAATTCCTACGGGTGAAGGATTAAATCTTTTAGGTGAACATAGTCCAAACGACGCTAACCAATTATTAAAATATTTCGAAACTTTAGTAGAAGCTAAACGTGGCGAATGGAGATTAATCCAATAAAATAACTTTACAAATGTGGGATGAGGATTGTTTCTCATCCTTTATTTGTACTAATAGGCGAGGTATATATGTTTAAGTTTAAGAAAAAAACTACCACAGAACTTGACTACAATAATATTCCCAAACATATTGCCATTATCATGGATGGAAATGGAAGATGGGCCCAACAAAGACATTTGCCAAGAATTGCTGGACATAAAAAGGGAATGAACGTTGTAAAGGACATTACAAAAGCAGCTAGTGATTTAGGTGTGAAGGCATTAACTTTATACGCCTTTTCTACCGAAAACTGGAAACGTCCGGATCAAGAAGTTAACTACTTGATGGATTTACCAGAGAAATTTTTCTCTACTTTTGTACCAGATTTAGTAAAGAATAACGTTAGAGTTAACGTTATGGGATATGTAGATCAATTACCTAAGTCTACACAAAAGGCCATCAATGATGCTGTTGAGGACACTAAGAAATGCGATGGAATGATTTTGAACTTTGCTTTAAACTATGGAAGCCAGGACGAAATCGTTACAGCAGTTCAAAAGATTGCTCAAAAGGTATCTGACGGAAGTTTAAATGTCGATGACATTAATAAGGACGTCGTTAGTGAAAATTTAATGACTTCATCACTTGGAGAATTTGCTAACCCAGATTTATTGATTAGAACAAGTGGGGAAGAAAGATTATCTAACTTCTTATTATGGCAAGTTGCATACAGTGAATTCATATTTGATGACACTAAATGGCCTGACTACACTAAAGAAGATTTAATGAAATGTATTGCCAAGTTCCAAGGACGTCATCGTCGTTTTGGGGGATTAAAAAACAAGTAACATTAGGAGATTATTATGAAAACAAGAGTATTAACGGCAATTATTGCCTTATTATTATTTGTGCCAATAGTTTTATTGGGTGGCATTTTTATTCAAATTGGAGCAATTGCTTTAGGAATTGTTGCGATGTCTGAAGTACTAATCATGAAGAAAAAGTTAGTAATTTCACCAGAAGCAATCCTATCATTTATTGGTGTAACTTTATTAATTGCACCAAGTAACTGGTTCAATGGTCTACCATCATTTCTATCAGTTAACTTTTTGTTCTATTTAGTAGTAATGCTATTGATGTTAAGAAATGTTGTTACTAAGAACATTTTTTCATTTGATGATGCTGGTGTGATTACACTTGCAATGCTATACATTGGAATGGGCTTCCATTACTTTATTGCTGCTAGACATGTTGGTATTGCGGTATTATTCTACGCACTATTTATCGTTTGGTTAACTGACTCAGGTGCTTACATTTTCGGTAAGCAATTCGGTAAACACAAGTTAGCTCCACATGTAAGTCCTAATAAGACATGGGAAGGTTCAATCTGTGGATCATTATTAGCAACTATCATTGCTACTGCATGGATGTATTACTTCTCAGTTGGTCATACATCACTACTTGTTGCTGTTATCGTAACTCTTGTATTATCAATTGCTGGTCAATTTGGTGATTTAGTTGAATCAGCTCTTAAGAGATACTACCAAGTTAAAGATTCTGGAAAGATTTTACCTGGACACGGTGGAATTTTAGACAGATTTGATAGTTTACTATTTGTTTTGCCACTTCTTCACCTATTTGGCATTATTTAGATGTAAAGGAGTGATTTAATTGATTATCACAATACTAGCTTTCGTTATTGTTTTTGGAATTTTAGTGTTTGTTCATGAATTTGGCCACTTTATCGTTGCCAAAAGATCAGGAATAATGGTTAGAGAATTTTCTATTGGAATGGGTCCGAAGATTTTCTTTTATCGTCACAATCAAACCACGTATACAATTCGTATTCTTCCTTTAGGTGGATATGTTCGAATGGCTGGGATTGCCGATAACGATTCACAGGAACTAGATCCTGGTACTCCAGTTACACTTAAATTTAATGAACAAAATGAAGTTATTTTAATTAATACCAGCCAAAAACAAAAGACTTTAGACGGTCTACCTCTTGAAGTTTCAAATGTTGATCTTGAACACGAGTTATTTATCGAAGGTTACCAAGATAACAATGAAGATGTTAAGAGATTTAAAGTCAATCATGATGCGTTAATGGTGGAACACGACGGAACAAAGGTCCAAATTGCTCCTGAGGATGTTCAATTCCAAAACGCACCAGTATTCAAAAAATTAATAACCAATGCTGCTGGAATTGTTAATAACGTGATTCTAGCAATTGTTGCATTTACAATTTTGACATTCATGCAAGGTGGAGTAGCTTCAAATCAAAATACAGTTACCCCAATTCAAGGACATTCTGTTGCAAGGAATGCCGGAATTAAGAGTGGTGACAGAATTGTTAAAGTTGATAATCAAAAGACCAACAATTGGAATGAAATAAGCTCAGCAATTCAAGCTAGACCAGATCAAAAGTTAACCTTAGTTATTAAAAGAGATGGTCAAATTAAAATAATTAAATTAACCAGTGAATCACAAAAGAACAATGGAAAAAAATATGGATTGCTTGGAGTTAAAAACACTGTCGATTCTAGTTTTACAACCAAGTTGTTCTCTGGTTTTACCAGAACATGGAACATGACTAAGCAACTTGTGTCTGAATTAGCTTACATGGTAACTGGTCACTTTAGCTTAAACGACTTAGGTGGACCGGTTGCAATCTATGCTTCCACATCACAAGCTACTAAGTTAGGACTACAAGGAGTTGTTTACTTTATCGCATTCTTATCAATTAACTTAGCGATTATGAATTTAATTCCAATTCCGGTCCTAGATGGTGGTAAAATATTAATGAACATAATTGAGGCCGTTAGAAGAAAACCAACTTCTGAAAAAGTTGAAACAATTGTTACACTTATTGGTTTTGCATTCTTAGTTGTATTAATGCTACTGGTAACAATTAACGACATTCAAAGATACTTTATCCATTAAGAACATATTTAAGGAGATTTTTATGAAGCAATCAAAAATGTTAATCCCAACGCTAAAAGAAGCGCCAAAGGGTGCTGAAGCTCTTAGTCATAAGTTAATGTTAAGAGCTGGATACATTAAGCAAATTTCAGCAGGGATGTACGCATACTTGCCTTTGGCATACAAAGTAATTTCAAAAATTGAAAACATCATTCGTAAGGAAATGGACGAAATCGACGCGAATGAAACTCTTATGCCGGCAGTATTACCTGCAGAGCTTTGGGAAAAATCAGGAAGATTACAAACTTACGGTCCAGCTTTATTTAAGCTAAAGAACAGACATGACACTGATTTCATTCTAGGACCAACTCACGAAGAAACTTACACAGAAATCATTCGTGACTCAGTTAAGTCATATAAAAAACTTCCTTTAGTGTTATACCAAATTCAACCAAAATATAGAGATGAAGAACGTCCAAGAAACGGTTTACTACGTGGACGTGAATTTATCATGAAAGATGGTTACTCATTCTCAATTGATGATGCGGACCTAGATCGTATCTACAACCAAATGGAAGATGCTTACCGTAAGATTTTCGACCAAGTTGGTTTAGATTACCGTACTATCATTGGTGATGGTGGTGCCATGGGTGGTTCAGATTCAATCGAATTCTCTGCACCAGCTGCTGTTGGTGAAGATACCATCGTTTACTCAGACGATAGCGAATATGCTGCTAACCTTGAAATGGCTAAGAGCATGTACGTTCCTGAAAAGTCTAACGAAACTCAAAAAGACTTAGAAAAGATTAGTACTCCAAACGTGAAATCAATCGAAGATGACGTGGAACTATTAGACACAGATGCTTCAAACGTTATTAAGAGTGTTCTATTCATTGCTGACGAAAAACCAGTGATGGTTTTAGTTAGAGGTGATCACGAAGTTAACGACGTTAAGGTTAAGGGTCAACTTGGTGCTTCATTCTTTGACTTGGCAAATGATGAACAAATCAAAGAATTCACTAACACATCAAGAGGATACGTTGGTCCATTTAACCTAGATGAATCTGTAACTGTACTAGCAGATAACTACGTTAAAGACATGACTAATGCATTTGCTGGTGCCAACGAAGATGGTTACCACTTTGCTAACGTTAACCCTGAACGTGACTTTGAAAACGTTACTTACGGTGACTTTAGAGAAGTTGAAGAAGGTGAAATCTCACCAGACGGTTCAGGTGTATTGAAGTTCACTCGTGGTATTGAAATTGCTCATATCTTCAAGCTAGGAACTAGATACTCAAAGGACTTAGATGCAAACGTCTTGGATGAAAATGGTCGTCAAAAACCAGTTGTAATGGGTTGTTACGGTATCGGTATTAGTAGATTACTAACTGCTATTGCTGAACAACAAGCTGATGACAATGGTTTAATTTGGCCTAAGTCAATTTCACCATTCGACATTCACTTGATTCCTGTTAACACAAAGGATGAAACTCAAGTTAGTGTTGCTGATGGTATTGAAAAAGAACTTAAGGATGAAGGCTTTGATGTTTTAACTGATGACAGAAAAGAAAGAGCCGGAGTTAAGTTTGCCGATTCAGATCTAATTGGATTACCAATCAGAGTTACTGTTGGTAAGAAGGCTAGTGAAGGAATCGTAGAAATAAAGATTAGAAAAACTGGCGAAACTGTTGAAGTTAAGCAAGAAGAAGTTGTTAACACTGTAAAAATCTTACTTAAAGATTTGAAATAAAAAAAGGGTCAGTTGAAGAGACTGACCTTTTTTAGCTGACTTAGGATGGAGGTATTAGATTGTCTAACCAAGAAGAATTATTTACAAAATTATTGAATCAATTACAGTTAAAAGACCAAATTGATTCCGATAATTTTAAAGGCGGTCAGATTGAGAAGATTGATATCCACAAACGTTCCAAAATTTGGGAATTCCACCTTACACTTCCACGAATTTTAGATTACGAAGTCTTCTTGGATTTTTATAGTCGTATGCAAGCGACTTTTGATGAAATCGCTACTACTAAAATTAATATCAAAGCAAACTACAATCAATTTGATAACAAGCAATTAGGCAATTATTGGGAATGGATTGTTAAACATGCTGATATCACTGATGCTATTAAAAATGAACTATTAAGACGTGATGCACCAAAGATCGTTGATCATAAAATCGAACTTAGTGCTGATAACGAAATTGTTAAGAACTTTCTTGTGGACAAAGCAGTTAGTCCAATTGAAGATTTGTATGAACGATTAGGTTTTCCAAACTTTACCATCTCTGTTTTTGTTGATGAAACTGCTTCTCAAGAAAAAATCAAAGATTTTAAAGCTGAAAAGGAAAAGAAGGATGCTGAGTTAGCTCAAAAGGCGATGCAAGCAATCCAAGAATCATCTGCTAAACGTCAAAAGAACTCAAAAAATGCAGTTCCAAAGGGTAAAGTACAAATCGGTAAGAAGATTAAGGATGACCTAGAAGTTACTAAACTCGTTGATATCGTTCAAGAAGAAAAACTAGTGATTGTAAATGGTCACATCTTTAGTAAGGAAATTCGTTCACTTAGATCAGGTCGTCAATTGATGATCTTAAAGATTACCGATTATTCATCATCAATCGAAGTTAAGAAGTTCTCTAATAACGAAAACGATGAAGCTAACTTTGCCGCATTGCAAGAAGGCGATTGGATTAAGGTTCGTGGTGGTATCCAAGAAGATAACTACAGTCACGAATTAACATTGAATGCTTATGACATTAATCCATTACATCATGAAGGTCGTCACGATGACGCAGAAGAAAAACGTGTTGAATTACATCTACACACTAAGATGAGTCAAATGGATGCAACTAACAGTATTGAAGAATACGTGGCTAGAGCTAAAGAATGGGGTCACCCGGCATTAGCGATTACCGACCACGCTGCTGTTCAAGGTTTCCCATTTGCCTATACTGCTGCACAAAAGAATGACATTAAGATGCTATATGGTGTTGAAGCAAACGTTGTAGATGACGGTGTTCCAATTACATTTAACGAAGATGACCGTGATTTAGCAGATGCTACTTACGTTGTTTTCGATATTGAAACAACTGGTCTTTCTGCAATTTACGATAAGGTAATCGAAGTTTCAGCCGTTAGAATGCAACATAATAACGTCTTGGACCAATTTGAAGAATTTATTGATCCTGGTTTCCACTTATCAGACTTTACGACTGAACTTACATCTATCACTGATGATATGGTTAAAGGTTCTAAGTCTGAAGAAGAAGTCTTTAAGTTGTTTAGAGAATTCTGTGGCGACTCAATCGTTGTAGGGCACAACGTTACTTTTGACGTTGGCTTTATGAACGTTGGTTATCAAAGATATGGGATGGAAGAAATTCAAAACCCAATCATTGATACATTGCCATTGGCTCGTTTCTTATATCCAAACTACAAGAGCTATCGTTTGAACACATTGGCTAAGAAGTTTGACGTTGCTTTGGAACACCATCACCGTGCCGTATATGATGCAGAAACAACAGGTCATTTGAATTACTTGTTCATCAAGGATGCCGAAGAACGTTACAACATTACTAAGGTAAATCAACTAAATGAACACATGTCCGATAATGATGCATATAAACATGCGCGTCCATTCCACGCTATCTTGATGGCTCAAACACAGGCTGGATTAAAGAACATGTTTAAGTTGGTTTCATTATCCAATGTTGAATACTTCTATAGAGTGCCAAGAATTCCACGAAGTGTGCTTGAAAAGTACCGTGAAGGAATATTAGTTGGTTCTGCTTGTGCAAACGGTGAAGTATTCACCGCAATGCTACAAAAAGGTAAAGAAGAAGCCGAAAAGAAGGCTGAATTCTATGATTATCTAGAAGTTCAACCAAGTGCAGCTTATCAACCAATGATTGATTCAGAATTAATCCATGGTAAGAAGCACCTACAAGAATTAGTACAAAACATGGTTGATATGGGTCATGAAATGAATAAACCGGTTGTTGCAACTGGGGATGTTCATTACATGGATCCACAAGACTATATTTACCGTAAGATTTTGATTCATTCACAAGGTGGGGCTAACCCATTAAATAGACAAGAATTACCTAAGGTACCATTCTTAACCACAGACGAAATGTTGAGTGATTTTGAATACTTAGGTGAAGATGTCAGCAAGGAAATCGTTGTTGATAATACCCAAAAGATTGCCAACATGGTTGATGATGGAATTCATCCGGTCTTAGATCGACTATACACACCTCACATGAAGGGTGCCGAAGATGAAATTAGAAACTCAACAATGGATATGGCCCATAAACTATACGGTGATCCACTACCTGAATTAATTCAGGCACGTTTGGACCGTGAGTTGAAGAGTATTATTGGTAACGGATTCTCAGTTATTTACTTAATCGCTAAGCGTCTTGTAGCAAAGAGTAACAAGGATGGATATCTGGTAGGTTCCCGTGGTTCCGTTGGTTCCAGTTTGGTAGCCACAATGGCGGGGATTACTGAAGTTAATCCATTGCCACCACACTATCGTTGTCCGAACTGTAAATACTCTAAGTTCTTTACTAAGGGTGAATATGGTTCAGGATACGATTTACCACATGAAAACTGTCCAGAATGTGGAACGTTAATGATTGGTGACGGTCATAATATTCCGTTCGAAACATTCCTTGGATTTAGTGGGAACAAGGTTCCAGATATTGATTTGAACTTCTCTGGTGACTATCAACCAATCGCCCATAACTACCTAAAGGTGTTGTTCGGTGAAAATAACGTATACCGTGCCGGAACCATCGGTACTGTTGCGGATAAGACCGCTTATGGATACGTAAAGGCATACGAAAGAGATACTCAACAAACTATTCGTTCTGCCGAAATTGATCGTCTATCAAAGGGTGATACTGGTGTTAAGAGAACGACCGGACAACATCCGGCCGGAATTATTATCGTTCCTGACGATATGGATATCTTTGATTTCACACCAATCCAATATCCTGCCGATGATCAAAACGCGGCTTGGGAAACTACCCACTTTGATTTCCATTCTATCCATGACAACATCTTGAAGATGGATGTGCTGGGACATGATGACCCAACTATGATCAGAATGCTTCAAGATTTATCAGGAATTGATCCTCAATCAATCCCAATGGATGACCCGGGAGTTATGGGACTATTTTCCGGTACAGATACAATTGGTGTAACTCAAGATCAAATCCAATCAAAGACAGGGACACTAGGAATTCCTGAGTTTGGTACCAAGTTCGTTAGAGGGATGCTAGAACAAACTAATCCGGCAAACTTCTCACAACTACTACAAATTTCAGGTCTATCCCATGGTACCGACGTTTGGTTAGGAAACGCCGACGAATTAATCAAGGAAGGTAAAGCAACCATCGCCAACGTTATTGGTTGTCGTGATAACATCATGACGGACTTGATTAACTGGGGACTAGATTCAGAAACATCATTCCAAATCATGGAATATGTTCGTAAGGGTCGTGGAATTAAGGACGAATGGCAAAAGAAAATGCACGAAGCCAACATTCCACAATGGTACATTGATTCATGTCTAAAGATTAAGTACATGTTCCCACGTGCCCATGCGGCAGCCTATGTTTTAATGGCGTTACGTGTGGCTTACTTTAAGGTGTACTTCCCATTGGTATACTACTGTGCATACTTCTCAGTTAGAGCCGATGACTTTGATATCGTTTCAATGTGTCATGGTAAGGAAGCTGTTAAGGCCAAGATGAAAGAAATTAACGATCTTGGAAACGACGCATCTGCCAAGGATAAGAACCTATTAACTGTTCTTGAATTAGCCAACGAAATGATTGAAAGAGGTTTCGAATTCGAAATGGTTGATTTAAACCGTTCCGATGCCGAACAATGGTTAATTGATGGTAACAAGTTAATTGCACCATTTAGAGCCATTCCTGGTCTTGGCTTAAACGTTGCTAAACAAATCGTTGCAGCGCGTGAAGATAAAGAATTTATCTCTAAAGAAGACTTATCCAAACGTGGAAAGGTTTCTAAGAAGTTAATCGAATTTATGACAGAAAATCATATCATCGATAACTTACCTGATGAAAACCAATTAAGTTTATTTGATATGATGTAGTATGTATTGAACAATCTCAGATAGTATGGTATGATACATTATGATTTATATCTGAGAGAAAGGAGTGAGCAGAAATGCTCGCTCTTTTTATTGGATTTTTTTAGGAGGCGTATCATTGAGCGAAGTTACAGAAATGGTAAAAGAAGTAGTAACTCCAATTCTAGATAGTCATGACTTTTATTTATATGACATCGAATTTGTAAAAGAAAGCAAGAATTGGTATTTAAGGGTTTATGTCGATAAGGACGGCGGTATCAATATTGAAGACTGTGCGTTAGTATCTGACGAACTAAGTGAAAAATTAGATTCAATGGATCCGGATCCAATTCCACAAGCTTACTTTCTAGAAGTCTCATCTCCAGGAGCTGAAAGACCTCTAAAGAAACCAGAAGATTATGAAAAAGCTGTTAATGAATACATTCATGTTTCATTGTATGCACCAATTAACGGTGAAAAAGTCTATGAAGGGACTTTAAAAGAATTAAGCGAAGATGAATTAGTTTTGACTGTTAATTTAAAAGGTCGAATTAAGGATCTAACAATACCAAGAAAATCAATTGCCAAAGCAAGATTAGCAATTAAATTTTAGCTAAGGGAGACAATCAAAAATGAGTAAAGAACTTTTAGGTGCACTAGATGCCCTAGAAAATGACAAAGGGATTTCTAAAGAAACTGTTATTGATGCTTTAGAAGCTGCATTAACTTCAGCATACAAGAGAAACTACAACCAAGCACAAAACGTTGAAGTTGCTTTTGACGACAAGAAGGGTAACATCCATGTTTACGCCGTTAAGACTGTTGTTGAAGATGTAGTTGACCCAAGACTAGAATGCAGTCTATCAGATGCATTACAATTAAACCGTGGTTACGAATTAGGTGACGAAATTAAGTTTGAAGTTACTCCTAAGAACTTTGGTAGAATCGCTGCTCAAACTGCAAAACAAGTTATTATGCAAAGAGTTAGAGAAGCTGAAAGAACAATTGTTTACAACAAGTACAGCAAGTACCAAGACGAACTAATCACTGGTGAAATCGAACGCCAAGACGATCGTTTTGTATATGTTGATTTAGGTAAGGTTGAAGCAGTTATGCCTAAGAACGACCAAATGCCAAATGAAACATACAGACCACAAGACAGAATCAAGGTTTACGTTAACCGTGTTGAAGACGCTACTAAGGGTCCTCAAATCTTCGTTAGTCGTACCGCTCCTGGTTTATTAAAACGACTATTTGAAGAAGAAGTTCCTGAAATTTACGACGGAACTGTTGAAGTTGTATCAATAGCAAGAGAAGCCGGAGACCGTGCTAAGGTAGCCGTTAGATCTAACAACGATGATATCGACCCAGTTGGTACAACTGTTGGACCAAGAGGTCAACGTGTTCAAACTATCGTTAATGAATTAGGTGGCGAAAACATGGACATCGTTCAATGGACTGAAGATCCTGCCGAATTCATTGCTAATTCATTAAACCCATCAGAAGTAGTTGATGTTATCTTTGATGAAGAAAATGAACGTGCATGTACAGTTATCGTACCTGACTACCAACTATCATTAGCAATTGGTAAGCGTGGACAAAACGCACGTCTAGCTGCTAAGTTGACTGGTTACAAGATTGATATCAAGTCTGAATCAGAAGCTGATGGTCTAACTGAAGACGTCCAAGAAGATAGTGACGACGCAATCGATAACGAATAATAACAAGTTTAAGGAGTGTTAATTCAATGAGAACAAGAAAAATTCCAATGAGAAAAGATATTGTTACTGGTGAAATGGCTCCCAAGAAAGATTTAGTTAGAATCGTTAAGGACAAAGAAAATAACGTTACTATCGATGAAACTGGAAAAAAATCAGGTAGAGGGGCATACGTTTCAATTGACGTAAAAGTCGCACAAAAAGCCAAGGATGAAAAGAAACTAAACGAAGTATTTTCAGTTGACTTAAGTGATGAATTTTACGATGATTTAATTGCTTACGTAGACCACAAACAAGCCAGAAAAGAACTTTTCGAAAATGACAAATAAAGAACAAATATTAAACTTTATTGGTTTAGCAAAGCGAGCCGGAAAGATAACTACTGGTGAAGACATATTGCTCAACGCAATCAAGAAGAATAAAATTAAATTTCTGATTATCGCTACTGACTCTGGAAAAGCCAGCTTGAAGAAATTTACAGATAAGGCAAATTCATATAACATTCCTACCAATCAAATGTTTACTAAAGTAGAGATAAGTGATGCAATTGGGATGCCGCGGAACATTATTGGGATCGCAGACAATGGATTTGCCAAACGTTTGAAAGAAATGACAAATTAATTGTAAAGGAACGTGATGGTATGGGTAAGAAAAGAATTTATGAGTTATCTAAAGAGATAAATGTAGCTAGTAAGACAATTATTGATGAAGCAAAGAAAAAGGGATATGACGTTAAAAATCATATGTCAGGTCTAGATGCTAACGAAGAAAAGGCTATCAGAGACCACTTTGCTCCAAAGAAAAAGCCGGTTAATGCAACCAAACCAGCTAACAATAATTCTAAGAAACCTGCCGAAAAGCCACACAAGACTTTAAACAAAAATTCTAACAATAAGGCAAAGCAATCTATGAACAATAACAACAGTAATAACAGTAACAACATAAACAAACCAAATAACAATGGTTCTTCAAACTTCAAAAAGGGTGTTAAGAAGAACAAGAAGAAATTCAACAAGAAAAACAACCGTGGTAACAACAAGTTTGCTGGTATGTACACTAAGAACCAACGTATCAGACAGAACCACAAGAACAACAAAGCGCCAGAAAGAAAAGAACGTCCATTGCCAGAAACATTGGTATACACAGTTGGTATGAACGCTCAAGAAATCGGTAAGATTATCCATAGAGAACCAGCTGAAATCGTTAAGAAGTTATTCCTATTAGGAGTAATGGTTAACCAAAACGTTTCATTGGATAAGGATACAATCGAACTTCTAGCTGCTGACTACGGTATTAAGGCTGAAGAAAAGGTTGAAGTAAACGTTTCTGATATCGATAAGATCTTCGAAGAAGAAGCAGAAAACACTGACTACCTAGAAGACCGTGCACCAGTTGTTACTATCATGGGACACGTTGACCATGGTAAGACAACATTATTGGATTACTTGAGAAACTCACACATCACTGCTGGTGAAGCTGGTGGAATTACTCAAGCAATCGGTGCCTACCAACTTGAAAGAAACGGTAAGGTTATCACATTCTTGGATACTCCAGGACATGCTGCCTTTACTGCTATGCGTGCTCGTGGTGCTGATATCACTGATATCACAATCCTAGTTGTTGCCGCAGATGATGGTGTTATGCCACAAACAATTGAAGCTATCGACCATGCTAAGGCCGCTAAGACTCCAATTATCGTTGCAATTAACAAGATTGATAAACCAGGTGCAAACCCTAACCACGTTATCGAACAACTAGCAAGTTACGAATTGATCCCAGAAGACTGGGGTGGTGACACTATCTTCGTTGAACTATCAGCTAAGATGGGTACCAACGTTGATGAATTACTAGACATGATTCTTCTACAATCAGACGTGATGGAATTAAAGGCTAACCCTAAGCAACATGCTGCCGGTTCAGTTATTGAAGCTCGTCTAGATCGTGGTAGAGGTCCAGTTGCAACATTACTTGTTCAACAAGGTACTATGCATGTCGGTGATCCAATCGTAGTTGGTGACACATTCGGTCGTGTTAGAACTATGACTAACGAAAAGGGTAAGGACTTAGATGGTGCTAAACCATCAACTCCTATCGAAATTACTGGTTTAAACGATGTTCCAGAAGCTGGGGACCGTTTCGTAGTATTCGATGATGAAAAAACTGCCCGTGCAGCCGGTGAAGAAAGAGCTAAGGAAGCTCAAATGGAAGAACGTAAGAAGAACAACAGTGTTACTTTGGATAACTTATTCGAATCTCTAAAAGAAGGAGAAATGAAGGAAGTTGCCGTAATTATTAAGGCTGACGTTCAAGGTTCTGTTGAAGCACTTGCATCAAGTCTACAAAAGATTGATGTTGAAGGTGTTAAGGTTAACATCGTCCACAGTTCTGTTGGTGCAATTAACGAAAGTGATATTGCATTGGCTGAAGCAAGTAACGCTATCATCGTTGGATTTAACGTTCGTGCTACTCCACAAGCTAAGGCTCAAGCTGAAACTGATAACGTTGACATTCGTCTACACCAAGTTATCTACGATGCTATTGATGAAGTAGAATCAGCAATGAAGGGTATGCTAGCACCTAAGTACAAAGAAGAAGTTACTGGTGAAGTTGAAGTAAGACAACTTTACAAAGCTTCTAAGATTGGTACAATTGCAGGTGGAATGGTTACCGATGGTGTAATTAAACGTGACAGTAAGATTCGTTTAATCCGTGATAACGTTGTTATCTACAACGGTGAACTAAATAGTTTGAAGCGTTTCAAAGATGATGCTAAGGAAGTTAAGCAAGGATTTGAATGTGGACTTACTATTGAAAACTACAACGACATCAAGGAAGGTGACGTTGTAGAAGCCTACGAAATGAAAGAAGTTCCTGCTAAGTAAAGGAGTGAATTGATATGGCTCAATACAGAGTTGGAAGACTAGAACAAGAAATTCAAAAAGAAGTTAATGACATCTTATTAAAACGTGTGAGAGATCCACGAGTTCAAGGTGTAACCATTACTGGTGTTGACGTAACTGGTGACTTACAACAAGCTACTATTTACTACAGCATCTTATCTGATAACGATAATGATGAAGAAACTACCCAAAAAGGTTTGGATAAGGCAACATCATTAATCAGAGGTGAATTAGGTTCTCGTTTGAGTATCTACCGTACACCTGAATTAACATTCAAATTAGATGAATCAATTCAATATGGAAGTAAGATTGATCAATTAATCAACAAATTAAAACGAGAAGATCGTTAATAAAAAAAGAACCCGTAACTGATGTTATGGGTTCTTTTTGTTTGCTCTGATTTAGTGAAAAAAGGCGTCTATGATATAATTTAAGATATAAATAACATCTGAGGAGTCGTGTAATATGGACGGAATTATCCCATTATATAAAGAAAAGGGTATGACCAGTTTTGCCTGCGTTAGTCAATTACGAGGCATTTTAAAAATGAAACGAATTGGTCACAGTGGAACACTAGATCCAAACGTAGAAGGAGTTTTACCAATTTGTTTAGGGAAGGGTACCAAAATAGTCGAATACCTAATGAACTCAGGAAAGGTATATCAAGGCAGCATTACCTTAGGTTTTGATACCACAACCGAAGATTTAGACGGTGAAGTGGTCAGTACTAAACCACTAGAAAAGCCACTAACAGACGATGAAATTAATGAACTACTTAACAGTTTTGTTTCTGAAGATTTAATTCAAATTCCACCAATGTATTCAGCCGTGAAGGTTAATGGAAAAAGACTTTATGAATACGCCAGAAATGGTGAGGAAGTAGAACGTCCAGAAAGACATGTTCAAATTCATTACTTTAAACAAATCAAAGACAGCATTTATGATAAAGACAAAAAACAACAAACTATCTTCTTTGAAGTTGGTTGTGGTAAGGGAACCTATGTAAGAACGCTTGCTGTTGACTTTGGTAAAAAGATTGATATGCCAGCTGTGATGTCTAGTTTAACTAGAATTAAGAGTGGTGGTTTTACAATTGAAGATACTTTTAAGATTAGCGAAGTAAAATCAGCCGTAGAAAATGGCACTATCGATGACATCGTTAAATCAATTGATTACGCATTGACCGACTTTAAGCATGTTGAACTAAACGAAAGCCAATGGAAGATCGTCCAAAATGGTGGTTTCTTGGATTTAGGTGTTTTAGGTATAAATGACGATAAATGTGTGTTAACGTTTAACAACGAAGTTAAGGCTTTGTACTTCTATGATCAAAACAAACAAATTTACAAACCAGAAAAAATGTTTAGCAATCAATAATCGAAAGGCATGAAATTATGGAAATAATCAAATTACATCATCCATTGAGTTCCGATTTTCATCAATCAGAAAAGCTAGTTTTAGCAATGGGCTATTTCGATGGAATTCACTTAGGCCATCAAAAGGTATTGGAAAAAGCGCGCGATATTGCCATGCAAAAGAACCTACCTTTGGCAGTATTAACTTATGACCATAAACCTGCTGTAGTATATAAACAATTATCACCACATGATAGAAGAAACATCATTATGTCAGACAGCAAAAATGAAATGTTTGAATCATTGGGTGTTAATAAGGTGTTCGTTGTTAACTATAGTTTTAGTTTTCAAAACCAGACACCACAAGAATTTGTTGATAACTACCTAGTTAGATTTAATGCCGACACCGTAGTTGCCGGAACGGATCATACTTATGGTGCCAAGGACGCAACAATGGACTTACTACCAAATTATGCAAAAGATCGATTTGATGTAGTTGCCGTGGACTTGGCAGATTATCAATTAGAAAAAATCAGTTCAACTAGAATTAGAAAGAACCTTGACGAAGGTCACATTCAAACAGTGAACCATTTAATGGGAAGACCATTTCAAACTGGTGGAACTGTTGTCCATGGCTTTGCCCGTGGTCGTGAATTGGGCTATCCAACAGCCAACATCGAACACGATGAACTACAATGGCTACCAACTATCGGTGTCTACGTAGTTGATGTGTTTATCGGTGAAAAAAAGTATCATGGGATGGCTTCAATTGGGCGTAACGTTACCTTTGGTGATAAGAATCCAATTACAGTAGAAATTAATATTTTAGACTTTAATGACAATATATATGGTGAAGTATTAAAGGTAGATTGGCTATACCGTATTCGTGGTGAAGTGAAGTTTGAAGGGATTGATAAGCTAATTAAGCAACTTCAATCTGACGAAGATTTCACACGTCAATATTTTGAAAATAACTAGTCTTTTTCTTGACTTATATAGATGGCTTTGGTAAATTAATAATTGTGGTTAGCACTTAACACAGATGACTGCTAAAGGTGCTAATCGATAAGGAGTGATCGGGTATGCTTACTGAAAGAGAAAAAATGATTTTGAAAATCATCGTTAATGATTACACAAAATCAGGTGTTCCTGTTGGTTCAAAGGCATTATCCAGTCAATTACCAATACATGTCAGTTCAGCAACCGTTAGAAATGAAATGGCATTTCTAGAAGAGATTGGTTTAATTACCAAAAATCATTCTTCATCGGGACGTGTTCCATCAATCGAAGGTTATCGCTACTATGTTGATAACTTGTTGAATCCAAATCCAATTGATAACAGTGATATGATGATTATTCAAAATTCACTATCAGGAAGATTTAGACAAATTGATGAAATCGTTCAACAATCAGCTGACATTCTATCTAACTTAACAAATTACACTGCATTGACTTTAAAGCCGGAACAAGAAACAACTCCCGTTTTGGGGAGCTTTCGTTTAGTTCCACTTGGTAATCATAAGGTGATGGCAATTCTAATCACTGATAATGATGAAGTTGTTAACCAGGTTTTCCATATTGATGGTGACTTGGGTGGTGACAAGTTAGATGCCGTTGTCAGAATGATCAATGACAAGTTAGCAGGGAAGCCTTTAGACGAAGTTATCACTAAGTTGAAGACAGAAATCGTACCTGAAATTCTCAAGTACGTTAAGAACCCTGATAGCTTAGTTCAAACTCTTGATGATGTTTTGATGCAAGCTTCTACTAATCAGTTTTATATCGGTGGTGAATTGAATCTATTGAGTTTTACTGATAATAATGACATCAGTTATCTAAAGCCAATTTACTCATTGTTAAATGATACTGATGATGCTGCGAAGTTCATCAAGAGTTCAGATAATTCAATTTCCGTTCAAATTGGACCGGAATTAAGCAATGATCTATTAAAGGATTACAGTATTATTACTGGTTCCTATGATGTTGGACCATATGGAAAGGGTGTTATCGCCGTTCTAGGTCCTACTAGGATGCCATATTCTAGAGTAATTGGAATCGTTGATGGATTTAGAAATGAATTATCAAAGAAACTGAGAAATTATTATGATAAATATAATCAGTAAAAGGAGGCATTCATTTGGCTAGCAAGAAGGATGATGAAAAAGACCTAGAAAAAGCAACTTCAAAGAAAGAAGCTGCTAAGGACAAAGGCGCCGACAAAAAGAAGGACGCTAAGAAAGATAAAAAGGATTCATTAGAAAAGCAAGTTGAAGAACTTCAACAACAAGTTGAAGATTTCTCTGACAAGTATCTTCGTGCTGAAGCAGAAATGCAAAACATGCAAACACGATTCAAGCGTGAACGTGCAGATATCTACAAGTATGATGGTCAAAAACTAGCAACTAGTATCTTACCTGCAATGGATAACTTGGAACGTGCATTGGGTGTTGAAGTTTCAGATGATAGTGGAAAGCAATTAAAACAAGGTGTTGAACTTGTTCTAAAGCATTTCAACAAAGCATTATCTGAAAATGGCATTGAAGAAATTGATGTCTTAAACAAACCATTTGACCCAAGCGAGTGTCAAGCGGTTCAAACAGTTCCTGCAGATGATGATCATCCAGCAGACACTGTTGTAGAAATTTTACAAAAAGGCTACAAACTAGCTGATCGTGTTATTCGACCATGCATGGTTGTAGTTGCTCAATAAAAAAATAATCAAGGAGATAATAAATTATGGCAAGTAATAAAATTATCGGTATCGATTTAGGTACTACTAACTCAGCTGTTGCTGTTCTTGAAGGTAAAGAACCAAAAATCATTACTAATCCAGAAGGTTCACGTACAACTCCATCTGTTGTTGCATTTAAAGATGGCGAACCACAAGTTGGTGAAGTTGCTAAGCGTCAAATGATCACTAACCCAAACACCATTGCTTCAATTAAGAGTCACATGGGTGAAGAAGGTTACACTGTAGATGTTGATGGTAAGAAGTACACTCCACAACAAATCTCAGCAATGATCCTACAATACATCAAGGGATTCGCTGAAGACTACTTAGGTGACACTGTTAGCGAAGCTGTTATCACTGTTCCTGCATACTTCAATGACTCACAAAGACAAGCAACTAAGGATGCTGGTAAGATTGCTGGTTTAGATGTAAAACGTATCATCAACGAACCAACTGCTGCATCATTAGCTTACGGTCTAGACAAGCAAGACAAAGACGAAAAAGTTCTTGTATATGACCTTGGTGGTGGTACTTTTGATGTTTCCGTTCTTGAATTAGGTGACGGTGTATTCCAAGTACTATCAACTAATGGTGATACTCACTTAGGTGGGGATGACTTTGATAAGAGAGTTATGGACTACCTAGTAGAACAATTTAAGAACGAAAATGGCATCGACTTATCACAAGACAAGATGGCATTACAAAGACTAAAGGATGCTGCTGAAAAGGCTAAGAAGGATCTATCAGGTGTTACTGAAACTGAAATCAGTCTTCCATTCATTGCATCAGGTGAAAATGGACCCCTTCACTTACAAACTACACTATCACGTGCTAAGTTTAACGAATTAACTTCTGATTTAGTTGATAAGACTAAGGTTGCTTTTGACAACGCACTAAAGGATGCTGGACTAAGCACTTCAGATATTGATGAAGTTATCTTAAACGGTGGTTCAACTCGTATCCCAGCTGTTCAAGAAGCTGTTAAGAGCTGGACTGGTAAGGAACCAAACCACTCAATCAATCCTGACGAAGCTGTTGCTCTAGGTGCCGCTGTTCAAGGTGGTGTACTAACAGGTGATGTTAAGGACGTTGTATTACTTGATGTTACTCCACTATCATTAGGTATCGAAACTATGGGTGGTGTGTTCACTAAGTTAATTGATAGAAACACAACTATTCCAACTTCTAAGTCACAAGTATTCTCAACTGCTGCTGATAATCAACCAGCCGTAGATATCCATGTTCTACAAGGTGAACGTCCAATGGCAGCTGACAACAAGACTTTAGGTCAATTCCAATTAACTGACATTCCTGCTGCACCTCGTGGTGTTCCTCAAATCGAAGTTAAGTTTGATATTGATAAGAATGGTATCGTAAACGTTTCTGCTAAGGATAAAGGTACTGGTAAGGAACAAAAGATTACCATCAAGGATTCAAACGGTCTATCAGATGATGAAATCAACCGTATGATGGATGAAGCTAAGAAGAACGAAGAACAAGACAAGAAGCGTAAAGAAGAAGTTGATTTGAAGAACGAAGTAGATCAATTAATCTTCCAAACTGACAAGACTCTAAAAGATGTTGAAGGTAAGGTTTCTGAAGATGAAATCAAGAAGGCTAAAGAAGCTGAAGATGCATTGAAGAAGGCTAAAGAAGACAACAACTTAGACGAAATGAAGGCTAAGAAGGATGATTTGAGTCAACAAGTTCAAGCACTTGCTGTTAAGTTATACCAACAACAACAAGAACAAGGTTCAGATCAACAAGGTAACGCAAACGATTCATCAGATAACAAGGGTAAAGACGACAACACTGTTGACGGCGATTTCCATGAAGTTCATGATGATGACAAAAACAATAAGTAATTAGATTACTTTAAAAGGGTCAAAGTCTGACTTGTTGGGCTTTGACCTTTTATTTCAAAATGAATATTATGGGGGATAAAAATGGCAGATAAGGATTATTATTCAATTCTGGGATTATCAAAAGATGCCAGTCAAGATGACATTAAGCACGCTTACCGTAAAATGTCTAAGAAGTATCATCCTGATATCAACAAAGAACCCGGTGCTGAAAAGAAGTTTAAAGAAATTAACGAAGCTTACGAAGTACTAAGCGACGAACAAAAACGTCGTAATTACGATCAATTTGGCTCCGCTGATGGCCCATCTGGTGGTTTCGGCGGAGGTGCCGGAGGCTTCGGAGGCGGAGCTGGAGGATTCTCTGGTTTCGGTGGCGGCGGCTTCGACGACATCTTCAGCCAATTCTTTGGTGGTGGAGCAAGAGGTGCTCAAAGAGATCCAAATGCTCCTGTTAAGGGTCGTGATCTTCAATACCAAATGACAATCAATTTTGAAGATGCCGTTTTCGGTAAGAAGACTACGATCAGATACGACCGTGAAGCTAAGTGTGATACCTGTGATGGTTCAGGTGCAAAACCAGGAACTCATCCAGAAACTTGTCACCAATGTAACGGTAGTGGTTACGTAACATCAGTTCAAAATACACCATTAGGTCAAATGCAAACTCAACATCCATGTCCTACTTGTGGTGGAACTGGTAAAGAAATTAAGGACAAATGTCCTAAGTGTGGTGGCTCAGGTCACATGCACGAAAGTCACAAGGTAGAAGTAAACATTCCTGCCGGTGTTGATGATGGACAACAAATGAGATTACAAGGTCAAGGTGAAGCCGGTGAAAACGGTGGACCTTACGGTGACTTATTCATCGTATTTAGAGTAAAACCTAGTCGTGACTTTGAACGTGATGGCTCTGATCTACATTACTCACAAAACATCTCATTTACTCAAGCTACTCTAGGTAGCACCATCAAGGTTAAGACCGTATATGGTGATGTTGAAATGAAGGTTCCAGCAGGAACTCAATCAAATACTACCTTCAGACTTAGAGGTAAGGGAATGCCTAAGATTAACAGTAGTTCAAAAGGTGATGAACTAGTTACTGTTAAGATTGTCACTCCTAAGAGTTTAAACAAACAACAAAAACAAGCTCTAAAAGCTTTTGCTGAAGCATCTGGTGAAGAAGAATACAAGAATGGTGGATTCTTCGAAAAGATGAAAGATGCTATGAACGGCAAGAAATAAATTAAGGGTCGCTTATGCGACTCTTTTTTGTTGCCGAAAAGAATTCCGATAGCATGATTTAGTTTGTGCATTGTCTTTTTGGTTGTTATAATTGTATTAATACATTACGTTGAAAGTAGGAATAAACATGGACATAGCAAAAATGAAGGAACATCAAAAATACATTCGTAACTTTTCGATTGTTGCTCATATTGATCATGGTAAATCTACTTTAGCCGATCGAATTTTAGAAATGACAGATACTGTCGCAAAAAGAGATATGCAAAACCAATTATTGGATGACATGGAATTAGAAAGAGAACGTGGAATCACAATCAAGTTGAATGCAGTTGAGCTAAAGTACCATTCTAAGGATGGTCATGACTATGAATTTCATCTTATTGATACACCAGGACATGTCGATTTCTCATACGAAGTATCAAGAAGTTTGGCTGCGTGTGAAGGTGCAGTTTTAGTTGTTGATGCTGCCCAAGGTGTTGAAGCACAAACTTTAGCTAATGTTTACTTGGCGATCGATGATGACTTGGAAATTGTTCCTGTAATTAATAAGATTGATTTACCTTCTGCGCAACCAGACATGGTTAAAAAAGAAGTTGAAGATATCATTGGTATCGATGCCGAAAATGCCGTTTTAGCTAGTGCTAAAAAGGGAATCGGAATTGAAGACTTATTGGAAAGAATCGTAGAAGAAGTACCTGCTCCTCAAGGTGATTTGGATGCACCACTAAAGGCACTTGTCTTCGACTCTGTTTACGATGATTATCGTGGGGTAGTTTTGAGTGTTCGTTTACGTGATGGTGTTGTTAAACCAGGAGATAAAATTCGCTTAATGAACAGTGGTAGTGAATACGAAGTTACCGAAGTTGGTGTGAACTCTCCACATCCTGTTCAAAGAGAATACCTAATGGCTGGAGACGTTGGATACATCACCGCAAGTATTAAGGATATCAACCAAACTCGTGTGGGGGATACAGTTACTAATGCTGATAATCCAGCAGATGAACCATTACCAGGTTATCGTGAAATGGAACCAATGGTTTATTCTGGATTATACCCAACTGACAATGCCAAGTTTGGTGACTTAAGAGAATCACTTGAAAAACTTAAATTAAATGATGCTGCATTAGAATTCGAACCTGAATCATCACAAGCACTTGGATTTGGTTTTAGATGTGGATTCTTAGGTATGTTACACATGGATGTTGTGCAAGAACGACTAGAAAGAGAATTCAATCTTGATCTAATCACCACTGCTCCATCTGTTACTTACCACGTCTTTACCACCGATGGTCAAAGAAAAGATGTGGAAAACCCATCGGAAATGCCAGATGCTTCGGAAATCAAAGCGGTTGAAGAACCATACGTAAAAGCAACTGTAATGGTGCCTAACGATTATGTTGGTGCCGTGATGGAGCTTTGCCAATCACGTCGTGGGCAATTCGAAACAATGGAATATATTGATGATTATCGTGTCAACATCATGTACTCAATTCCATTGTCAGAAATCATCTTTGACTTCTTTGATAAGTTGAAGTCAACCACTAGAGGATATGCATCACTTGATTACGAATTAGGGGACTACAAGCCTTCTGATCTAGTTAAGATTGATATCCTATTGAACGGTGAAAAGGTTGATGCATTGAGTTTCATTTCTCACCGTCAATTCTCAGCTAGTCGTGCTCGAGTAATCGTTGAAAAACTTAAGAAGATTATTCCACGTCAAAACTTCGAAATTCCTGTTCAAGCCGCAATTGGTGCTAAGGTAATTGCTAGAACTAACATCAAGGCATACCGTAAGGATGTTACTGCTCACCTATATGGTGGTGACAGAACCAGAAGAATGAAGCTATTAGAAAAGCAAAAAGCTGGTAAGAAACGTATGAAGGCCGTTGGTAAAGTGGAAATTCCACAAGCCGCATTCATGGCTGTTCTACAAACTGATGAAGAAGAAAGCGATAAAAAGTAATTGACTTCATAAGAAATTATCAGTATGATATATTAAAAATATAGAGTCTTTAATTTAGTCCCGTGAGGCTGATAAGATTAGCGAATTTAATAAAATTTGTGAAGGTCTATTCGTCTAGGGATGAATAGACCTTTTTTGCTAGGTTAAAGCTCTGAAATTATTTAGGGGGATTGGTTATGAATAAAAATTCAGATACCATTTTAGATGTTAACGATAAACCAGGATTATGGCTATGGATTGGTTTATCTCTACAACATATGTTTTCAATGTTTGGAAGCACAGTAATCGTTCCGTTATTGGTTGGGTTAAGTCCAAGCATTGCTTTATTTACTTCTGGAGTTGGGACTTTAATTCACATTCTAGTAACACAGAAGAAGATTCCAGCTTACATGGGTTCTAGTTTCGCGTTCATCGTACCAATGAAGTACTTGATGCAGATAACTGGTTATCCTGGAATTGCTCAAGGGGTAATAGCAGTTGGTGTAATTTATTTAATTGTGGCATTATTAATTGCCATGATTGGTTCAGAATGGATTGATAAGTTACTACCAGCAGTTGTGGTTGGCCCTGTTGTAATCGTAATTGGTTTATCATTAGCATCTAGTGCTGCCAATGATGCAATGTTAAAAAATGGAAATTACGACTACAAGTACGTTTTTGTAGCATTAGTAACACTACTATTAGCAATATTTTTTAACATGTACTTGAAGGGATTTTTAGGATTTATGCCAATCCTACTAGCTATCATTTGTGGATATGTTTTATCGATTGCGATGGGATTAGTTAACTTAAGTACAATTGCAAATGCTCCATGGTTCTCAATGCCTAAATTCGAAATTCCATTCGTTTCATATAATGTGAAATTTGAATGGGGAGCAATCATTGCAATTGCACCAATCGCTTTCGTCACCATTACAGAACACCTGGGTCACTTGATGGTGCTAGATGAATTAACAGGTAGAAATTACTTTAAGGATCCTGGATTAAACAGAACATTAACTGGTGACGGTTTAGCTTCAATTTTTGCCGGATTAGTCGGTGGTCCGGCAGTAACTAGCTATGGTGAAAACATTGGAGTTATGGCAATTACTAAGATTCACAGTGTCTATGTATTGATTGGTGCTGCAGTATTTGCCATTTTATTCTCATTTGTGAACAAGTTAAACGTTTTAATTATGCAAATGCCTCTACCTGTAATCGGTGGTATCAGTTTCCTATTGTTTGGAACGATTGCTTCTAGCGGGATTAAAATCATGATTGAAAATCAAATTGATTTAGCGAATAAACGTAATTTAATGATTGTTTCAACTATTTTAGTAATTGGAGTTGGGGGATTCATTATTAAAATTGGAACATTGCCATTAAATGGACTAGCTGTATCCGTAATCTTAGGAATTTTATTGAATATTGTATTACCTAAAAATTAGTAAAGATTAATAATTACCAATTAAAAACAGTGCTTTTAGTGATATAATGCAAATAGGTAAATTATAGAGAGTTTGCCGCATTATTAGACTGATATGCCAAGTTTTAATTGGTATTTTTTATTGGAAAATATTATGAGAGAGGCACTTAAATATGAATGAACCATATCTATCCGTGATAGTGGCCTGCTATAACGTTCAAGATTACATTGAAAAATGTTTGTCATCCATTGCTAATACGAATTTCCCTATGGAAAGCCTTGAAGTATTGATGATTGATGATGGATCAACTGATAATACAAGTAAAATTATTGATGAATTCGCAAATAAATATAATAGTTTTAGAGCACTACATAAAGAAAACGGTGGTTTAAGTAACACTAGAAATTATGGGATGAAGCACGCTAGAGGAAAGTACATTGCCTTCGTTGATGGTGATGATATTGTTCCTGCTAACGCTTATCCTTCAATGGCGTTTAAAGCACGTCAAAACGACTCAGACTTAGTTGTAGGTTTTGTTAAGCGATTTGATAAAGATCGTTATCAAAATTCATACCTACATTCTTTTGCTGTGCACGATGATTACGATAATACACACATTACAACCAACCATGACTTGATTTACGACACAACCAGTTGGAATAAACTATACAAGCGTTCTTTCTTACTTGATAATAGCATCAAGTTTGTGGAAGGCATCATCTACGAAGATATTCCATTTTCAATGGAGGCACATTTGAAGTCACGTAAGACTTCAGTTGTAGAAGATGATGTCTATGAATGGAGATGGCGCGAAAGTGCCGATTCCATTACCCAAACAAGAAGTGCGCTTTCAAACTTTGAAAGTCGACTAAGTTCACTTAGAAGAACACTACAAATCATTTTAAGCAATGGATTTAGTGAAGAAGACGCATTTGTTCAGGACTTTAAATATAAGGCATTGTTCCTAGATTTATTTATCTTTATTCAAAATCTAGGTGATAATAGCAGTGATTATATTTACCAAGCTCAAGAAATGGTTTACAAGTTCCTAAGAGATTGGCACTTGTGGGATTCAGAAATCTTCTACCGTTTGCCAGTCAAACAACAAATTCTATATTCAGCAATTAGATATAACGATGTCGATGTCATTAATGACATTTCTTATAAAAAGCAAATTGGTGAATTTAAACATTCAATTGGTGGATCAAACTATCGACTAATTGCGCCTGAACTAGGTGATAAGAAGCAACTAGTTGATAATGTTAATTTAAATGATAACAACAGTCGTTTTAACCAAAAGATTAGAGATGTTGAATTTACAAATGTTGATAACGGTGATATTAGAATTGATGGAGCATTCAAGATTACTAAGCTTCACCTTGTTAAACGAACATTTGGTGACGGAAACAAGAACGAATCACTACAAGCTAGCTTGATTAACGTTAAAAATAAAAAGACCGTGAAGGTTCAAGTCAAGAGGGTGGAAAGTCCTTTTGTTAGAAGAACTTTAAAACCAAATGCTAAGTACAACAACGCTGATTACGAAGTTAAGTTTAATATCAAGCAAGCTATCGATACTTTAGGCGTTGGAACTTGGAAGGTACAAATCAAAAACAACGTGGATAACCACATCATGGTAAAGGATTTTGCTACTGATCCAATTGAAAAGTTAACCCAAAAAGCCATTCTACCGTTTGAATACAATGGGGTAAAACTGATTACCAGATTTAACAGTGTTGGTTCACTAGTTTTTGAAGTAATCGATTTAAATTCGGATTCTGATAGAAGGCCAGTGGTTAGTTATCCAACAGTCAGCGACGATAAGCAAGAACTAAGTTTTAACGTCGATAACATGGATGTATCTGGTTACAATGCCGTCTTGATGGCAGCAAATGGTACTGCCATTCACTCAATTGATCAAAATGAAAACAGTTTTGCGTTTAATGTTAAGGAAGTTAACGACAAGGCTCGTAACCAAGAACTTAAGTTAATTATTTTGGATAACTTTACCCATGCTGAAATGAACTACTCATTCTCTTCAAACAAGATTAATCAACAAATTAATCTAGACGATGGGGATGCTATTTCATTGTTCTATGGTGATATCAAAAATATGCAACTAGTGATTGAAGAAGCACCATTCGTGGCTAAGAAAGTCTCTGTTGATGCCAACAACGTTCTACATGTTTCCGCCAAAATGAACAAAGCAGTCGACCCAAGCAGCGTCTTGGTATCGCAAGCCCACGTTGAATTAATTAGTGCTGATAAGGCGACTAGAAAGATATTAGATCCAGTATCTAACCATTTCCAAATTAATGGTGATAGCTTCGACTTTGACTTTGCACTAACTTCGAACAACAATGAACAACTAGATTTACTTGAAGGTGATTATCAATTTAAGATTTATCTTCAAGTTGATGGTAAAGCGCATACTTACCGCATTAAGTACGCCAAGAAGTGTCGTATCAAGACTACTGAATTACCATTCAATGGCAAATCTCAAATTTTCTATGCGGTAAAGAAGGATAAGAGCATGAATCTTATCTTTAAGGTAGATCAACCATTCTTCGGAGCGATGGATGCTAAGAAGGGCTTACGTGCCATTTCTTACTCCGTTTTATATCCATTAATGAGATTATTACCACTTAGAAATGTGATGGTCTTTGACTCTTATTGGTCAAGTAAGTTTGATAGTAACGAAAAGTTGATGTACCAATACGTTGAAGAAAATCATCCTGAAATCAAACCGGTATGGATTTTCAACAACATCGAAACCAATATTACTGGAGACGGTGAAAAGGTTCGCGTAAACACATTTAAGTACTGGTACTACTTGGCTGTTTCAAGATACATTATTCAAAACACCAACATGCCTAATCGCTACGCTAAGCGTAAGGGTCAAATCGAAGTGGAAACACTTCACGGAACATTCTTAAAGCACATGGGATTTGATGAACCTCACTTTAAGTTTGGTACCAACAAGTTACAAAATCGTTTTGCGATGAGGAACCGTCGTTGGGACTATTTAGTAGTACCTTCTGATTACATGGAAAAGACTGCTAAACATGCATTTAACTACAGTCAAAAAGTTATTAAATCAGGTTTTCCTAGAAACGATGAGCTATACACTCACAACAATACTGATTACATTAATTTAGTTAAGAACAAACTGGGTATTCCGCTAAATAAGCGTGTGGTTTTATATGCACCAACATTTAGAGCGGATGGAGGTTTTGACTTCAAGCTTGATTTAGATAAGCTACAAGCAAAACTATCAGACGGTTACGTTCTACTCGTTCGTTTGCATTACTTTGTAGCTCATTCAAATAGTTTCTACAACAATCCTGGATTCGTATACGACGTTAGTGACTACGATAATATTAACGATTTGTACCTAATCAGTGATGCAATGATCACCGATTACTCATCAGTAATGTTTGACTACGCACATCTAAAACGTCCAATGATTTTCTACGCATACGATGCTGATTGGTACTTAGACGAAGCTAACCGAGGTGTCTACTTGGATTACTACAAGCAAATGCCTGGACCAATTGTTAAGACTGAAGACGAATTGATTGATCGCATCAGACATATCGATTCAGTTGCTGACAATTATGCAGACCAAATGGAAACATTCTGTGATGAGTTTGCTCAATACGGTCGTAATGGGGATGCCACTCAACAAGTTGTTGAAACAGTATTGAATACTCAAAGAGAAGATTTAGACCAAGAACCAGCTAAGAGTTTGCTATTTAAGAAGATTGGTCATTTCTGGGATACTAACTTCTTTCAAGCAAAGTTGTTAAATGAACTATCAAAACGTCTTGCTAAGAAGGATATCGTGATTTTCGATAGTTTCTTTGGAACCCAATATTCAGACAATCCTAAGGCAATTTATGAATACATGAAAGCCAACTATCCTGGATTTAAACTATACTGGAACGTCAACAAGGAAGATCGTGAATTCTTTGAATTAAATCAAATTCCTTATGTAACTAGATTTGGTTTCAGAGGAATCTTAAAACAAGCAAGAGCTAAGTACTGGGTAACAAATTCACGTCGTCCATTCAGATGGCACCCAAGTAAAGACACTGTCGTATTACAAACTTGGCATGGAACACCACTAAAGACCATTGGTGCCGACGTTATGAAGGTAACAATGCCTGGTGTAAACGTTGCTAAGTACCACGAAGAAGTCTTCAAGGATAACAGAAGATGGACTAGATTGATTGCGCCTAACATGTATTCAGCAGAAATCATGCAACGCTGCTTTAGAATGCAAGCTAGCCAAATTCAATTGGATGGATATCCAAGAAATGATATCTTAGTAAACCATAATTCTAACGACATCAGAGAAATCAAGGAAGACTTGGGCATTGAAGATAACAAGAAGGTTATCTTGTATGCTCCAACTTGGCGTGATAATGAATATATTAAAAACGATGAATTCACTGCCAAGTTACACCTTGATTTACAAAAGCTACGTGAACGCTATGAAGGGAAGGCATACGTATTAGTAAGAACTCATTACTTAATCTCTAATAATTTAGATTTAAGTGATTACGAAGGTTTCGCACTAAACGTAAGCAACTATCCTGATATTGCTGAATTGTATCTAATCAGTGACGTATTGATTACTGACTACTCATCAGTAATGTTTGATTATGCGACATTAAAACGTCCAATGATCTTCTTTACTTATGACTTAGAAGATTATGCGAATGCCATTCGTGGATTCTACTTTGACTTCATTAAGGAAGCACCAGGTCCAATCGTTAAGACTAACGATGAAGTAATTGAAAGTCTTGATGATATATTCAACAATGGATGGACTCCTGATGATAAGTATGAATCATTCTACAAGAAGTATTCAGCTTGGATGGATGGCAATGCATCTAAACGTTCTGTTGAAAAGATGCTAAGTGATCACAGTCTTGAAACATTCTACAATGATGATTTATCAACACAAGGATTGAGTGATCAAATGATTGCTAAAGACTGTGCAACACTTTGGGCAAAAGACAAGGACTTCGCTAACTATCGTGATAATCATTTTGTTAAGTATCTAGATGGTGATAGAAAAGTGAAAATAATTAAGACAGCTCAATTATGTGATAGAGAATTCAAAGAATTCTTAGGTCCTAAATACGCATTAGTAAGTTTAGACAACCATAATTACTGGATTAATACAGAAGAATTAAGAAAATAAGATTGAAGCATCAACGGTTTATCGTTGATGCTTCTTTTTTATTGAAAAAAGATTGAGCTTTTTTATGAAAGGGGTTTATTTTATTTTTAAAATGGTTTATAATTTATTTTGTTATAAAGTTCACAAACAAAAAACAAGTGATGATTATTACAAAAATCATTTACAAAGACATATCAAACCAATTGATATGCGAGGTAATTTACTTGATTTTATAATATTTCGTGTTATTATTTACTTGTTAATTAAGTTTGTGCTTTATTGCACTAAGTTTTTGATAGCTGATTAGCTTTCAAATGCTAGATAAATTTTTCACAATTAAAAATAATATTAAAATTTTACAGGTAAGGGGTATTTCTATCATGCAAATTAGTGCAAGTTCTACTAAGTCAAAAAGAACCATTTCTTGGACAAGCTCTATTATTTACTTTTTAATCTCACTAGTTATTAACTCATTGGGGAATGTTTTAACACTAGTAACTAGTGCCAAAATTCATCCATCATTTCTAGGATCAGCATACTGGACAGCTGCTGAAAACAACCTAGGATACGCCGTTTTAGGTAATGGTAAATGGGTTTTATTCTGGGCATTCTTTGGACTAGGAATGTTAATTACAGTTCTTAACTCAATTCTAGTTGGAAAATGGAGCTGGAGCAGAGTTATTGGTAACGCTGCTTTCTTAGGACCATTCTCATTATTGATTAACTATTTCAACGGTGTTGTAAGTAACTGGTTACCAGAAGCACACGGAATTGGAATGACATTAGCATATGTATTACTTAACTTCGTTGGTGTTTCATTTATTGCGATTGCAATTTCAATTTACCAAAGAGTTAACATTGCACTACATCCTGCTGATGATTTAATGCAAATTTTAAGATTTAAATACTGTGATGGAAATGCCTCAAAGGCAATGTGGTTCTCATACATTCCACCAACTATCATGGCAATTATCGCTATTGTAATTACTCACCAATTTAATAACTTCGGATTAGGAACCTTGTTCGCATTCTTCTTCCAAGGAGGAATTACAGGGATCGCTGATAAGCATGTCTTTACCAAACTAAAGCATCAAGCTCTTGATGTTGGAGAAGTAAAATAATAAATCTTAAACGCCTAATTTCTGTGTAAACAGCAGACATTTGGCGTTTTTATTTATATATAATATAGGTAGACAATTTAGCAAACTTAATATAAAATTTATATAGAATGATTTATGGACAGATTATGCTTTATTAAAAAGCAATTGCAAAATATTAAAAAATGGAGGTGTACAAACAATGCTTAATCGAACTAAAAAGTTTTTAAGAGATAATGGATACTACTACAAAAAGACTTACATTAGACCATTGCTTACTCCAGATAACGTTTACGTGTTTAGATTCGGAAAGAAACATTTAGATAACCGTTTAATCATCAGATACGGTCATAAATGGACAGGTAGACAAAAAATTAATGAAATTGATTTAAGACTTCATAAACAAAAACATCCACGAATTTTTAAGGATGAAAATTCATTGATGCTTTATTTGGAATCTCACTTGCAACAACATGAGGAAAAACTTAAGCAGCTAAAGATTCAAGAAAAAGAAAAGACAGAATCGAAATAGTACGCTAAATTAATCGGGGGTGTGTCCTATAAGAGGGATGCACCTTTTTTGTAAAAGTTAACAGGGGTGTTTGAAATGGAATGGACTGAAATATCAGTATTAACAAATGATGAATCTCAAGATGCAGTTATTAACATCTTGATGGAATTTGGATCTCTAGGTGTGGAATTAGATTCAAGAAACGATGGAGTATTGAGTATTAACTCATATTTCCCAGAAGACTTTGACATTAAGTCAAAGGTGCCAGCAATCCAAGAAAGAGTGGATCAATTAAAGAGCTTTGGCCTAAACCCTGGAATGGGTAAGGTTGTTACCAAGGATTTAAATGATGACAAGTGGAACACTGAATGGGAAAAGTACTACCATGCCAAACGCATTACCAAGTTCTTAACAATCTCACCAGTATGGGAAGATTATAAGAAAGAATCAGATGATGAGTTGGTAATCAAACTAGATCCAAAGAAGGCATTTGGTACTGGGGTACATCCAACCACTGTTTTATGTCTTCAAGCAATTGAAAACATCATTAGAGAAGGTCAAAGCATTCTAGATATTGGAACTGGTTCTGGGGTTTTAAGTATCGGTGCCAAACTACTAGGTGCTGCTGATATTGAAGCCTATGACTATGATGACGATGCCGTTACATCTGCTAAACAAAACGTGGCCTTAAACGGCTTTGCTGACGACATTAAAGTTGGTAAGAACAGTTTATTGGATGGCATTACTAAGAAGGTAGATATTATTTTTGCTAACATGCTTCCAGAAGCGGTATTACCTTTAATTCCACAAGCAGTTAATAATCTAAATCCTGGCGGACAAATTATCATTTCCGGTATTATTAAGGAAAAACTAGATATTACCAATCAAACACTTAATGACAATGATTTCGTGATTGATCAAGTATCAATGTTAGGTGATTGGTGTGGAATTACAGCACATTTAAGAAGGGATGATGAATAGATGCAACACTACTTTACAGACCAAATATTGAGTAATGATACTGAGTTTGAGGTTAGTGCTGATATCGCTCATCACTTCATGGGTGTTTTACGTTCCACAGAGGGGAATCGTTTTGAAATCGTTGACGGTAACCACCAATTATTTGTTGCCGAATTAATCGATAATGAGAACAATCTAGCTAAAGTAGTTGAAGTATCTGATAAGAATGTTGAACTACCAGCTGATGCGGTTATTATTTGTGGTTTACCAAAGAAGGAAAAGGCCGAACTAGTGGTGCAAAAAGCCACCGAATTAGGGGTGAAAAAGATTATCTTTACCCCAACGGATTGGGCTATTGCTAAATGGAATAATAAGGCCGAAAAGAAATTACAACGTTTTAGAAAAATCGCTAGAAGTGCAGCTGAACAATCGCATCGAAATGTGATTCCAGAAGTTGAATATATTAACTCAATCAAAGAACTAGACAACTACGACTTTGATCACCGTTTAATTGCTTACGAAGAATCAGCTAAGCATGGTGAAAAATCAGATTTAATTAAGACACTAGATCAAACCAAACCGGCTGAAAGTGTCGCAATGTTCTTTGGACCTGAAGGAGGAATATCTCCCAAAGAAGTAGAAACTTTGCAGTCAATGGGATATTTGACCTGTGGACTAGGCCCTAGAATTTTAAGAACTGAAACAGCACCATTTTACTTTTTATCAGCTTTATCAGTTCATATGGAATTAAACTCATTAAATTAATGATAGAATATAGAAAATAAATGATTGGAAGAAGGTTTTGGAAATGTCTGAACATAAGATTTGGTCTAAAGAAGACTTATTTAAAGAAATTTCCAGTTACATGAATGAACAACATGTAGGAATTGTTAAAAAAGCATACGAATTTGCGTCAATTTGTCATAAAGACCAATTTAGACAATCCGGAGAACCTTATATTGTTCATCCAATTCAAGTAGCTAGTATTCTAGCAACATTAAAAATGGACCCAGAAACCGTTAGTGCGGGCCTATTGCACGATGTTGTTGAAGATACCGGAGCAGAATTATCAGATATCGCTGAATTATTCGGTAACGATATCGAACTAATTGTAGATGGAGTTACCAAGCTTGGTAAGATTAAGTACAAATCGAACCAAGAACAATTGGCCGAAAACCACCGTAAGCTATTATTAGCAATGTGTAAGGATATTCGTGTCATGATTGTTAAATTGGCTGACCGTTTGCATAACATGCGTACACTAAAGCATTTAAAACCAGAAAAGCAACGTCGTATTTCTAATGAAACATTGGAAATTTACGCACCACTTGCCGATCGTTTGGGGATTGGGACAATTAAGTGGGAACTAGAAGATATCTCACTTAGATACCTTAACCCACAACAATATTACCGCATTGTTCACTTAATGAACTCTAAGCGAGACGAACGTGTTTCATATATTAATGAAGCCGTTAAAGAAGTGAACCAACAAGTTAAACAAATGGGGCTTAAGAATGTGGAAGTCTATGGTAGACCTAAGCACTTATACTCCGTATACCACAAGATGGTTATTAAGAAGAAACAATTCGAACAAATCTATGACTTATTGGCCGTTAGATGCATTGTTGATTCCATCAAGGACTGTTATGCAGTCCTAGGTGCTATTCATACTAAGTGGTCACCAATGCCGGGTCGTTTTAAGGACTACATTGCGATGCCTAAGGCTAATATGTACCAATCCTTGCATACCACTGTTGTTGGACCTGGTGGACGTCCATTGGAAGTTCAAATCAGAACCAAGGAAATGCATCAAATCGCTGAATATGGGGTTGCTGCTCACTGGGCTTACAAAGAAGGAGCCACAGATGAAGTTAAGGAATCTTCAGACAATAATCGTTTGAACTGGTTTAAGCGCATTATTGAACTACAAGAAGATACCGATAGTGCTTCTGATTTTATGGATGGCGTAAAGGGTGACCTATTTGGTGATCACGTGTATGCATTCACTCCACAAGGGGATGTTTTGGAATTGCCAAAGGGTGCCGGTCCACTGGATATGGCATACTTAATTCATACTGATATTGGTAATCACACAGTTGGTTCCCGTGTTAACGGTAAAATCGAACCATTGGATTACCAAATCCAAACCGGTGATATCGTTGAAATCATGACCTCATCCAGTTCTGCTGGACCTAGCCAAGACTGGATTAGCTTGGTATCGACAAGTCGTGCTAAGCACAAGATTCGTCAATACTTCAAGACTCGCGATCGTGAAAAAAACGTCAACGCCGGAAGAGAAATCTTGACCAAAGCGGTTAAGGATGCCGGTTATGATGTTAATGAAATCATGACCAAAGAACATCTTGAAGATGCAATCAAGGGAACATATTACAACCAAGTTAATGATATGTTTGCTGAAATCGGGTTTGGTAATAAACAACCAAACGGAATTGTTAATATTCTAACCGCCAGCATCAGAGATGAAGCTGAAAAGAAGAGAATTGAACAACAACAAAAAGATATTTTGGAAAACCACCAAACAATTGAAAAGACAACCGACGAGGTCAACAAGACTAATAAGAACAAGAAACCTTCTGATGGAATTGTAATCGAAGGTGTTGACAACCTATTAGTTCGACTAAGTCACTGTTGTTCACCTGTTCCTGGTGATGAAGTGGTTGGATACATCACTAAAGGACGTGGGGTATCTGTTCACCGTAAAGACTGTCCAAACATCAACGATAACGACGAACGTTTGGTAAGCGTTACTTGGAACATCGCTTCAGATAATCATGCTTCATTCAGTGCTAACATCGAAGTGCAAGGATACAACCGTAATAACTTGTTAAATGATGTTATCAAGAAGGTCAGCACCATTTGCAAACAAATCAATTCAATTGAAGGAAAAGTGGATCACGATAAGACTGCCGTTATTTCATTGAAGGTAGGTGTTCGTAATCTAGAACAATTGGATATGATTATTGACCACTTGAAGAATATTCCTGATGTTTACGTAGTAAAAAGACCATTTATGTAAGGAGCTAATTATGCGAGTTGTACTTCAAAGAGTCAGTCATGCGAGCGTATCAATTGATAACGAACCAGTTGGTAAAATTAACCAAGGTTACTTGCTATTAGTTGGTATTAAAGATGGCGACACCAAAGACGATATTGATTATTTAGTGCGAAAGATTAGTAACTTACGCATTTTCGCTGACGAAGACGGTAAGACTAACTTGAGCTTACAATCAATTAATGGTGAAATATTATCAGTATCCCAATTTACTTTGTATGCTGATACCAAGAAGGGTAATCGTCCTTCATTCACCAAGGCGGGCAAACCAGATTTTGCATCTGATATGTATGACCAGTTTAACCAAGCTTTAAGGGATGCTGGTAATCATGTTGAAACTGGACGTTTTGGCGCAGACATGCAAGTTGATTTGCAAAACGACGGTCCGTTTACAATTATTTTTGATACAGAAAACAAATAAAAAGAGCTTGTGAAAGCTCTTTTTTAATTAGGGGAGAAAGACATGGATTTAATTTGGGATTTTGATGGAACAATTATGGATACATATCCAATTATGGTAGAAGCATTTGTTGATGCCTTAATTGATATGAGAATTGACGAGTTTGAAATTGACGATTATGAAATCAATCAGGTGATGCGTCGCCACTCACTAGCCACATGTGTGCAAAAGTACGCTGCTCATTTCAATATTGATGCAGACACAATTAATGACAAGTATCGCCAATACGAAAAACAAAATGTCAAAGACGCCAACATCTTTATGAATGTAGATAAGGTGTTAGCGCAAAATGTCGACGATGGCGGGAGAAACTTTTTACTAACTCACCGTGATGATGATTCCATTGCAATGTTGGCAGATGCCGGATTAAAGGATTACTTCACCGAAATGGTGACAAAAAATCAGGCTTTCAAGAGAAAACCTGATCCAGAAGCGGCTAATTATTTAATTAAAAATAATGATATTAATCGTGATGATTGCATGTTCATGGGTGACAGAAAGCTAGACGTTGACGCCGCTCATAATGCTGGAATCAAAGCCTGTTTATTTGATCCAGATGGAATGATTAATTCCACTGGGAACCCCGAAATGACAATCAACAACTATTATGATTTCTTACATCGTAATGACTAGTATTGGCTTAGAATACTCTTTACTTCTAATCCATATCCGCCACCAAACATGACGTAGTGGGCAAGTAGGTAGAAGAATTGATAGTATTGAATTCTTCTCTTCCATCCGGTGTCTAGTGGATAGGTATCGTTGTAACCTTCGTAGAAGTCGGCATTGAAGCCACCAAATACGGTAGTCACACCAATGTCGAATTCACGGTCACCATAGTATACATCCGGGTCAATCAAGATTGGATTGCCGTCTTCTAGAAATGAGAAGTTCCCACTCCATAGGTCACCATGAAGAAGGGATGCATCACTATGATGGATATCCATATCCTTTTTGAAAGATTCTTTTAGATTATCGAAGTGGTTTAAATCTTCTTTGGAAATTTCACGGCTTTTAATGGCCATATCCATTAAAGGATTCAAACGTTGTTTGATGAAGAAGTCGGTCCAATTATCTTGCCATGTGTTCGTCTTTGGCACACGACCTAGTTTAAAGTCCTTGTCTAGACCAAAACGGTCATTGTGGTGCTTATGAACGTTAGCCAACATTTGACCTAATTGATATTGATCACCAAATGGTGATAGGTTCATCCATTTTTGAATTAGAAAGCCATCACCATCAATTTCACCATAGTCAATAATGGTTGGAACGGTCGCGTATTGACCAATCAGTTTGATTCCTTCGACTTCGTGTTCGAAGAATTCCTTTCCTTTATTGGGTTGGACTTTCATAAAGTATTTTTTGTTATCAGCAATGATTTCATATGAATCATTGATATCACCACCCGAGACAGGGGTTAGTTTAGTTACGTTTTTAATTGGTAATTGTTCAAGCCAATCTTGTGTTAATTGCTTCATATATATCACCTCGATTCCATTCTACAATGGATTTAGAATGAAGCAAAATATGTGAGTTCTTGACTTTTTAAGTAAATTACATTAATCTAAAACATGAATAGAATACTCGCTGATGAAAAAAGAAGAGTACGGAATTTTCTTAGGTATAAGAGAGCGTTAGTTTGGTGAAATAACGACGAAAGAAATCCTGGAAAGACACTTTTGAGGCTAATGGCTAAGCCATTCGTAATTATACGTTACATAAGAGTTAAAAAAAGGTGGTACCGTGCTTTTTGCGCCCTTGTCTAAATGATTTTATTTAGACAGGGGCTTTTTTATTCAGTTATTAAAGTTTGCGGAGGGATTATCATGCGATATCAACGTCCAAAAGGAACCGCAGATATTTTGCCAGGAACTTCTGAAAAATGGCAATTTGTTGAAGAAACAGCTAGAAAGTTGTTTGCGGCTTATCGTTATCAAGAAATAAGAACACCAATGTTTGAAAGCTTCGATGTTTTCTCAAGAACATCAGGAGAAACTTCAGATATTGTTACAAAAGAAATGTATGACTTTCACGATAAGGGAGATCGTCATATTACATTAAGACCAGAAGGAACTGCTGGGGTAGTTAGAGCGTTTGTTGAAAATAAACTATACGGTCCAGACACACCTAAGCCAGTTAAGATGTATTACATGGGACCTATGTTTAGATACGAACGTCCTCAATCTGGTCGTCAACGTCAATTCCACCAAATCGGTGTTGAAGCATTCGGTAGTGAATCACCAGAATTAGATGTTGAAGTTATTTCAATGGCCGTTAACTACCTACAAAATCTAGGAATTGATGACTTAAGAGTGGCTATTAACACTTTAGGTGATAAGCAAACTCGTGCTGACTACCGTCAAGCATTGATTGACTACTTGGAACCACACTTTGAAGAACTAAGTGATGATTCTAAGGAACGTCTACACAAGAATCCATTACGTGTTCTAGATAGTAAGGCACCAGAAGACCAACTAATCGTTGATGGTGCTCCATCAATTCTAGATTACCTAACTGATGATGCTCAAAAGCATTTCGATAAGGTAACTAGACTATTGGATGATTTAGGCATCAAATACGATGTTGATCACACTATGGTTCGTGGATTGGACTACTACAACCACACAATCTTTGAAATCATGGCCAACGCTAAGGAATTAGGTGAAGGCTACACTACAATTTGTGCCGGTGGTAGATACGATGGCTTAGTTGAAGAACTAGGTGGTCCTCAAATGCCAGGTGTTGGATTTGGTCTAGGGGTAGAAAGATTACTACTACTTATGGATTCAAAGAACTTCCAATTCCCAGATACATTTGGTTTAGACGCCTATGTAGTTGGAATTGGTGACGATGCTAGTGTTGAAGCACTTAAGGTTGTTCAAGCTTTAAGAAAGCAAGACTTTAAGGCTGATAAAGATTACTTAGCACGTAAGCCAAAGGCACAATTCAAGAGTGCCGATAAGCTTGATGCTAAGTTTACCTTAACATTAGGTGATAAAGAACTAGAATCAAGCACCATTCATGTTAAGAACATGGCTGATGGAAACGAAGTTACTGTAGATATTAATGAAGTAAAAGATAACTTTGCAGAATTAATTTCAAAGAACTTTAAATAAAGAATAAGATTAGGAGAGATATTATGAACCGAACAACTTATTGTGGTTTAGTAGACGAAAGCTACTTAAACCAAGAAGTATGCTTAGACGGATGGGTTGCCAAACGTCGTGACTTAGGTAAATTAATCTTCGTTGACTTAAGAGACCGTAAAGGAATTGTCCAACTAGTATTTAGTGACAAGAACAGTGCTGATGCATTGGCAATCGCTGATCAATTAAGAAATGAATATGTAATCGAAGTAAAGGGAACTGTAGTTGCCAGAAGTGAAAAGGAAGTTAACCCAGACATTAACACTGGTAAGATTGAAATTGCTGTTTCAGAAGTAAAAATCTTAAATAAGTCTGAAAACCCTCCATTCGATATTAAGGACAACATCACAGCTTCAGAAGAAACTAAGTTGAAGTACAGATACTTAGACTTAAGACGTCCAGAAGTACAACGTGGAATTATCTTAAGAAGTAAGATTACTCAAGCAGTTCACGAATACTTTAACAACAATGGCTTTATCGACATTGAAACTCCTAACTTAACAGTTTCAACTCCAGAAGGTGCTCGTGATTACCTTGTTCCTTCAAGACTTTACCATGGTTCATTCTACGCACTACCACAATCACCACAATTATTTAAGCAATTATTGATGGGTTCAGGTTTTGACCGTTACTACCAAATTGCTCGTTGTTTCCGTGATGAAGACCTACGTGGTGACAGACAACCAGAATTTACCCAAATCGATATGGAAACTTCATTCTTAAATGCTGAAGATATCCAAGACCTAACTGAAGGTTTAATCGTTAAGGTAATGAAGGATACTTTAAACATCGATATCAAGGCTCCATTCAAGCGCATTACTTGGCAAGAATCAATGGATCGCTTTGGTACCGACCAACCAGATGTTAGATTTGGTATGGAGCTAAAGGATCTATCAGACATAGTTAAAGATGTTAACTTCAAGGTATTTAGTGGCGCAATCGAAAACGGCGGTAAGGTAAAAGCAATTGCCGTTCCTGGCGGTGCTGACAAGTACTCAAGAAAAGACATTGATAAGTATGCTGAATACGTAGAAAGATTTGGTGCCAAGGGCCTTGCTTGGATGAAGGTTACTGATGATGGTTTAACTGGACCAATCGCTAAGTTCTTTGATGACCAAAATGTTGTTGACCAAATGCTTGCAGCTACTGAAGCTAAGTCAGGCGACTTATTACTATTCGCTGCTGACAGAGACAAGGTTGTTGCTGACACATTAGGGTACCTAAGATGTGCAATCGCTAAGGAACAAGACATGATTCCATCTGACGTCTTTGACTTCTTATGGGTTGTTGACTGGCCATTATTTGACTACGACGAAGGTATCGACAGATGGGTTCCAGCTCACCATCCATTCACAATGCCTAACGAAGGTGATGAACATTACCTAAACGACGGCGAAGATCCTCACAAGGCTCACGCTCAAAGTTACGACATTATCTTGAATGGTCTTGAACTTGGTGGTGGATCAATCCGTATCCATACTAAGGAACTACAATTAAAGATGTTAAAGGCCTTAGGCTTTACTAGAGAAAGTGCCCAAGAACAATTTGGTTACTTCCTAGACGCCTTAGACTACGGTTTCCCACCTCATGGTGGTTTAGCTATCGGTTTAGACCGTTTTGCTAGATTATTAGCACAAACTGAAAACATTAGAGATGTTATTGCATTCCCTAAGAATTCAAAGGCTACTGAACCAATGACTAACGCTCCAGCACCTGTTTCTATGAAACAATTAGATGACTTAGGACTAGAAGCTGAAGACGAACCAGAAGCTTAATAATAAAGAAAGACTTCCATTATGGAAGTCTTTTTTTAATCCGTATTTATGTTATACTATTTTCATATTAAATGAGAGGTTATGAAACTTATGGACGATGTTCAAAGGATTTTAAGACGACATCAATACTTAGCGAAAGCATCAACTGCTTTTATGTACGGAATCATGGTATCAATTGCCATGAATTTTTTCTGGACACCAGGTAAAATCTACTCATCTGGATTCACTGGTTTATCACAGTTGATTAATACTTTATCCGGGAGATTTTTACCATTCTCCATTTCTCCTTCGATTGGTTTATTTGTATTAAATATTCCATTTTTTATACTGGCCTGGAAACAAATCGGTCATCAATTTACTTGCTTTACCATCTTAACTGTCTTTCTAGCCAGTTTTATGATTAAGTCATTGCATCCGGTGTATTTAACCAATGATCCAATGATTTGTGCCATCTTTGGTGGTGTAGTTAATGGTTTTGGAACTGGGATGAGTTTGAAAAACGAGATTTCTACAGGTGGATTGGACATTTTAGGAATCGTTATCAGAAGAAAGACGGGGAGGAGTATTGGAACGATTAACATTGCTTTCAATATCTTCATTATTACCGCGGCTGGATTTACGTATGGATGGCCATATGCATTCTACTCAGCAATTGGTATCGTGGTAAATGCTAAGGCAATCGACTTTGCCTACACCCGTCAACAAAGAATGCAGGTGTTGGTTGTAACCGATCATCCAAAGACGGTGATTGATAGTATTCAAAACCACATTCCACGTGGAATTACCATCATTCACGGTGCTGAGGGTGCGTACAAGCATGATGAAAAAACAATTCTATTTACGACCATTTCAAGATATGAACTATCTGAGTTACAGGAAGCTTTAGATGAATCGGATGAACACGCATTTGCAAGTGTGACTGAAGCATCTACTATTATGGGGCATTTCTATGAACACAAGGTTGAATAGTTAAATGTAATAATTTTTATACATTAAGTGTGATATAATACTGGATTGTGTGATAGTTTTTAAATATGGTGGGATCTGTTTTGAAGGTTATGTATATATTTTTAATTAAGATAGTATCTTTACTATTTTATTTCAGAAAAAAAGAGAATGTAATTTACATAATGAGCTTTGATAATAATCTTGGATTAATTAAATCGATGGCTCGTCGATTGCCAAAAAATAAAAGGCTATATGTATATTATGAATCATCAAGCGAAGCAGCTGCGACTGATTTAGCTGCATATGGAATTAAGACCGTCTTATTTAGGGATGGTTTCAAATTAATATTTGATTTAATTCCAAAGATAATGGCAAGTAACGTTGTCTTTTGTGACAATTACTTTCCATTCATGGGGGGCATTGCCCATCCAAAGGATTTAAAGGTTGTTCAATTATGGCATGCCAACGGAGCAATTAAGAAGTTTGGCTGGGAAGATGCTTCTACTAAGGATAGAAGTGCTTCCGACAAACGTCGTTTTCAAAAGGTTTATAACAGCTTTGATGAATACGTTGTTGCTTCCGAAACAATGGGGCATGTGTTTGAGAACAGTTATCATGTTTCCTTTGATAAAATGAAGATGATTGGTTATCCAAGATCTGATAGATTATTTAAGGAAAAATGGCAGAATATTGCCAGAAGACGTGTTTATAGTTTTGCTCCCCAATTAAAGGACAAACGAGTAATCCTATACGCACCAACATATCGTGATGAGGGAAGGTCATTTAATCCACCTAAGGGTGTTATTAAGGCCTTATCAAATGATCCTAATGCAATGGTAGTCGTAAAACTACACCCACTTCTAAAGGACTTAGAAGAAAAATTGCAAAAGGAATCAAAGAATCCAAACGTGATGTTTTCAAATCAATTATCAACCACAGATTTGTTGGCTGTAACTGATACCTTGGTAACTGACTATTCATCAGTTGCTTTTGATTATTCACTACTGCCTAATGCACATTCTCTATTGTTCTTTATGTTTGATTTAGACCAATATAAACAAAATCCAGGGATTCAAGATGATTTATTGAATTGGTTACCTACAAACCCAATTACATCCTTGGATGATTTAAGAAAAGCAATTAGTGAAGATAAACAAACAGATTTTACCAATTTCAATCACCATTGGAACAAGTACAATGATGGTTTTGCAACAAGTCGAGTAATCGACAGATATATTAAAACTTTAAAGTAAAGGAAGTGTGATCGACTTGAAGGAAGTCATTACATTAATCAAAGAGCAAATTCAAAATTTACCAATAATGTTTAGAGTCTCAAAGTACCAAGATAAGTCAGATTATCAAAGTCATTATCTAGGTATTGTTTGGGCATACCTATACCCAATTATTCAAATCTTAATTTACTGGTTAGTATTCGGTGTTGGTTTGAAGAAGGGTACATCTGGAAGTGTTGATTACCTAACTTGGATGGTTATCGGTATCACACCATGGTTCTACATGAACAGTGTTACTTTAGATGCTTCAAAGAGTATCTACCAACAAGTTGGTATGGTTTCAAAAATGAAGTTCCCAGTTAGTGTTCTACCATCAATTAAGATTCTAACTAACTTAAGTTCATTCTGGGCTATGCTAGCATGTTCAATTATCTTAGGTTACCTAAAGGGTGGAGTACTACCTAACCTATACTGGATTCAATGGCTATACTACTTCTTTGCAATGATTTGTTGGCTATTAGCATTCGGTATTTTCAACTCAACTGTAACAATTCTTGTTCGTGATTACCGTATCTTCTTACAATCAATCATGAGAGTATTGTTCTACATGTCTGGAGTTCTATTTAACTTTGAAACAAATGCTTTCCCAGCATTCTTTGTAAGATTCTTACAATTGAACCCATTCTTCTACATTGTTTCTGGATTTAGAGAATCAATGTTAGGTGAAGCTTGGTTCTGGCAAAAACCAATGTTGATGTTAATCTTCTGGCTAACAGTGCTATTCTTCCTATTGGTTGGTTCACATCTACACTACAAGTTCAGAGCTCGTTTCGTGGATTACATTTAGTTAAAAGTTAAAAGGATTGAAATTGTCGTATGATGAAATTGAAGAAAAAAGTAATTAGATTTATTAAGAAGTCAATTCGTCGCGTATTGATTATGCTTAATAATGTTTTGATTACTTTACCAGTAAAGAAGAATTTAGTTGTTTTTGAAAGTTTTCAGGGTAAGGATATCAATGATAACCCGGCAGCTATTTACGAAAAATGGATTGAAAAGTATCCAGAAGATAAATCAAAAGCATACTTTACTGTTAGAAAGGCTCAATATAATACTTTCAAGGAATTATATCCTAATATTAAGATGGTCAGAAAGTTCATGCCTAAATGGGTATGGGTGATGGCCAGAGCTAACTTCTGGGTATTTAATTCTAGAACACCAAAATGGTGGAATAAGAATAAGGGTACTGTATACATGCAAACATGGCATGGTACTCCTTTGAAAAAACTAGGTACTGATATCGAAAACGTTATGATGCCAGGTACTAATACTGAAAAGTACAAGCAAAACTTTACTAATGAAGCCCATCGTTGGGATTACTTAATTGCACCAAATCAATACTCTAAGGATATCTTTGCTAGAGCATTTGATTTTAATAACCACTTCTTAGATATTGGATACCCAAGAAATGACGTCTTATACTATGGTGACAATCAAGATAACATTAGTAGACTTAAGAAAAAATACCTTGGTAGAGATGATTTAAACGTAATCACCTATGCACCAACTTGGCGTGATGATAATTACAAACGTAAGGGTGTTTACAACTTTGAATTGCCATTTAGTTTAAAGACTTTCTTTGAACAAGTTGACGACAACACTGTATTAATTATCAGACCACATTACCTTGTAAAAGACTTCATTGATATTAATGGCTTTGAAGACCGTGTTTACATCATGGTTGAAGAAGACATCAGTGATTTATACCTAATGTCTGATCTATTAATCACAGACTACTCATCAGTAATGTTTGACTATGCTAACTTGAAACGACCAATGTTGTTCTATGCATATGATTTAAAACATTATGAAGATGATATTCGTGGTTTCTACTTTGACTACAGAACAGAATTACCTGGACCTGTTGTTGAAGTTGAAGATGATTTTTACAAGCAAATTGATGCATTTAACAAGGAAAAGAAGTATTCTGATTACGATAAGAAGTATGAAGAATTCTATGAAAAGTACTGTGGATGGGAATCTGCAGACTCTTCAGAAAAATTTGTTGATGAAATGAGGATGATTAGTAATGACAAGTAAGCTTTTAATCGGATCTCACGTTAGCATGAATGGCTCAACCATGTTTTTGGGTTCTGCTAAAGAAGCTGACAGCTATGGTGAAAATGCATTTATGGTTTACACTGGTGCTCCTCAAAACACCAGAAGAAAGCCAATTGATGAATTAAGAGCCGAAGACGGTAAGGAATACATGAAAGAACATGGTATTTTGGAAACCGTTGTTCATGCTCCATACATCATTAATTTAGGAAATGTTACCAAGCCACAAAACTTTAAGTTTGGTGTTGATTTCTTACACGAAGAAGTTAAACGTGCTGAAGCCATTGGAGCAACACAAATTGTGTTACATCCTGGTTCTCATGTTGGTGAAGGTGCAGATAAAGCAATTGCTCAAATTGCCAAAGGTTTAAACGAAGTCATTGAACCAGATCAAAAGGTTCAAATTGCTTTGGAAACCATGGCAGGTAAGGGAACAGAAGTTGGTCGTACCTTCGAAGAAATTGCTCAAATCATTGATGGTGTTAAGGATAACGATAAAGTATCCGTTACTTTTGACACTTGTCATACTAATGATGCTGGTTACAACGTTAAAGAAGACGTTGACGGCGTTTTAAATGAATTTGACCATGTAATTGGTTTAGATCGATTAAAAGTTGTTCATTTAAATGATTCTAAGAATGATTTCGGTAGTCACAAGGATAGACACGAAATTATCGGTCTGGGAACAATCGGGTTCGATGCTTTGAACTACATTGCTCACCACGAATCTTTAGTTGATGTTCCAAAGATTATGGAAACACCAGCTGTTGCTGTTGAAGGAACCAAGAAGAAGTTGTCTCCACATTACTTCGAAGTTAAAATGTTAAAGGAACAACAATTCAATAACAATTTGATGGATGATATTTTAAATCAATAAAAATAAAAAAGAGCTGTTAAGCTCTTTTTTTTATTGGTATGAATCTAAATCAAGACTTTCCATAATTACGGTAGCAGTTTCTTCGATTGATTTATCGTGGACGTCGATAATGAGACAACCCAGTTTATGGTATAAGTTGTTAGCATATTCTAATTCTTCGTCAATGTTCTTTGAGTTTGAATATGGTGTATCTTCATCGATACCATATGATGCCATTCTGGCTTTTCTAATTTTTTGAATATCTTTAGTTACGCTGGTAAGACCAATAATCTTCTTTGGATCTACATCAAAGACTTCTTTAGGTAATTGGATGGTAGGACCAATTGGTACGTTTGAAACCTTCACTTGCTTGTTTGCAAGGTAAAGTGATAGCGGTGTCTTTGATGTTCGAGAAATTCCTAGGATCACGACATCTGCTTTTGTTAGGTTTTGAGGATTGCTTCCATCATCATTTTCAACGGAAAATTCCATCGCTTCAATGCGCTTAAAGTAGTCGTCATTTAAGTCATGAACAAGACCGCTGACACGTTCAGGGTTAAAACCTAATTGGTTACTAATGGCCTTCATGGGTTTTTGAACACAGTCAACGTTTTGTAAATTATTGGCCATTGCAAAATCTTCAATTAGTTTACTTAAATCGGCGTTCACTAGGGTATGAAAAATGACAGCTTCTTTTTGTTTAGCAATTTTTAAGATACCACTTAACATTGATTCGGTAGTGATAAATGGGTATCGTTCGTATGAAATATCAGCACTTTCAAATTGTGCACCAGCGGTTTTAGCTACTTGCATCGCTGTTTCACCACTAGAATCTGAGATGGCAAAGATATTAATATGTTTCATCAAAATCACTCCTTTTTTTACGACTTTATTATATCTAAAAAACTGTCATAAAAGTAGTTTTAAATTGAAATGTAATATTGACGTTATAAATATTGTTTTGTATAATTATTAAGAACAGTTTTAATAAATAAAAAAAGTAACTGTTGTATTTCGAGCTCGGAGGGAGGGAATTTTCATATGTCAAAAACAGTCGTTCGTAAAAACGAATCTCTTGATGATGCTCTTCGTCGTTTCAAACGTACAGTTTCCAAGAACGGTACTTTACGTGAATACCGTAAACGAGAATTCTACGAAAAACCAAGTGTTAAACGTAAATTAAAATCTGAAGCAGCAAGAAAGCGCAACAACAAGAAAAAAAGCCGTCGCTTTTAATTACTAAAAACGTTCCTGTTATTTCAGGGACGTTTTTTTTGCTAAAACTAAGATGAATATTTTGAAAGAGGGAAACTATAATGAGTATCGCTACAAGTCTTAATGAAGATCTTAAAAATGCAATGAAGGAACACAACAAAACTGCTTTGAACGTTATTCGTTCTCTAAAATCAGCCCTAACTAACGAAAAAGTTGCTTTAGGTCATGATTTAAGTGATGACGAAGAACTAACTGTTATCAGTCGTGAAGTTAAGCAAGTTAAGGAATCTATTGCTGAATTCAAAGATGGTGGTAGAGATGATTTAGTTGCCGAACAAGAAGAACAATTGGCTGTGCTAAGCAAGTACGCTCCAAAACAAATGTCAAAAGAAGAAATTGACAAGGTAGTTGAAGAAACTATCAGTGAAGTTGGTGCTTCAGCAATGTCTGATTTTGGTAAAGTAATGGGTGCTATCATGCCTAAGGTTAAGGGTAAAGCTGACGGAAACGAAGTTAACCAATCTGTAAAAGCTCAATTAAGCTAATTATTTATAAAGTATGATCGTGTTATGCCACAATCATGCTTTGTTAGTACATATTAATAACTTTTTTAAAGTCTAAATCTGTGCTAATATTTGATTATCAATAAAAAAGGGGTCGCTATATTGACAGAACAAACTGAAGTAACCAAAGAATTTATTATTCATAATTTAGATTTTGAACCTAAGTTGTTAGGGGCACAAAATAAATACGTTACAATTCTTGAAGAGGGTATGGAAGTATCAATTAATGCTTTTGGAACCAATGTAAAGGTATCCGGAAGTGAAGATAATGTTAATAAAGTTATTTCAATTTTTAAGAACTTAATGGACTTAATTCAAAATGGTGTCACATTGAATAGCAGTGACTTTGTTTCTGCTATGAATATGGCCAAAAATGATACGTTAAGTTATTTTAAAGAGCTATACAATCAAATATTAATCAAAGACTTTAAGGGTAAACCAGTCCGTGTTAAGAACTTTGGTCAACGCCAATACGTTCAATCCGTAAAACGTAATGATATTACTTTCGGAATTGGACCAGCCGGTACTGGTAAAACATACTTAGCTGTGGTTATGGCAATCGCAGCATTAAAGCACGGTGATGTCGAAAAGATTATTTTGACAAGACCTGCCGTTGAAGCCGGTGAAAGCCTAGGTTTTCTACCAGGTGATTTAAAAGAAAAAGTTGATCCATACTTGAGACCAATTTACGATGCACTTCATTCAATTCTAGGTCGTGAACACACTGCTAGATTGATGGAAAGAGGAGTTATTGAAATTGCTCCATTAGCATATATGCGTGGTAGAACATTGGACTCTGCTTTCGTTATCTTAGACGAAGCCCAAAACACCACAACTGCTCAAATGAAGATGTTTTTAACTCGTCTTGGCTTTGGTTCAAAGATGATTGTTAACGGTGATATTTCTCAAATTGATTTGCCTAAACATGCAAGTAGTGGACTAGTTCAAGCCCAATCAATCTTACAAAATGTTGAAAAAATTCGTTTTGTTAAGTTTGATTCTAAGGATGTTGTTAGACATCCAGTGGTTGCTAGAATTATCGATGCCTACGAAGAATATCAACAAAACTAGAAATTTTATAACAGGAGTACCAGAATGGATTTAGAAATTTACGATAAGACAAAAGACGGTGTAGACCAAAAACACATCGATTTAGTGGAAGATGTATTGCAATTTGCTAGCAAGGCATTAGACCTTAAGGATAATACTGAAATGTCAGTAACATTCGTTAATAATGACGAAATTAAGGAGATTAACAGTAAGTATCGTGGTGTTGACCGCGCAACTGATGTTATTAGTTTTGCGATTGAAGACGGTGATGACGATTTTCCATTAATTATGGATGATGAAATGGCCGCAGAAATCCCAGAAAACATTGGTGACATCTTTGTTTCAATCGATAAGGTTGCTGAACAAGCAGAATTTTTAGACCACTCATATGAACGTGAATTAGGTTTCCTTGTTGTTCATGGATTCCTACACTTAAATGGTTATGATCACATGAAGCAAGAAGATGAAGATGTTATGTTCCCATTGCAAAGAAAGATTATGGATGACTATGGGCTTAAGAGATAAAAAAGTAGTCAGAAAAAATCGTAGTTTTGCTGAATCCTTTAAGCACGCTTTTGATGGTTTAGTAATATTATGCAAGACAGAACGTAACTTTAGATTTCATCTAATTGCATCTTTAGTCGTAGTGATTATTTCTTTTATTCTTAAGATTGATTTGAGCCAATGGGTTTGGATTTTGTTAGCAATATTTATTGTTTTAATCGCTGAAGTTGTAAATACGTTATGTGAATCAATTGTTAATTTAATTGTTGGTAATAAGTACGATGAAATTGCCAAGAAGGCCAAAGACGTCGCTGCCGCAGGTGTGGTCATTGCGTCAATCTTTGCAGCAATCATCGGATTATTGGTATATGTTCCAATTATATTTGGACTTTAACAGCACGGAGGAATTATTATGGAATTTGATCCAAACTTTCATTCAGGATTTGTGGCAATCGTTGGTAGACCAAATGTTGGTAAATCAACATTCTTGAACCGTATTATCGGTCAAAAAATTGCCATTATGAGTGATAAAGCACAAACAACTAGAAACAAGATTCAAGGTGTATACACCGATGATGAATCACAAATTGTCTTCTTGGATACCCCAGGAATTCACAAACCAAATAATAAATTAGATGATTTCATGGAAAAATCAGCTTTTTCAGCTTTAAAAGAAGTTGATGCTGTTTTATTCATGGTAAGTGCCACTGAAACAAGAGGTGCGGGAGATAACTTTATCATTAACCGTTTAAAGGATATTGATAAACCAGTTTACTTAATCATCAACAAGATTGATGAAATTAATCCAAATAAACTTCTAAGTATCATGGATATTTACAAGAAAGCGCTTGATTGGAAAGAAGTTTTCCCAATTTCAGCACTACAAGGTAACAACGTTGATGAATTGATGGACAACTTAAAACAATTATTACCAGCGGGTCCACAATACTACCCAGAAGACGAAGTAACTGATCACCCAGAACGTTTTATCGTTGCTGAATTAATCAGAGAAAAAATCTTAATGTTAGCAAGAGACGAAATCCCTTACTCAATTGCGATTGATATCTTAAGCATGAAGACCAAGGAAAACGGCAATGTAGATATCCAAGCTGATATCTTAGTAGACCGTCCTGGACAAAAGGGAATCTTAATTGGTAAGCAAGGATCAATGCTAAAGAAGATTGGAACACTTGCAAGACAAGATATCGAAGACTTATTAGGTAGCAAGGTTTATCTAAAACTTTGGGTTAAGGTTCATCCTGGATGGCGTAATGAATCATCCGTTCTTAAGTCATTAGGATACAAGAAAGATAATTACTAAAATTTTAAAAATGGTCGGTGAATAAAAATGGATTCACAAACATATATGAATTTTCACGGTATTTTACTATACCGAAAGAACTTTAAAGAAAATGATATGTTAGTTAAGTTTTTAACGGCCGAGGCAGGCAAGAAGATGTTTTTCATTCGAGGCGCTCGAAAAAGGGGCTTTAAGATGATGGCGGATATCTTGCCTTTTACCTATGGTACGTATTCTGGAAAGATAAATGCTGAAAACTTATCTTATATTTATAGTGGATTAGATACTGACCATTATGAAAACATTAGCGAGGATATTTTCTTAAATGCCTATGCTACTTACATTATGTCTTTAGTCGACGTTGCATTTCCTGACTCAACACCAATTCCGCATTGGTTCAACCAGTTGTTTGCAGCGTTACGATTAATCGATAACGGGGTTGACCCTGAGGTGATTACCAACATCTGTGAAATCCAACTTTTAGGTGAGTTTGGGGTACAACCTGAACTAAGGGGATGCGCCATTTGTGGTCGTACTGATCTTAACTTTGACTATTCTGAAGCCTATGGTGGATTGATTTGCCAAAATCACTTTCATTTAGATGCTAATCGTTTGCACTTAGATCAAAAGACCATTTATTATTTACGTCGTTTTTCAATTATTGATTTAAATAAATTGGGTAACGTTAACGTAAATGACAATACAAAGCAAAATTTAAGAATGTTACTCGATAAGATTTACTCGGATTCTGTAGGAATTCATTTAAAGAGTAAAAGTTTCTTAGATCAAATGAATGACCTAAGATTATAGAATTGATTTTTTAGCAATTGTAAACTATAATTAAGTTAAATAAATACGAATGGTAATGACAAAAGAGGGTCATTGAATAAAATGATATCCAGCGATAGTAGGACAGTGTGAGCTACTTGCATTTTCAATGATTGGCACTTTTTGAACCAAAGAAATCAAGCTGCTGACGAAAGTCAGAAGTAGGGTGGAACCGCGAATAATCGTCCCTATGTAAACTGTATTTAAGTATACTTTTTGCATAGGTTTTTTTTATGCCATTCGTTTATTAGGAGGAAGTAACATGACAGAAAAGTTGTCAATGCAAGACATCATTTTAAAATTACAACAATACTGGTCATCACAAGGTTGTATGTTAATGCAAGCATACGATACTGAAAAGGGTGCCGGAACTATGAGTCCATACACATTCTTACGTGCAATTGGACCTGAACCATGGAACGCAGCATACGTTGAACCTTCTAGAAGACCTGCTGATGGTAGATATGGTGAAAACCCTAACCGTTTATACCAACATCACCAATTCCAAGTAATCATGAAACCATCTCCTGAAAACATCCAAGAACTATACTTGGATAGTTTAAAAGAACTTGGCATTAACCCAGAAGAACACGATATTCGTTTCGTTGAAGATAACTGGGAAAACCCATCAATGGGTTGTGCCGGTGTTGGTTGGGAAATCTGGCTAGACGGAATGGAAGTTACTCAATTTACTTACTTCCAAATCGTTGGTGGTCAAGAAATGAACCCTGTTGCTTCAGAAATTACTTACGGTCTAGAAAGACTTGCTTCATATGTTCAAGACGTTAACAACGTTTTTGAACTAGAATGGAGTGATGGTGTTAAGTACGGTGATATCTTTAAGGAACCAGAATACGAACACTCAAAATACAGTTTCGAAGAAAGTAACCAAGAAATGTTATTAAAGATGTTTGATGACTTCGAAACAGAAGCTAAAAAACAAATCGCAAACGGCTTAGTTCACCCCGCATACGACTACGTTCTAAAATGTAGCCACACATTTAACTTATTAGATGCTAGAGGTGCCGTTTCAGTTACTGAACGTGCCGGATATCTTTCAAGAATCAGAAGAATGGCTAGAGAAATCGCTAAGGCCTTCATTGCTGAAAGAAAAAAACGTGGTTTCCCACTTATCAAAGATGAAAAATTAAGACAATCTCTTCTAAAAGATGATGAAAACAAGGAGGAAAAATAATGGCTCACACATTTTTACTTGAAATTGGACTAGAAGAAATGCCAGCTCATGTGGTAACTCCTAGTATCAAACAATTAGTTAAGAAGACTGAAGATTACTTAAAAGATCAAAGAATCGATTTTGATGCTGTTAAGCCATTCTCAACTCCTCGTCGTTTAACTATCCAAATTGAAGGTTTAGCTGACAAACAACCTGACGTAAACGAAACTGTAAAGGGTCCTGCTAAGAAGATTGCTTTAGATGACGAAGGCAACTGGTCAAAAGCAGCCATTGGTTTCACTAAGGGACAAGGCTTAAGCACAGACGATATTACCTTTAAAGAAGTTAAGGGTACTGAATATGTTTTTGTTGAAAAACACATCGCCGGAAAGCCTGTTAAAGAAGTTCTAATGGGACTAAAGGATGTTATCACAAGCATGACATTCCCAACACTAATGAAGTGGAACGTTTACCGTTTAGACTTCATTCGTCCAATTAGATGGATGGTAGCTCTATTAGATGACGAAGTATTACCAATTCAAATTCTAGACGTTACTGCTTCAAACGTTAGTCGTGGCCACAGATTCTTAGGTCAAGACACAACCATTAACTCAGCTGATGAATACGAAGAAAAGCTAAAAGAACAATTTGTAATTGTTGATGCTCAAAAACGTAAAGACTTAATCGTAAAACAAATTAAAGAAATTCAAGATGAAAACAACTGGGTAATTAACATCAACCCAGGTCTACTTGAAGAAGTTAACAACTTGGTTGAATGGCCAACTGCATTCTTTGGTAAGTTCGATGAAAAATACCTACAACTACCTTCAGAAGTTCTAATTACTTCAATGAAGGATAACCAAAGATTCTTCTACGTTAACGATCAAAATGGTAACATCTTACCATTCTTTATCTCAGTTAGAAACGGTAACAGCGAATACATCGAAAACGTGATTGCTGGTAACGAAAAAGTGCTTACTGCACGTCTAGAAGATGCAATGTTCTTCTACCAAGAAGATCAAGCTAAGGATATCGACTTCTACGTAAACAAGCTAAAGAAGGTAAGCTTCCACGACAAGATTTCAACTATGTTTGAAAAGATGCAACGTGTTGAAAAGATTGCCGAAGTAATTGGTCAACATGCTAAACTAAGCGACCAAGAACTAAAAGATGTTAAACGTGCTGCTCAAATTTACAAGTTCGATTTAGTAACCGGTATGGTTGGTGAATTCTCAGAACTACAAGGTGTAATGGGTGAAAAGTACGCTCTATTAAAGGGTGAAAATGAAGCTGTTGCTACTGCTATTCGTGAACACTACATGCCAATCTCAGCAACAGGTGAACTACCAGCAACCAAGGTTGGTTCAGTTCTTTCCCTAGCTGATAAGTTTGACAGTATCCTAACTTTCTTTGCCGCTGGTATGATTCCAAGCGGTTCAAATGACCCATACGCATTGAGAAGACAAGCTAACGGTATCGTTAGAATTGTTAAGAACGAAGAATTAAACTTCAACTTAACTGAAATGATGGAAGCATTTATCAACGCTGAAAAGGATGCAAACGTTGCTCCTGACTTGGATCAAAACAAGGAAATTAGCGAAATCGTTTCATTCATCAAGGATAGAATTGTTAAGCAACTAAAGGCTGACAAGATTAGACATGATATTATCGATGCTGCAGGTAACTCAAACAACGATAATATTGAATTTATCTTTAACGTTGCCGATATTCTAAACGAACACAAGGAAGATGATAACTTCAAGGAATCTGTTGAAGCATTAACTCGTGTTCTAAGAATTTCAGAAAAGCAAGACTTTGCCGCAGACGACTTAAATGTTGATGAATCATTATTTGAAAACGATTCTGAAAAGAAGCTTCATTCAAATGTTGATGCAATCTCAGGTGATTTCTTCTCACTAAGTGCAAACGATGAATACAACAAGTTATTCGACTTGAAAGATTCAATTAACGACTACTTTGACCAAACAATGGTTATGGCTAAAGAAGAAAACGTTAAGAACAATCACTTACGTGAATTAACTAAGTTATCAAACATGATTAACTGGTTTGCTGATTTAAACCAACTAATCGTAAAATAGAATTGATAGACAAACCTATGATGGGTTGATAAAATACTGTATAATATTTATTCGTATTTTTAACAAAAGTCGCACTAAAAATCGGTGCGACTTTTATCAGTGAAAGGAGATATGCTGACAATGATTCCTGAAGAAGTAATTGATCAGATTAGAAATGAAACCAACATTGCCGATGTGGTTGGTCAGTTTGTTTCATTGAAAAAATCTGGTAGTAATCTATTTGGTATATGTCCATTTCATAATGAAAACACTGCATCATTTTCTGTTAATGAACAAAAACAAATCTTTCACTGTTTCAGTTGTGGAAGAGGTGGAAATGTCTTTAAGTTCATGATGGAATTGGAAAATCTTTCATATCCGGAAGCGGTAATGAGAGTTGCTGACATGCAAGGAATTGAAATTCCTGATCAATATAAGCATTCCAATAAAGCTAAATCAAACATCAATCCGGTTGAGAAAAAATTAATCGATATGCATGAGCTAGCCACTGAATTGTATAGTCATATTTTGATGAATACAGAAGTGGGACAACCGGCATTAGATTACTTGCACGAACGTGGATTGACCGATGACACCATCAAGTTCTACCGTTTGGGGTTTGCACCTAAGGAACAAATCTTAAATAAGTTTTTGGAAAACAAGAAAGTTCAATATGATGACATGAGAAAATCTGGTTTATTTATTGAAACTGATGATGGTAAACTTCGTGATCGTTTCTTTGACCGTATCATGTTCCCAATTAAAAACGAGTTTGGTAATCTGATTGGTTTCTCAGGACGTGTAATGGATAAAAATGCCTCAACGGCAAAATACCTAAACAGTCCTGAAACTGATATTTTCAACAAACGAAAAGTCTTATTCAACCTATCTGATGCCAAGACAACCATTCAAAAGCAAAAAAACGTTATCTTGTTTGAAGGATTCATGGATGTTATTTCCGCTTATCAATCAGGTGTGACCAACGGAATTGCTTCAATGGGAACTAGTCTTACCACCGAACAAATTGCTACGATTAAACGTTTAACACCAAGCGTTAGTGTTTGTTATGATGGTGATGCACCGGGACAAAATGCGATTAATCGAGCATTGTCATTATTAGGTAATACAGATTTATCTCTAGGTGTTATTCAAATGCCTGAGGGAATTGATCCCGATGAATATCGTAAACAATATGGTGAGGAAAAGTTTGCTAGTTATATGCATTCCGCCTACGAATCACCACTTTCGTTTAAGATGCGATACTTCAAGTTGAACCGTAACTTGGATAATGAAACTGACCAGATTAGTTATATTAACGATGTCTTACAGGAAGTTGCTAAGATTTCCGATCCATTGGAAAGAGACATTTATGTTAACCAATTATCTGATCAATTTAACTTGAACAAGTTAGATTTAACTAATCGAATGAATACCTATATTCAAAAGAACAACGTTAACAAGTCGATTCAAAAATCAAGGGATGAACCACAACAAGGTCATCCAGTCATCCAACCAATTGATAACGTCAGATCACATAGCAAGGTTGAATTGGCGGAATTATATCTATTTAATCGCATTTTGATGTCACGTGAAATGTGGCAACATTTGATGAGTAAAGATGGTTTTTCATTTGTGGATGATGATTTTCAACTTCTATACACATTGGCACAAGGCTATATGGCAACACATGACGAATATAAGTCAGCAGAGTTTCAAGACTTCATTAAAGAAGAAAAGTTACAAAATATGTTGATTAATATCGAAATGTTACCGTTAAGCGATGCGCCAAATAAAGAAGAGGTTGACGATTATGTTAATATAATAATGAATGAGGCGCCGATCGATGTTCAGCTTAAGAACAAACAGGCTGAATTGAATGATGCCAAGAAGCTAGGGGATGTTGATAAACAAACTGAACTAGCGATGGAAATCATCAAGTTACAAAGACAAAAACAGTTGAACGACAGATCGTAATTTAGGAGGCACTTTAATGGCTGAAAAGAAGTTAAACAAGAAAGAACTAAAAGAATCAACCAATGCTTTAATTAAGAAGCAAAAGAAAGTTGGACACGTTACTTATGACGATGTTAATGACACAATTGCTGTGCCATTCAAGCTAACTAAGACGGAAATGTACGAATTACTAGAAAAAATTGAAGACGCTGGTATTAGTGTTGTTGATAAAAATGGTGATCCAGATCCACGTGCCCTAGAAGCAGCTAAAAAGGTTACTCAAGCTGAATTGAAGAACTCAGCTTCAGCTCCTACTGGTGTTAAGATTAACGACCCAGTTAGAATGTACCTAAAAGAAATTGGACGTGTTCCACTTCTAACTGCTGACCAAGAAGTTGACTTGGCTCTTCGTATCGAAGAAGGCGACGAAGAAGCTAAACAAGAACTAGCTGAAGCTAACCTTCGTTTGGTTGTTTCAATTGCTAAGCGTTACGTTGGTCGTGGTATGCAATTCTTGGACTTAATCCAAGAAGGTAACATGGGTCTAATGAAGGCTGTAGAAAAGTTTGATTACAGAAAAGGTTTCAAGTTCTCAACTTACGCTACTTGGTGGATTAGACAAGCTATTACACGTGCGATTGCTGACCAAGCTAGAACTATCAGAATTCCAGTTCACATGGTTGAAACAATCAACAAATTAATCCGTATTCAAAGACAATTACTTCAAGATTTAGGTCGTGAACCTACACCCGAAGAAATTGGTGCTGAAATGGATATGCCAACTCAAAAGGTTAGAAGCATTCTAAAGATTTCTCAAGAACCAGTTTCTCTAGAAACACCAATTGGTGAAGAAGATGACTCTCACTTAGGTGACTTTATCGAAGACCAAGATGCAACTAGTCCAGCCGACCACGCTGCATACGAATTACTAAAGGAACAACTTGAAGGTGTCTTAGATACTCTAACTGACCGTGAAGAAAACGTTTTAAGATTACGTTTCGGTCTAGACGATGGTCGTACTAGAACCCTTGAAGAAGTTGGTAAGGTTTTTGGTGTTACTCGTGAAAGAATTAGACAAATTGAAGCTAAGGCTTTGAGAAAGTTACGCCACCCATCCAGAAGTAAACAACTAAAGGATTTCCTTGAATAATAATTAAAACAGATAGCATTTGCTATCTGTTTTTTATTTTCTATAGCGGTTATAATATAACTAATAACAAAGTAGAAAAGGTGTTTTTATGGACGCAAATAAGTTATCTCAAAGATTGAAAGTAGTTGCAGATTTTGTTCCGCAAAATAGTCGAGTAGCAGACATCGGATCTGATCATGCATACTTGCCAGTTTATTTGATGAAACAAAAACAAATTGAATTTGGAATTGCTAGTGAGGTTGCTAAGGGACCTCTAGACAACGCAATTCAAGAAATTAAAGCTGAAGGTTTAAGTGATCGAATCGACACTAGACTAGCAGATGGATTATTATCAGTACAACCAGAGGATAAAATTGATTGTGTTACCATTGCCGGAATGGGTGGAACTTTAATCAAGAATATCCTAGAAAACGGTAAGTCACACTTATCAGGCGACGAACTATTGATTCTTCAACCAAACGTTGGTGAAGATCGTTTGAGAACATGGTTAATGAATAACCAATATGAAATTAGTGATGAAACCATCTTAAGAGAAGACGGTCACACCTATGAAATTATCGTTGCGAAAAAGACCGACGAACCAGTAAAATACACAGAACAAGAAATTAAGTTTGGCCCATTTTTACTAAAACAACACTCAGATGTTTTCGTTGAGAAGTGGGAAAACGAAATTGAAAGAATTGAAATGGTAATTGACCAAATGAACTTGGCCAAGCATGATAAACCAGTTGATAAGATTAATTCAATGAAGAAGGAAATTGAGGAAATTAAAGAGGTGTTATAAATGAAAGCATTCGACTTAATTAACCAGTTTGAAAAATTTGCACCAAAGGAGATTGCGGTTGAACAAGACCCAATCGGTTTGCAAATTGGATCGATTAATCAAGAAATTCATAAGGTGTTAGTAACCTTAGACGTTAGACCAGAAGTGGTTGAAGAAGCGATTGAAAACGACTGTGATATGATTTTTTCTCATCATCCAGCGATGTTTAGACCTGTTAAAAACATGGACTTAGATGTCCCACAAAATAAGATGTATGCCGACATCATTAAGAACAACATCGTTGTTTATTCTGCACACACCAATTTGGATAACGCTGATGGTGGTATGAACGATTGGTTAGCTGAAGCAATGGACCTAAGAAACGTTGAAGGACTAGTAAGTCAAGGAGATTATAATGGAGTTGAATACTTCATGGGTCGAATTGGTGAACTAAAGGAAACCACAACAGTCGAACAGTTTGCGCATAATTGTAAGCAATACTTCAATGTCTCCGGTCTTCGCCTAATTAGTCATGAATTGAATAAGCCAGTTAAAAAAGTTGCCGTTCTAGGTGGCGATGGTGGTAAGTTCTATAACATTGCTAAGGATAAAGGTGCAGACGTTTATGTTACCGGGGATGTTTATTATCACGTCGGGCATGATATGATTGCTGACCATATGTCAGTTGTTGATCCCGGCCATCACATCGAAAGCATTTGCAAACCATATTTGGCAGAAATGTTCAAAGAGTGGGCAAAAGATTATGATTGGCCAATAGATGTGATAGAATCTTCTATAAACACTGATCCATATCAATTTATTTAGGGGGAAACACCATGAGTAAGTATGAAGACTTAGTACCTCGTTTTTTGAGATACGTTAAGATTAACACGCGTTCTGATGAAAGCAGCACTACCATTCCATCAGCAAACCGTGAAACAGTATTTTTAAACCAATTAAAGGAAGAACTAAAAGAAATTGGTTTATCTAACGTAAGAACAAATGAAGAAAGTGTATATGTATTTGCAACCCTACCTTCAAACATCGACAAAGATGTTAAGAAGATTGGTTTCATTTCACATATTGATACTGCTGATTTTAATTCAGGAAATGTGAACCCACAATTTGTAGAAAACTATGATGGAAAATCAAACATCAAATTAGGTGACGGTGAATACAACTTAGATCCAAACGTATTTGAAAGTCTACATAAGTATTCTGGTGATACTCTTATCACAACTGATGGAACCACTTTATTAGGAGCTGACGACAAGTCAGGAGTTTCCGAAATCATTTCATCCATGAAGTACTTAATTGACCATCCTGAAATTAAGCACGGTGAAATTGAAGTTGGTTTTGGTCCGGACGAAGAAATCGGAACTGGTTCATTGAAGTTTGATGTTAAAGATTTCGGTGCTGACATGGCATACACCGTTGATGGCGGAGCTAAAGGTCAACTACAATACGAAACCTTTAATGCCGCTGGTGCAACCGTTGAAATTAAAGGAACCGATGTCCATCCTGGTGAAGCCAAGGATGTCATGGTCAATGCCGCTCTATTAGCAATGGAGTTCAATGCTAAACTACCTGTATACGAAAGACCTGAATACACTGATGGCAAGGAAGGATTCTACTTCTTACTTGAAATTAATGGTACTCCGGACAACACCAAGATGTCTTACATCATCAGAGATCATGACAGAAACCGTTTTGAAGAAAGAAAAGAATACTTCAAAAAGATTGCTGATGAAATGAACAAACGCTTTGATTATGACCGTGTTCACGTTGAAGTTAAAGACCAATACTACAACATGGCCGAAGTGATCGAAAAGAACATGGAAGTCGTTGATTTAGCCAAGGAAGCAATGAATAATGTTGACGTTAAACCAGACATTTTCCCAGTTCGTGGGGGAACTGATGGTTCAACAATCTCATTTAAGGGATTACCAACACCAAACTTGTTTGCCGGTGGTGAAAACATGCACGGTCGTTTTGAATATGTATCTGTTCAAACAATGGAAAAAGCATGTGATGTCATCATTGAAATCGCTAAGTTAAACGCAGAAAAATAATTAGTCAAAAAAGGTCAAAATAATTTGATTTAATGTGACCTTTTGGTAAAATTTACCTATGAGATGGATTTCTCATAGGTATTTTTTATTAAGTAGGTGAAATAATTGAATCCAGATGAATTAACAGAAGCAGTATCACAAGCGTTAGCTGAAGCACAAAAGGTGGCTGCTAATCGCAAACATCAAGAAATCACAATTACCCATTTATTCAAGGTATTGGTTCAACCAGGTGAATTAGCAAGACAAATTTTTGCTGAAGCAGGGATGAACGTTGATGATTTCGAAAAGCAATTGGATCAACAACTAGATGAAATTGCAACAGTAGATGGCCAAGGCGTGGCCTATGGACAAAATATTTCATCCAGTATGCTAGAACTATTACAAAACGCAGAAAAAGAAAAAACAAACTTGGGTGATGGCTATGTTGCCGTTGATACATTAGTAATCGCATTAATGGATACAACAGGGAACAAAGTTGTCGACTATGTAAAAGGCCAAGGAATTACAAAACAAAAGATTGAAGAAGTAGTACAAAATATCAGAGGGGGCGAAAAGGTGACTTCAAAGAATCAAGAAGATAATTATCAAGCACTTAAGAAATATGGTGTCGACTTGGTTGCCGAAGCCAGAGCAGGTAAGTTAGGCCCTATTATCGGTAGAGACGAAGAAATTCTAGATGTAATTAGAATTCTTTCCAGAATGACTAAGAACAACCCTGTTTTGATTGGTGATCCCGGTGTTGGTAAGACCGCAATCGTGGAAGGCTTAGCCAAACGTATTGCCGTAAACGATGTTCCTGAAAACCTAAAGGACAAGTCATTGTTTGAATTAGACATGAGTTCATTGATTGCTGGTGCCAAGTACCGTGGTGAATTCGAAGAACGTTTGAAGGCGGTTTTAAAGGCTGTTAAAAAGTCTGAAGGCCAAATTATCATGTTCATTGATGAAATTCACAACATCGTTGGTGCTGGTAAATCAGAAGGTAGTATGGATGCCGGAAATATCTTAAAACCAATGTTAGCTCGTGGTGAACTGCATTTGATTGGTGCAACTACTGTTGACGAATACAGAAAGTACATGCAAAAGGATAAGGCGCTTGAAAGACGTTTCCAAAAGGTTAGCGTTGATGAACCAAGTGTTGACGATACCATCACAATTCTTCGTGGAATTAAAGAACGACTAGAAATTCACCACGGAGTAAGAATTCATGATAACGCCTTAGTTGCAGCTGCCAAGTTGGCGGACCGTTATATTCCAGACCGTTTCTTACCTGATAAGGCGATTGATTTAGTTGATGAAGCATCTTCAACAATCGAAGTTGAAATGAACTCCAATCCAACTGAATTGGATCAAGCCAACCGTAAGTTAATGCGTGCCGAAGTCGAAGAGGCCGCATTAAAGAACGAAGAAGATGACGAATCAAAGGCTCGTTTGGCCAAACTAGAACCAGAACTAGCTAACTTAAAGGAAACTGTTAATAAGTTAAACGCTAGATGGCAACAAGAAAAGTCATCCATTAAGACATTAGGTGACAAGAAGGCTGAACTGGACCAAGCTAAGAATGACTTGCAACAAGCCGAAAGCTCATACGATTTAAATAAGGCTGCCATTCTAAAACATGGTACGATTCCAAAGCTGGAAGAAGAACTTGCTAAGATGGAAAATCAAGATCATGAAGACGACTGGTTGGTTAGTGAATCAGTTACAGAAGACGGTATTGCAGAAGTATTAAGTCGTGAAACTAAGATTCCTGTTGCCCGTTTGATGCAAGGTGAAAGAGAAAAACTACTTCATTTAGACGACAACTTGCATAAGCGAGTAGTTGGTCAAGATGAAGCCGTTGAAGCTGTTTCCGATGCGGTACTACGTTCTAGAGCTGGTCTACAAGACCCAAGTAAACCGCTAGGATCATTCCTATTCCTAGGACCTACCGGTGTTGGTAAGACCGAACTTGCCAAATCATTAGCTGAAAACCTATTCGATTCAGAAGAACACATGGTAAGAATTGACATGTCAGAATACATGGAAAAAGAATCCGTTTCTAGACTTGTCGGTGCTGCTCCAGGATACGTTGGTTACGAAGAAGGTGGCCAATTAACTGAAGCCGTTAGAAGAGATCCATACACCATTGTTTTGTTTGATGAAATAGAAAAAGCGCATCCTGATGTCTTCAACGTCTTACTACAAGTATTAGACGATGGAAGATTAACCGATGGCCAAGGCCACACAGTTGATTTCAAGAATACGCTATTGATTATGACATCAAATCTAGGTTCTGATATCTTATTGAATGGTTTGGATAAGGACGGAAACATTTCTGATAAGGCTAAGAAACAAGTCAATGACTTGTTGAAGAAGAGCTTCAAACCAGAATTCCTAAACCGAATTGATGACATCATCACATTCAAGCCACTATCCAAGAAGGATGTAAGACAAATTGTTAAACATTTAATCGACCAATTAGGTCAACGTTTAAATGATCAACAAATCAAGATTGAAGTCAGTGATGAAGCACTAGACTGGATTACTGATAATGGATACGACCCACAATATGGTGGAAGACCATTACAAAGATTTGTGACAAGAAATGTCGAAACCCCATTAGCTAAGTTAATCATTGCAGATAAGGTAAAAGCCAAGTCTACAGTTAAGATTGGATTAGCAAACAACGAATTAACATTTGAATAAACAAAAAAAGCTCAAGTTGATTAACTTGAGCTTTTATTATTTGACTGAGTGTTTTGAAATAAGTGTTAAAGCGTTAACAGCGATTAATACAACAACGGCTGATACGACACCAATTTCAGTTAAGTTATAGGTTAGTCCAGTTAATTGACTGGCAATGTATCCGATGATTTCACCGAAGATAACAGCCCAGAAAATAACTAATAGATTTGAAATAATGAATTTCATCATATCCACCTCACATTTCATAGAAATTTTACCACAGTTAAGAAGTAAAAAACAGTTATAAATAATCCAACCAATTGATATTTTTGTTATAATTGTTGAAGGAAAGGGATGATTTTTATGGATTATACACCGTTAAACGTAATGAGTTCATACAGTTTGTTGAATAGTACAATCTCAATAGATGAATTAATTTCAACAGCAATTAAACGTGGGTATACTAACCTGGCGTTGACTGATGACAAAGTTATGTATGGTGCAGTTGAATTCTATGATAAGTGTATAAAAAATAATATTCATCCAATTATCGGACTTACTTTTTCCGTTGAGAATGTCTCAGCGGATGAGGAGTCAAATCAATTGATTGTTTTAGCAAAGAATAATGATGGATACAAAAACATCATGAAATTATCAACTCTAGCTAAAACAAGGGAAAACGAAAATCTTTCGATAGATGATGTACTTAGTTTTACCAAAGATACTTTTATCATTGTTCCTGATTATGGCGAGGTAGCAGCGTTGATTAAACAACACCAAGTCGATACAGTGAGCGATTTTATAGGTGATCTAAAGAATGGTCATGAAGGTGGAGATATCTTCTTGGCGATTAGTGAAGAAAAACTAGAAGATAATGACTACATTGAACAAGTAAAACCATTATCAGAACAATTAGGGGTTGGCCTAATTGCATCATCTAGAGTCCAAAATCTAAATAGCGATGATGCATTCGCTCTAAAAGTAATGCAATGCATTCGAGATGATAATCGCCGTCTAACCAATCCACTGGGTGAAAGTCACGAAGAAACCCAGAACTGGTTAAAATCAAGTTCTGACGTAATTAATGACTACCAGCTAAAGGGACTTGAAGAATGCTTAACTAATAACGAAAAGGTAGCAAAAAGCTGTCATGTCGAAATTAGTAAAAAACAACCGGTTTTACCACATTATGATAATGGTAAGAACATGTCATCCAAGGATTTCCTAGCCGAGTTATGTATAACTGGTTTAAAGCACCGTTTAGTGGAATTAGCAGTTCCGAAAGGTAAATGGCTAGTTTATCGTGACCGTTTAAGACATGAGTTACAAGTGATTGATGGCATGGGCTTCAACGATTATTTCCTAATCGTGTGGGACGTTATTAACTACGCTCATCAACAAAATATCATGACTGGACCCGGACGTGGTTCAGCAGCCGGATCACTTGTTTCGTTTTGTTTGTACATTACAGATGTTGATCCGATTGAATACGACCTATTGTTTGAACGTTTCTTAAATGACCAACGTGCTCAAATGCCGGATATTGATTTGGATATTCCAGACGATAAACGTGAAGTGATTTTAAACTATGTCCATGATAAGTATGGGCATCAAAACGTTGCTCAAATCGTTACTTTTGATACAATGTCGACCAAACAAGTATTAAGGGATGTGGGTAGAACATTTGGTTTATCTAAGTTTGAACAAGACGAGTGGAGTAAAGCCATTCCAAACAAGTTAAAGATTACGCTTAAGGAATCTTACGATAACTCACTAAAACTTAGGAACCTCGTTAACGACAATGCCTTGAATAAGTTGATGTATGAAACGGCTACTAAACTAGAAGGTAACCCTAGACATTCATCGACGCATGCTGCCGGATTGGTGTTAAGTCAAAACAAAATTGTTGAGACTTCACCGCTTCAATCAGGAAATGAAGAGCTATTGATTACTCAATATTCTAAGAACTACGTAGAAGAAATCGGTTTGTTGAAGATTGATTTTCTTGGTTTAAAGAACCTTTCAATTTTAAACGACATCATTCAACTAGTTAGAAAAGATGTTAACAGTAATTTTGATATCAGAAAGATTAATTTAAACGATCCCAAAACATTGGAATTATTCCAACAGGGTGATACAAATGGAATCTTCCAATTTGAATCTGACGGGATTAAACGTGTTTTGAAATCATTACATCCGGATAACTTCAATGAGGTTGCGGCCGTTGATGCCTTGTACCGTCCTGGTCCAATGGAAAATATCGACACCTTCATTGCTCGAAAGAAGGGCAAGGAAAAGGTTGAAGGAATCGATGCAACCCTTGTTGATGTGTTAGGGCCAACGTATGGAATCATTGTTTATCAAGAACAGGTAATGCAAGTGGCATCAATCATGGGTGGCTTCACACTTGGTGAAGCCGACTTGTTACGTCGTGCAATGAGTAAGAAAAAGCAAGGCGTAATGGAATCAATGAGAGATAAGTTTATTACTGGAGCCGAAAAGAAGGGTTACTCAAAGCAATCTGCTAGTCAAACCTTCGAATATATTGAACGATTTGCTAGTTACGGTTTCAATAAGTCTCATGCTGTGGCTTACAGTAAGATGGCATTTGAATTAGCTTATTTGAAAGCCCATTTTAGTCGTCAATTCTTTACCGGATTGTTGAACTCCGTAATGGGAAATCACGACAAGATTAATGTTTATGTTGTGGAGGCTAAGAAACGTAATATTAATGTATTGGCACCTGATATCAATAAGTCATTTGAAGAGTTTATTGATGACGGGCAAAACATTATCTTTGGTCTAAGATGCATCAAGGGAATACGTAGTGATTTTATTCGTGAAATTGTTGAAGAACGTGAACAAAATGGTCCATACAAGGGACTAGAAGAGTTCATTTCCAGAATTTCACCACAGTTTAGAAAAAACGACTTATTAAAACCACTTATTTACGTGGGTGCTTTTGATAGTTTTAGTGATAATCGCTCCGAATTAGCTAATTCGATTGATGAATACGTTGAATCAGTTAACTTAAGCGGCGGATCTCAGGACTTATTCAAGACACTAAAGCCTAAAAAGCGAGTTGCCGAAGAACTTAGTCTAGTTGATAAACTGGAATTGGAAAATAAATACGTTGGTGTTTATTTATCAGGACATCCAGTAGAACAATATCAAAGACTACAAAGTGCAATGAAGATTGTTTCTTCAGACGAATTGGGTAGTTATGATGAACCAATTAACTGTCTATTGTTTGTGCAAAGAGTTAAGACCATTAGGACCAAAAAGGGTGACAATATGGCGTTCGTTGATGGAACAGATGTTGCCGGAGATATTAACGTGACAGTCTTCCCATCAACTTACAAACTTATTGCTAATTGGATTAGAACATCCATGGTAATTATGGTAAGTGGTAAACCCGAAAAGAGAAACGGTCAGTATCAACTGATTGCCGATAAGATGTATCCTGCAGCAAACGTTTTGAGTAAAATCAAAAAGCAAATGCCTAGTGAAAAATGGTATTTGAAGATTGATGAGGCCCACAATTCCAATCAAGTATTGAGAAATGTTTATGCATTGATGAAACAAAATCATGGAAATCATCAAGTCGTTATATATAATTCACAAAACGGTACCAAAAAGCTGTTAAGTACGGACAATAATTTGAATAATAGCAAGGAATTGCACGATAAACTTATTCAATTATTAGGCAATGGCAATGTAGTTTATAAATAATTTTGAATTATTAAAAAATTGCGCAAAAATAAAAGACATAAATTTTAAAAAGTGATACAATTCTAGATGAAACCTAGTTATGCATGATAGTCATCTTTTAGGGATGATTTATCATACAAAATAAAAGGAGAGATTTTTACTTATGAAGAAAACAAAAATCGTAAGTACATTAGGACCTGCTAGTACCGATGTTGACACTATTGTCAAATTAATCGAATCTGGCGCTAATGTTTTCAGATTTAACTTCTCACATGGTGACCATGAAGAACACTTTGATCGTTTAAACAAAGTTCATGAAGCCGAAAAGAGAACTGGTAAGACTGTTGGTCTTATGCTTGATACTAAGGGTGCTGAAATCCGTACTACTATCCAAAAAGATGGTAAGATTGAATTCCACACTAACGACGAATTTAGAATTTCAATGGACGAATCTATTGAAGGTACTAAAGAAAAGATCGCCGTTACTTACCCTGGCTTATTAGCTGACGTTCACGTTGGTGGCCACATCTTATTTGATGACGGTATCCTAGACTCAGTTATCAAAGAAATCGATGAAGCTAACAAAGAACTAGTTGTTGTTGCTCAAAACAACGCTACTCTAGGTTCACGTAAAACTGTTACTGCACCTGGTGTTTCAATTAACTTACCAGGTATTACTGAAAAGGATTCAAGCGACATTCGTTTTGGCCTTTCAGAAATGCACATTAACTTCATCGCCGCTTCATTTGTAAGAAAACCAGAAGATGTTTTAGACATCCGTAAATTACTTGAAGACGAACATAAAGAAGACGTTCAAATCTTCCCTAAGATTGAATCACAAGAAGGTATCGACAACTTTGAAGAAATCATGAAGGTTTCTGATGGTTTGATGATTGCTCGTGGTGACATGGCTGTTGAAATTCCAGCAGAAAATGTTCCAATCGTTCAAAAACACTTAATCCACAGATGTAACGAAATGGGTAAACCAGTTATTACTGCAACTCAAATGTTGGACTCAATGATTGAAAACCCACGTCCTACACGTGCTGAAGCTTCAGACGTTGAATACGCTGTATTAAGCGGTACTGATGCTACTATGCTTTCAGGTGAAAGTGCTAACGGTGACTACCCAGCAGAAGCAGTTGCTACTATGGCTAAGTTAGACGTTAAGGCTGAAAACCACTACGCTGAATACGGTGACGCTCGTCCTGCATTCAACAACGGTGACGTTACTGAAGCATTCGGTAAGCAAGTTGCTGAAATGGTTAAGGATCTTGACATCAAGACTATCGTAACTACTACTTCAACTGGTTACTCAGCTCGTATGATTTCTAAGTACCATCCAAATGCTGATATCTTAGCATTAACTTTTGATGACCGTGTACGTCGTGGTCTAATGGTTAACTGGGGTGTTCAACCAATCGTTGTTGACAAGCCAGAAAACAGTGATGGTATGTTCGACTTTGCAGCTAAGAAGGCAGTTGAAACTGGCTTAGCTAAGGAAGGCGACTTAATCCTTGTAGTTGCAGGTTTACCTGTTGGCGAAAAGGGTACAACTAACGTAATGAGCGTTAAGTTGATCGGTTCAGAACTTGCTCAAGGACAAGGTGTTGGCGACAAGACTGTTATCGGTAAAGCTTTTTTAGCAAGTAACGCTGCCGATGCAAACAGCAAGGCTGTTGACGGTGGCGTGTTGGTAGCTAAGAATACCAACAAAGACTTCTTGCCAGCTATTAAGAAGGCAAGCGCAATTATCGTTGAAGATGGTGGTATGACATCACATGCTGCAGTATTAGGTATTTCACTAGGAATTCCTGTTATTGTTAGCGCTAAGGGTGCTACTGAAAACATCTCAGACGGTCAAACTATTACAGTAGATGCACGTCGCGGAATTGTTTACGCAGGCGCTGCTAACTCACTATAATATTTACTCGAAAAGAGGGTGCATTTTAAATGCATCCTCTTTTTTTATCGAAATATTATGTAAATTAGTGTAGAATTGACATATAACGATTCGAAATGAGGAATATTAATGAATAACTTTTTAGGCCGTGTTGTTTCTGGTAAAGTAACTGACGAAAATGACAAAAACTATTTTGTTCAAATTGAAGGAACAACATTCCTATTGGATAAGGACGAAATATTAAAGCCACTAAAGATTGGTAGTAACTTTAAGGGATTTGCATATGAAAATGAAAATCACAAGATGCAAATAACAAGAAACATTCCAGATGTCCAAGTGGATCACTATGCATTTGGAACGGTTGTCCAAAGCAAGTATGGATTGGGAATTTTTGTTGATATCGGATTACCTAACAAGGACATCGCCGTATCAATCGATGATCTTCCTGAATTAACAAAGTTATGGCCTCAACATGGTGATAAAGTCATGATTGCCTTGAAAATCGATAAAAAAGATCGAATTTGGGGTGAATTAGCTGACGAAGAAATCTTCAAGAGTATTTCGATCCCAGCTAATCCCAAGCTAAAGAACCGTAACATGAAGGCGACAACTTACAGATTAAAGCTAGCCGGAACTCGTGTTATCACAGATGACTATCGACTAGGATTTATCCATCCGAGCGAACGTGAAATGGAACCACGCTTAGGTCAACAAGTTGACGTAAGAGTAATCGGAATTTTACGAGATGGAACATTGAACCTTTCAATGAAGCCTCGTGCATACGAAGCAATTAGTGACGATTCAAAAATGATTTTTGCTGTTTTGAAGCGAGCAGAAGATGGAAAGATTGCTTATACCGACAAGAGTACTCCTGAAGACATCAAGGCTTTCTTTGGTATCAGTAAGGGACAATTCAAACGTGCGGTAGGTAATCTTTTGAAGAACCGTCTGATTGAACAAAAAGATGGCGAAATGTTGTTAACTGAAAAGGGTAAAGAAACTGATATTGAATAAAATCGGGTGATATTATGGACTCCGAAGTTAAGGACTACTTACATTATTTGGTGATTGAACGCGGATTATCAGATAATACGATTAAGAGCTATCATCAAGACATTAAAGGATTTATCAATTACTTAAAAGACAATCATATTAGTGAATTTAAAAAAGTCGATTCAAAGATAATTTTAGATTATATGAAGTACATGAAGGATTGTGGAAAGGCAAGAAATTCCATAATCCGTTTTGTTTCAACGATGAAAAAGTTTTTTAAGTACCTACAAAGATATCACTTCATCATCGAAGATCCGATGGTCAATGTAGATACTCCTAAATCGGCCAATCATTTACCAGATGTATTGACGATGAAGGAAATTGATAAGTTGCTGGCAGTTCCTGATACAAACGACAAATATGGCATTAGAGATAGGGCGATATTAGAAGTTATGTATGCCACAGGATTGCGTGTTAGCGAAGTAGTTAATTTGAAGATGGATAATTTACATTTGGATATGGGAATTATTCAAACGATTGGTAAGGGAGACAAGGAAAGAATTATTCCGATTGGCTCTCAGGCCATCAAGTGGATATATACTTATATGGAAAACAGTCGCAATCTTTTGCTAAAAAGAAGACATTGTGATTATCTATTCTTAAATGCTCATGGATCTGGTTTAAGTAGACAAAGTATTTGGCAAAAGCTTAAACGTTATGTTGGTTTAGCTGGTATTAAGAAAAAGGTTACGCCACATACTTTACGTCATTCATTTGCTACTCATATACTAGAAAATGGAGCGGATTTGAGAGTTGTACAAGAGCTATTGGGGCACTCGGATATATCGACGACTCAAATCTATACACATGTTTCCCATGAACATCTAAATAAGGCGTTTGATGATTTTCATCCACACGCCTAAAGCACAGATTGGAGGAATTTGGGATGCTACTAAAATATAGAACAGAATATAAAAAAATCGCTATGGATATGCTTTCTTTATTACCAGACATGAATAAGGGTAATCATTTAGAAGATGAAATGAACTGGTATGAAGATAGTGATAACCGTGTTATTTACTTATGGAAAAATCAAGATGACAATTGGGCTGGATTAGTCGCAATTGAACAAAAAAATGATTTATTAGTTCTAAGAAGAGTAGTCCTAACACCCGATTCTTGGAACATTAATAACTGCTGTTCAATGATTGATGATTTAAATAACCTATACATGGGTAAAAAGATTGTCGGAACAATGGATACCACTTCAATCTGTGAAATTTGGGAGAAACGTAATGGAACCAGAGTTCAATAACTCTAACAACATAAATATTCACATTGATGATTTTGATGGCCCCTTAGAATTACTATTACATCTGATCAAGCAATCTGAAATGGACATATATGACATCCAAATTGAAAAGATTACCAGACAATACGTTGAATATTTGACTGAGATGAAAAACCTAAATGTTAATATCGCAGGTGAATACTTTGTAATGGCATCCAATTTGATGGCAATCAAGTCTAAGCTATTGTTGCCTAGAAATGATGAAATTAACGAAGATGATGATTACGAAGATCCAAGGGATGAATTAGTAAATCAACTTTTGATTTATCAAGAATATAAAGAAGTATCAAAAGTGTTGAAAAAGATGGAGACTAAGACTAGTCAATATCACAGCGTTGATCCCGTTTTACCAAGTGTCGATGAGATGATTGATTTTAACGATAACGAAAAATTCAGTATCGATTTAATTCAACAAGCGTTTGATCGAATTATCGAAAAGATTAAATCAAATGAACCATATGTACACTCAGTGATTGAATGGGAATACACTGTCAAAGGCCAATCAACATATGTTATGGATAGATTATCCAAACAGCAATCAGTTGAGTTTGATTCCTTATTTGATAAGACTAGTAACGTTGAATTTGTAGTTACTACATTTTTATCACTACTAGAACTTGTTAAGGAACAAAAGGTCAAGGTCGGACAAATCGACGACAAACTATATTTAGAAAAAATCGTAAAGCAAGGTGAAGAGTAATTGGTTAGTAAGTTAGCGCAGCTAGAGAGCCTAATATATATATCTGGTGAAGATGGAATAACATACGACAATCTAAGCACATTATTGAAACTAAGTACTAGTGAGCTAGAAACATTAATGAATCAACTAAAGGAGTCTTTTGAACACGAAGACTCACCATTTACGTTGATGGAATATTCTGATAAGGTTCAACTTGCCACAAAGGAAGAACTAAACGATCTAATTAAGGGATATTTACAAAGTGATGAAAGCATTTCTTTAACTCAAACAGCGCTAGAAACACTTACGATTATTGCTTATAATCAACCAATTACGAGGGTTGAAGTGGATGACATTAGAGGTGTGAACAGCAGTAAGACAGTCCAAAGATTGTTGAGACAAAGTCTAATTGCCACTGCCGGTTACAAGAAGGTACCGGGTCATCCAAAGCTTTATACAACAACTGATAACTTTTTGAAGTTGTTTGGAATTAAGAGCTTAAACGAATTACCAAAAATTGATAATGAAATTTTACTTCAGGAGGAAGAAAATGGCGGAACGACTACAGAAGATAATGGCTAAAGCCGGGGTAGCTTCAAGACGTAAATCAGAAGAAATTATTTTAGCCGGTCGCGTAAAGGTAAACGGTCAAGTTGTTACTGAGCTAGGAACAAAGGTTAAAGTTTCTGATGAAGTGCAAGTTGATGGTTTGCCAATCAACAAGGAAGCACCGGTATATTACTTGTTATACAAACCAAGAAGAATTATCACTTCAGTGTCTGATGAAAAGGATCGAAAGACTGTTCTAGACTTTTTCGAAGATGTTGAACAAAGAATTTATCCAGTTGGTCGATTGGACTACGATACATCCGGTCTTTTACTAATGACTAATGATGGGGACTTGGATAACCGTTTAACTCATCCTAAGTACGAAGTTGAAAAGACTTATGTAGCTAAGGTTGAAGGAATTCCAACTAACGACGAATTAAAGCAACTAAGACTAGGTGTTAAGATTAACGGTAAGAAGACCGCACCTGCCAAGACAAACGTCTTAGAAACCGATAATGGTAAGAAGACCGCTGTTGTACAATTAACAATTCATGAAGGTAAAAACCATGAGGTTAAGAACATGTTCAAGGCAATCGGTCATCCGGTTAAAAAGTTGAAACGTGAATCATTTGCTTTCCTAAACTTAAAGGGATTACAACCAGGTGATTACCGTCCATTAAAGAAATTCGAAGTTGAAAAGCTATACGAAATGACTGAAAAGAGATAAAAGGCTTGTTTAAAACAGGCCTTTTTTGCTATAATCGTTCTTGAAAAAATAAAAATTGGTTTATCTTCAGGGCAGGGTTAGATTCCCGACCGGCGGTTACAGCCCGCTACCTATCGTTTGATAGTTGATTTGGTGAAATTCCAAAGCCGACAGTACAGTCTGGTATAAAGAAGATCTCTTTTTGAGTACGCAAAAAGCTCATTGGTCTTCGATGGATCAATGGGCTTTTTTTGAAGATATTCCTCATATGGAGGATTTATTATGTTAAGTAGTACAAGTAGTCGTTTTAGTTTGAAGAACCTGGTTCAGGTTTCTATTTTAGGAGGATTGGCATATCTATTGACCTATCTTTCAGTGCCTATCTTACCAATGGCACCATACATGAAGTTAGATTTTGGTGATATCCCAATTCTTTTAGCAACTGTGTTATTATCAACTCGTAGTGGTTTGATCGTAGCATTGCTAAGAGCGGTACTATACTTCGTCTTTACCGGTGTTTCTTTGATTAATCTGATTGGAATTTCAGCGTTATTAGTCGCTAGTTTAACAATCGTGTTATCAGTTACATTGGTTAATAAATTAGTTCAAAACCACGCTAAATACGTTATTATGGTTCTGTTTGAAACAGTCATGTTAGCTCTAGTTATGAGTGTATTGAACTATTTTGTGATTACACCACTATACATCAATTTAACTGGGTTTAAATTGAGCTTTAGCCTATTGGATTCTGTGTTATACACAGTCGCACCATTTAACATTATCAAGGGATTATTCATTGGTATTGTCTTCGTGATTGTATATAACAGAAGCAATGCATGGGAAAAATATAAAGAAAAGAGATAAACAATGAACAAAGATTTGCTGTTATTGCTTCTATCATCGACGCAACCAAGAAGAATTAAACTAATTCAAAACTTGCTAAACGGGAAAAGAACCGTTTCAACACTTTTCTGGGCAATGCGTTACGGTATCTTACAATACTCAGCAATTCTAAAAACATATGATCTAAATTCTATCAACGGATCACTCAAAAAGTTAATCATTGACGGTCTAGCAAAACAAGTTGATGAATTTCAGTATCAATTGACCACAAAGGGTCAAATTAAAAAGGATTCTGTAAAGGAATCCTTTTACATATTACAGAACACATCGTATCAATATGATTATGATGTAAATGAGTTTAAGGCAAGAATATTATTGGCCATTCAATCTGTTTCAGAATATAGCTATCAAAATAAGAACTATTATCCAGTTAAAACAGATATGAAGAGCGCGATGATTGTTAAAAGATGGTTTATTCAAAATAAGGCAGAAATCGTAAGTCGACTAGAAGATTATTTAACCAAGTACTTATCACAAGTCGATGAGAAGAAGGCTAATATCATTGCTCAACAAATGATTGGCCATGATGTTTATGGAATGACAAACTGTCAATTGGCGGATAGCCTGGGCATTTCAAATGTTGAAGCATTCTTCATGGAATACGATGGTTGGGTCGATTTTATTAACTATATTATTAATGATGATGATCAGTTATTATTACCATTGATAAACGACGTGCGAACTTTAAAGATGAACCATCATGCGATTCAAACGTATAAACAATTTGTTAGTGGTAATACGCTAGATCAAATCGCTAATAACCTAAGCGTAAAGTTATCAACTGTGAGAGAACATCTATTAGAGATGGCAATTTGGTTACCGGAAAGTAAGTTTCCTTACACTAAAATCGTTAGTGCTGAAGATGAAAGAACATTACGCCGATCTTTTGATAACCTGCCAATTGATGATTGGCAATATCGTCAGATCAGTGAAAGCACAGATATCAATTTTTTTGAGTTCAGAATCTATCAAATATTAAGGAGCAAACAAGATGTTAAGTGATGAAGAATTAAAGAAACATCTAAAGAAATGGTTTGGCTTTGATGACTTTCGTTCTGGGCAAAAAGAGGTTATCCAATCAATCCTAGATGGTAAGGATACATTAGGCGTGTTGCCAACAGGTACGGGTAAGACCCTTATTTATCAATACGTTGGTAAGATGGTTAATGGGATGGTAATCGTGGTATCTCCGCTTATTTCATTAATGCAAGATCAAGTTGATAGAATGAGGTACCTGGGTGAAAAACAAACGGTCGCGATAACATCTAATCTTTCTTGGGTTGATCGCAAAAGAGTCATCAATAATTTAAATAACTACAAGTACGTTTACGTTTCACCAGAGATGTTGTCTAATTCAGATGTATTAGATGCTTTTAAGCAGCACAAAATTTCTTTATTTGTGGTAGATGAGGCGCACTGTATTAATCAATGGGGACCAGATTTTAGACCTGAGTATCTAAACTTAAAGGAGATAATCATCAGTTTAAATCATCCGACTGCCTTAATGCTGACTGCTACCGCATCTAATGATGTCGTTTCAGACATTAAAGAAAAAATTGGTTTACCAAACGTAGAAACGATTAAGTACTCGACGAATCGACCTAACATTGCATTGGCCGTTGATACGTTTACTAGTAATGAGGATAAAAATGATCACTTGCTATACCTAGTGAATAAATTGATGAAGCCAGGGATTATTTACTTCTCTAGTAAGAAGGTTGCTAACGCAGTTTGTGAGTGGTTAAAAGAAAAAACCAAATTAAACGTTGAGGTTTACCATGCTGATTTAGATGCTGATAGTCGATATCGAATTCAACATCAGTTTATTAGTGACCAAATTGATATAATTTGTGCCACAAGTGCATTTGGAATGGGAATCGATAAGGATAACATCAGATTTGTCATTCATTACCACATGCCCGCTAATTTGGAATCATACGTCCAAGAGATGGGAAGAGCTGGTAGGGATGGTAAACAAAGCATCTCAGTTATTTTGTATAAAGAAAAAGACGAAATTTTACAATATCGATTTATTGATGACACAATTCCAAGTGAGGATATGATTAACTTCTTTTATGATCATTATCAACAACTGAAAAACAATGAATTGGACGAAAAAGCCAATCTCATTAACTATTATTTTCAAAGTGGTTTTACGAAAAACGAAGTAATTAATATATTTGAGGGAAGAAGAAACGAATTAGTAACATCCTTAAACCAAATGTTGGGTTATGTGAAAACAAAGGGATGTAAGCGTGCATTTTTACTTAGATACTTTAACGAAATTTTTTCTGAACACGATGAAAATTGTTGTAATGGAGAAGACACCCAATTACAATTAGAACAGATGGATTTAGTTCAAGAAAGCAAAAGCTTGAATTCGCGGCCACAGAATGTCAAATGGCAAAGTATTATTCAAACTCTTTTTTCTAAATAGTAAAATTCATGTATAATTAAGACATAAGATATTATTAGGAGGTCATTATTTTGAATAATAACGACGATTACAGTAATTTTTCAAGAGTAGAAAGTAGAAGAAAACATAGAGGACATAAGACAGTTGCAATCGTTTTAATCACAATCCTAGTAGTAATTGGATTATTTGCTCTAGTATACGGAATGATTAGTAGTCCAAGTGGTAGCAACAATGTTGACTCTACAACAACTAATTCTTCATCATCTTCTTCAATGTCTTCAAAGAAGAAATCAAGTGATAATGATAAAGAAAGTTCAAGTTCAATGATGTCTAGCTCAAGTTCAATGAGTAGTTCTTCAGCAATGAGCAGTTCATCAAGCATGAACAACACAATGAATAACTCAAACAATAATACTCAAGGTCAAACTAATGGCAATAACACACAAAACCAAACAACAACTACCAACCAATCAACAACTGCTAACAACAGTGGATACGCTGTTATTGGCCAAGATGGTATGACTGATTTATACCGTGTTGCTAAGAAGTACGGTACAAGTGTTCAAAGTCTAATGAGAATTAACGGTATTGCTGATTCTAACAAGGTTAGAAACGGCCAAAAGATTCTAGTAAAATAAAATTAAGTGGTGTTTAAGTTTATGAATAATAGTAAGTTACAAGTAGCGATTGACGGACCAGCATCTGCTGGAAAAAGTACAGTTGCCAAATTAGTTGCAGCAAGATTTTCATACATTTACTGTGATACTGGTGCAATGTATAGATCAACTACTCTAAAGGCCTTACGATTAGGATATCCTTTGGATGACGAAAAAGTGATTTTAGACATGTTAAATGATACTGAAATTACTTTTGAACCTGGGGAAAAACAACAAAAGGTTTTCCTTGATGGACAAGAAGTTACTAACGATATTAGACAAGAAGATGTTACTAATAACGTATCAACTGTTGCTAGTCTAGGTGCAGTTAGAAAAGAACTTGTTCAAAGACAACAAGATATTGCAGCTAAGGGTGGTATTGTTATGGACGGTAGAGATATCGGAACAACAGTTTTACCAGATGCTGAAGTTAAAATTTTCTTGATTGCTAGTGTTGATGAAAGAGCTGATCGTCGTTTTAAAGATAATGCCGAAAAGGGTATTCATGTTCCACTAGAACAATTGAAAAAAGAAATTGAAGAAAGAGACTACAAAGACTCTCATAGAGCCGTGTCTCCATTGACAAAAGCTGCTGATGCAAAGGAAATTGACACTACTTCGATGTCAATTGATCAAGTGGTTGATGCCATCTCTGATGAAATAACAAAAAAACAAACACTATAATTTAATCATTAAACTAGATTTTATTAATAACATAGTCTAGAATGTAAGTTATAGTAGTCTCAAGGAGGAAATATCAGATGAGTGAATCAGATGAACAAACAAACAAAGATTTATTAGAAGCCTTGGATAGTGTGGACCAAGTTAATATTAACGATGTTGTCAGTGGTGAAATTTTGGCCTTTGACAAGGATCATCAATTAATTATTGGTATTGACAACACCGGGGTTGAAGGAGTTGTTCCTCGTCGTGAACTATCCTCACAACCTGTTGATGACGTTGAAAGCAAATTTAAAGTTGGCGACAAAGGTAAATTTGGTGTAATTTCACGTATCGGTGATGATAAAGAAGGTGGAAGCTTCCTTCTATCAATTCGTCGTTTAGAAGAACGTAAGGTTTGGGACGAATTAAAGGCAAAAGCTGAAAACAATGAAACTATTACTGTTACTGTTCAAAACGCAGTACGTGGTGGTTTAGTAGTAGACGCTGGTGTACGTGGATTTATCCCTGCATCAATGATCACTAACCACTTTGTAAGAAACTTAAACCAATACAACGGTCAACAATTCGAATGTAAGATTGTTGAAATCGTTCCTGAAAAGAACCGATTAGTTCTTTCACACAGTGATGTTGTAGCTAAGAACCAAGAAGAAGCTCGTTCAGAAGTTATGGACAAGCTAAATGTTGGTGATGTTGTTGAAGGTAAAGTTGCACGTATGACTGATTTCGGTGCTTTCGTTGACCTTGGTGGTATCGACGGACTAGTTCACGTTTCAGAAATTTCATACGAACGTGTAAACAAGCCTGCTGACGTTCTAGAAAATGGCCAAGACGTTAAAGTTAAGGTTATTGCTATGGACGAGGAACGTGGAAGAATTTCACTTTCAATCAAGCAAACTAAGCCACAACCATGGGATGAAATTGAAGAAAAAGCTCCTCAAGGTAGTACTGTAAAGGCAACTATCAAGAGATTAGTTGATTTTGGTGCTTTTGCTGAAGTAATTCCTGGTGTTGAAGGGTTAATTCACATTTCTCAAATTTCACACAAACATGTTAATACACCTTCTGATGTATTAAAGGTTGGTCAAACTGTTGATGCTAAAGTTTTAGATGTTAACCCAAGTGAACATCGTTTAGCTTTATCATTACGTGCTCTTGAACCTGAACCAGAAAATGCTCAAGATTCAAGTGAACATGTCGAAGCTACTGATAATGCTACTGAAAATGCTCCTGAAGAAGAAAATGGATTCACTTTAGGTGACATTGTTGGTAAAGGATTAGACGAAGATAATCAATAATATATTATAATCTTTAAAAATATCCTTCATTTTTTTGTGAAGGATATTTTTTTCATTATGAAAGAAAGGGTGAATATTAAATGAGTTTACCTACAGTTGCAATTGTTGGAAAACCAAACGTTGGAAAGTCAACAATTTTTAACCGTATTGCTGGGGAACGAATCTCTATCGTTGAAGATACTCCTGGTGTTACCAGAGATAGAATTTATTCTCACGGTGAATGGTTAGGACACGAATTTAGTATGATTGATACCGGTGGTATTGAAATCGGTGATCAACCATTCGTTAAACAAATCACTGCACAAGCAGAAATCGCAATTGATGAAGCTGATGTAATTATCTTCATGGTTAATGGAAAAGAAGGAATTACTAACGCTGATGATAATATTGCCAGAATTTTATACAGAACCAATAAGCCAATCGTTTTAGCAGTTAACAAAGTTGATAACTTTGAAAGTCGCGCTAACATCTATGACTTCTATTCCTTAGGATTTGGCGATCCATATCCAATTTCTGGTGCCCATGGATTAGGTCTAGGTGACTTATTGGACGAAGTTATTAAGAACTTCGATGAAAAAACAGAAGAAGAAAATGACGACAACATCAAGTTTAGTTTGATTGGACGTCCTAATGTTGGTAAATCTTCACTTGTTAACGCCATTTTAGGTGAAGATAGAGTAATCGTTTCAAACGTTGCCGGAACAACTAGAGATGCCATTAATACTGAATTTGAACAAGACGGTCAAGAATTCACCATGGTGGATACTGCCGGATTAAGAAAACGTGGTAAGGTTTACGAAAATACTGAAAGATACTCAGTAATGAGAGCGATGAAAGCCATCGATAATAGTGATGTTGCCTTAATCGTTTTAAATGCTGAAGAAGGTATTCGTGAACAAGACAAGCGTATTGCTGGTTATGCCCACGAAGGTGGGAAAGGTGTCATTATCATTGTTAACAAATGGGATACTTTGAAGAAGACCAGTAAGACGCAACAAGAATTTGAAGCAGGGATTAGAAGTCAATTCCAATACCTATCATATGCTCCAATCTTGTTTGTTTCAGCTAAGACTAAGCAACGTCTAAGCCAAATTCCTGACTTGATCAAACGTGTCTATGACAACCACGCTAAGCGTATTTCATCATCAATGCTAAATGATGTATTGATGGATGCAATTGCCATGACACCAACACCAAGTATCAATGGTAGAAAGTTACGTATTTACTACGCAACCCAAGTTACTAGTGAACCACCTACCATTGTTATCTTTGTAAATGATGAAGAACTAATGCATTTCTCATATAGAAGATATATCGAAAATCAAATTAGAGAACACTTTGACTTTTCTGGGACTCCGATTAAAATCATTTCTAGAAAACGTAAGTAATAAAGGTTATTTAGCAAAAAATTTTAATGTTTTATGCTAAAAAATATTAAAAATCGTTGAATTGCGGGCATTTATGTGATATCTTGAATAACTGTAATGACATTAATTTGTTGTGATTACATAAGTCGAAAAGCATAGATTGTTTTCCGAACATTGTGGGAGGTGAAACACACATGGCTAACAAGGCAGAATTAGTAAGTAGTGTTGCTACTAAAACTGGTTTAACTAAGAAGGATGCAACTGCAGCAGTTGATGCTGTATTTGATTCAATCCAAGGTAGTTTGGCTAAGGGCGAAAAGGTACAATTAATCGGCTTCGGTAACTTCGAAGTACGTGAACGTGCTGCTCGTAAGGGTCGTAACCCTCAAACTGGTGCAGAAATTCAAATTCCTGCAAGCAAAGTACCTGCATTCAAACCAGGTAAGGCTTTAAAGGATGCTGTTAAATAATAACAGTATGCTATAATTAGGCTAGTCCGTTTTACGGGCTGGCCTTTTTTTATATGTTTTAAATGATAGGAGCGAGATTTTTGAGCTACTCACAAAAAGCACTAGAATTCCTTGAAGAAGGAAAAATCGATGAATTTAATAAACAATATAATCTAGCATTACACCATGATAGCGATGAAATGGTGTACTCACTTGCTGAAGAACTATACTCATATGGTTTCACCAACCAAGCCAAGGAACTATATGAAAAGCTATTGAAGAAGTTCCCTGATGAAGACGAACTAAGAACCGACATCGCTGATATTTTAATCAGTGAAGGTAATACTGATGAAGCTTTGGAACAATTAAGCAAGATTAGCAAAGATTCACCTGCTTATCTTAAATCTTTGATGGTTCAAGCCGACTTATACCAAACTCAGGAGTTATTTGAAGTTAGCCGTGAAAAGCTGCTAGAAGCTAAAAAATTAGCACCTGACGAGGAAGTAATCACATTTGCGTTGGCGGAATTGTATTACACAATGGGTGAATACAATAAGGCTATTCCTTTGTATTTAAGTTTGATCAAAGAGGGAATTACCAATCTATCAGCTGTTAACATTGTTGAAAGAATTGGGATTTCATACGCTAATGACAGTAACTTTGAAAATGCAATTGGATACCTAAAGCAAATTAAGACAATTGATATGTCTTCAGACGTTAAGTTCGAAACAGCGTTCACTTACCTACAACTAAAGGAATACGACGAAGCAATTGATTTATTTGAAGAACTTCGTGATTCAGATCCTCAATACGCAACACTTTACCCATACTTGGGACAAGCATTAGATGCCGTAAATAAACAAGAAGAAGCATATCGTGTATTGCAAGAAGGGCTAAGCGTTGACCAATACAACGAAAAGCTATTCTTAGCGACAGCCCGTGAAGCACTTAAGCTTTCCGAAAACGATGAAGCATTGGGATACCTACAACAAGGAAACGAAATTGATCCAGACGATATTGAAATTGTCTTGGAAATGTCTAACCTATTGGTTGCCAAGGAAGACTATGAAGAAAACATTAAATTGTTGAATAGTTACATTGAAAACCACGAATTGGATCCACAATTCTACTGGAACCTAGCCGTTTCATACGACAAGTTAGATAAACTAAAAGAAGCTCACAAGAATTACCTAGCAGCCAAGCCATATTTCTCTGATAATGCTAGTTTCTTAAAACAAGCAGCATTATTCTTCCGTGAATACGGTGATCGCGATAATTCGTATGAACTTCTTAAAAAGTATGTTCAACTTCAACCAAATGATGATGAAGCTGCATTTATGCTTGATGAATACATGGATGATTAGTCTTTTTTGATTAATCCTTTGTAGTAATTAATCGATGATAAATCCAGATTTAATTGACTTGATAGTTTTGAGTCACTTAGGTCTGGATTTTTTTTGATAAAATCAACGACATAACTCTTGAATAGTTCAGATGGGCTAAGTGAAAATCCTAGATATTGTTCACTAGGGGTTAGGTATTTATGCAATCCAGCAGAAGTGATGTGTGGATCCTTAGTAAGTCGTTGTTTTAAAAAGATATCTTGACTGTTTTGCTTTAACTGAATTGGCTCAATGAACTTATCAAATAAGTTGATGAACACTTTTTCTTCATCAGAGAATGTAATCTGATTAAATAATCGATAAAAACCAGGTTGGAGGAACTCCTCAGATTTGAATCCCTTACTAATTAATAAAACGGTCATTCTAGCGTAAAAATGGACGTTTGCGTCAGTTAGAATGTCATTTAGCTTATCTAACCAGGAAGTATCTAATTCACTCTTAGGTTCGTGTTTTAAGCCCTTAATATCAATTGTCGGTAAATTATTATTCAATTGATGGGTGAACAGGTAGTTAAAATAGACATTAATGTGTGATAGGACCTTGTTATAAGTGTTATGGTTGATTTTGCGTTCGTCTAAAAGCATTTGAAGGTATTCTTCAATATCACGATTAAACAAGTTACTAACTTTATGATTTTCTTGATAGCCCTTATTGAAATCGGATAGGTAGTCAAACATGTCAGAAAGGATTTTGGTGTATTCGTTAATAGTTACTTTTGCTAATCCTTTATTCTGTAAATCAATCTCAAAAGTATCTTGATATGGATAATCATTAAACATTTGGCTAGTTCAACTCCTAATAGTTATTTATTCCTATTACAGCACTAAAGTTAGCAAACTTCAATCTGTAAATTGTAATGCTAATCTGTTAATATTTAATATAGATTGTATTGAGAGTAGGTATAAAGATGAAGATAGAAAACTTACCGAACGAATTTGAAAAAGCTCGTCCAGTGATGCAAAAAATTGAAGATTCTGGTTTTGAAGCTTATTTTGTTGGCGGAAGTGTTCGTGACACAATATTAGGACTAGACATTCATGATGTTGATATCGCAACGAGTGCTTACCCAGAAGAAATTAAAAAGATATTCAAAAAAACTGTGGATACCGGAATTGAACATGGTACTGTAATGGTAATTCATGAAAAAAATGGTTATGAAATTACAACCTTTAGAACTGAGTCAGGATACCAAGACTATAGACGCCCGGACAAAGTTGAATTTGTAAGATCACTAGCGGAAGACTTAAAGCGTCGTGACTTTACAATTAATGCATTCGCGATGAGAGAAAACGGGGATGTTACTGATTTATTCGATGGTTTAACCGACTTAAAAAATCATCTAATTAGAGCGGTTGGCAACCCCAATGAACGTTTCCATGAAGATGCATTAAGAATGATGCGTGCGGTGAGATTTGCCAGCAAACTAGATTTTGATATCGAGTCAGAAACGCTAGCGGCAATCAAATCAAACAGTGCGTTGTTAGAAAAAATTGCGGTAGAACGAATTTATACCGAATTTGTTAAGATGATGATGGCCAAAAGACCTAAGCAAGGTATCTCAGACATGCTTAATACAGACATGTATAAATACGTTCCCGGATTTGCTAGTCATCAAAACGAATTAGAAGCAATTGCTAAGATTGATGATTTAGACTTATCCGATGAAGTTTCAGTATGGTCATTGCTATCTTTTGAATTTGGCCTTGATAGAACTGGTATTACCAGTTTTCTAAAGTCATGGAAGGCTTCTAATGACATCATTAAGAATACAGAAATTTGTACAAAGGCCGTAGAAAAGCTAAGGGATGATTCTTTAGACAAATGGGCGATGTATGAAACTGGTAAGGAACTTCTAGTTTTGGCTAACCACATTGCTAAAATGTATGGTTTTTCCGAATCCGAAGAAGATTTAGTATCTCAATACGATGCTTTACCAATCAAAAACAAAAAAGAAATTGCAGTCAATGGTGGCGACTTAATTAAGAACGGTATTGTCAAACCGGGTCCAGCATTGGGTAAAATATTATATGCAATTGAAACTGGAATCGTGAACGGAGAATTCCAAAACGAAAAAGCTGAATTAATTGAAGCTGCGAAAAAAATTGTGAAAGAGTGATTACATGCAAACGTTAAGAGCGGAAGGCTTAACTAAAACATATGGTGAAAAGACCTTATTCAAGGATCTAGATTTCATCATCAACGAACAAGATCGAATTGGTTTAATTGGGACCAATGGTAGTGGTAAGTCATCACTTTTAAATGTTTTATCACAGGAAGATATTGATTCTACTGGTGAAATTATTACCTCAAAGACATACACAATTGGTTACTTAAAACAACAACCTAGGTTGGACGAATCATTAACCATTTTAGAAGCTGTGTTTGCCGGAAGTCAGGATATTTTTAACACCATCAGAAGATATGAACAAACCTTACAAAACTATTCCAATCATCCAGATGATCCAAAGGCAGAAAGACAATATCTTGATGCCGAAGCCAAGATGAACGAAGAAGATGCATGGAATGCTGAAAACGACGTTAAGACCATCTTGACCCAACTAAAGATTGATGACGTTAACCAAGTGGTTAGCACACTATCAGGGGGTCAAAAGAGACGTGTTGGTTTAGCCCAAGTATTAATTCAATCACCTGATTTGTTAATCTTAGACGAACCTACCAACCATTTAGATTTTGACTCAATCGAATGGTTACAAGAATACCTAGCTAAGTATAAGGGTGCTTTACTATTCGTAACCCATGATAGATACTTCTTAGATCAAATTGCTAACAAGATTTGGGAACTATCATTTGGAAGTCTTTACGAATACACAGGTAACTACCAAGATTACTTGGAACAAAAGGCCGAACGAGTTGACCTAGAAGTTGCTGCCGAACACAAAAAGCAAAAGCTTTACAAACAAGAATTAGCTTGGATGAAAAAGGGTGCTAAGGCCAGAACCACCAAGCAACAAGCCAGAATTAATCGTTTTAATGACCTAAAGGAAAATGTTGGTAACCTACAAACAGAAGAAGATATCGACATCAACCTAGGCCAACAACGACTAGGGAAAAAGGTTATCGAAATTAAGGATGCTAACCTAACCCTAAACAATAAGACGATTTTGAAGAACTTCAGTGATTTGGTTCAACGAAACGAAAGAATCGGTATTTCAGGTGAAAATGGTGCTGGTAAATCATCACTACTAAACGTAATTACCGGGAAGTTACCACTAGACAGTGGAACCATTGAAATTGGTGAAACCGTTAAGATGGCTTACTATACACAACAAACCGAACCAATTCCAGAAGACAAGCGTGTAATTAACTATTTAACAGATGTTGGTGAACACGTTACAGATAACACTGGAAATAAGATTAGTGTTACCGACTTATTGGAACAATTCCTATTTCCAAAGTTCATGCACGGAACATTGATTCGTAAGTTGTCTGGTGGTGAAAAACGTCGTTTGTATTTATTAAAATTATTGATGCAACAACCAAACGTTTTACTACTTGATGAACCAACCAATGACTTGGATATTTCCACATTAACGGTTCTAGAAGACTATATTTCACACTTTAGTGGAACTGTAATTACTGTTTCTCATGACCGATACTTCTTAGATAAGGTTGCAAACCGTCTATTAATCTTTAACGGTGATGGTGATATCGAAAGTCATGTCGGATTGTTCACTGACTACTTGAAGCAAGCAGCCGAACAAAACAAGACAGAGAAGAAACAAGCACATGTTGAACATGCTGCAAAGAAAAAAGAAGAACAAAAACCAGCAGAAGAAAAGACTACCAAGAAGAAACTAACTTATGCTGAACAAATGGAATACGATCAGTTAGAAAAAGACATTGATGATTTAGATCAACAAATCAGTCAATTAAAAGAAGAAATGACCCATTTGGGAAATGATTATGATAAACTAGCTGAAACACAATTAAAGATTGACGACTTAAATAAACAGTCCGACGAAAAGATTAGTCGCTGGGAATATTTAAGCGAATATGTTGAATAGGGGTAATGACATGTTAGAAGATGCTTATTTAAATCTTGCCAAGTACGTTTTAGAAAATGGCCATCGTAAGGAAGATAGAACAGGAACAGGGACAATTAGTACATTTGGCTACCAAATGCGTTTTGATCTATCAGAAGGTTTTCCTTTATTAACTACCAAGAAGGTTCCTTTTGGATTAATCAAGAGTGAATTATTATGGTTCTTACGCGGGTACACTAATATTCAATTCTTACTAAAGCACAAGAACCATATCTGGGATGAATGGGCTTTTAAAAACTGGGTTGAATCAGATGAATACACTGGCCCAGACATGACCGATTTCGGTTTGAGAGCTGAAAAGAATGCAGAATTTAAGAAACAATACCTAGCTGAAAAGAAAAAATTCTGTCAAAGAATCGTTGAAGATGATGACTTTGCCAAGAAATACGGTGATTTAGGACTTGTTTACGGTAGCCAATGGCGTAAATGGAAGACCACTACTGGTGGCACCATCGACCAAATTCAAAACGTAATTGATCAAATCAAGACAAATCCTGATTCAAGAAGATTAATTGTTTCAGCATGGAATCCAGAAGACATTCCATTTGTAGCGTTACCACCTTGCCACACAATGTTCCAATTCTACGTGAACGACGGTAAGTTAAGCTGCCAATTATACCAACGTTCTGGTGACATCTTCTTAGGAGTACCATTTAATATTGCAAGTTACGCATTGTTAACTTCACTAATCGCTAAGGAATGTGGATTAGAACCTGGTGAATTTATCCATACTTTAGGGGATGCTCATATTTACTCAAACCACGTTTCTCAAATTGAAGAACAATTGAGTAGAGAACCATACGAAGCTCCTAAGTTATGGTTAAACCCTGATAAGGAAAGTATTTTTGATTACGATATGGACGACATTAAGGTAATCGATTATAAGCACCATGATCCAATCAAGGCACCAGTTGCTGTATAAATAATAAAGGGGATATTACTAATGATTTCATTTTTATGGGCTGAATCAGATCATCATATTATTGGTTTAAATGGTGGATTGCCATGGCATCTACCAGCTGATATGAAGTACTTTAAGGAAACTACCACACATCAAATTATCATGGCAGGAAGAACAACATACGAAAGCTTTAAGCGCCCACTACCAAACCGTTTAAACACCGTATTGACTAGTCATGATAAAAGTGAATATCCCAACGACGTTGTTGTCTTTAACACTCTAGATGAGTTCCTTGCTTTTGCTAAAAAGTTTAGCGATAAGGAAATTTTCGTTGTTGGTGGTGCTAAGATTTTTGCTGAATTACTTCCATACGTTGATCGTTTATACAAGACAGTAATCGACCACGACTTTGAAGGTGATACCCAAATGCCAGAAATTGATTACAGTCAATTTGATTTGGTATCAACCAAAGAAGGAATCATTGATGATAAGAACATTTATCCATACCGTTTTGAAATATTTGAACGTAAATAAAATAATAAAGAAAGGTTATGGATTGCTACATAACCTTTTTTTATGGGGTGATTATTATGAAAAAAATATTTAAATTCATACTATTTTTGATCGTAGTATTTGGAATTGCCGGTGTGAGCTACCAGGTCTATTCAAACGTTAGACATAAGGCCAAAATTACGAATGTTAGCAAGAACAAAAAAGTATCAATCGTTGCTTTAGGTGATTCATTAACACAAGGAGTTGGTGACCCTAAAAAGGCCGGTGGGTATGTCTCAAGAACTAAACAGGCATTGAATACAAAGGGTTATAAGCACGTCACAACAGTTAACTATGGAATTGCGGGACAACGTAGTGATCAAATCGATAAGCGTGTTCAAAACAATGTTAAAGGTCTTTCAAGTAGTTTGAAAAAGGCCAACATTATTGTTCTAACCGTTGGTGGTAATGACTTACTACAAAGCTTACAAAGTAACGCTTTAGTTGATGGTAAAACTAAGTTTAATAGCAGGATGAAGCAAGCTTCTATCACTTATCAAGCCAAAGTGAATAGATTAATGAATGATATTCGAAAAGAAAATAAAAAAGCACCAATCTATGTGTTTGGTATCTATAATCCAATCTATGTATACTTTGCAAACGTTGATGTGATTAATCAATACGTTAAGAAGTATAATCAAATTACTTCTGGTGTTGTGCTAAGAAATAAAAAAGCACATTTTGTTGACATCACACCGTTATCATATGGACAATATAAGAGTAAGGCTCAAAAAGAAAAGTTAGTTGAATCAAGTGACGAAGTAACTTTTAATCCATTGGACATATTAAAATTAGACGATACTAAGGGTGAGTTAAATAATTATATTTCCCCAGATGATCATTTCCATCCAAATGATAAGGGATATAACTACATGACCGACAGACTTGTATCACAATTATTTAGATTTAATGACTGGAATTAGAGGCAATTGTAATGGAAAAAGCAAAAGAGAAAAAACTATTTAAGTACCTATTCATTTTATTAGTCATCGTACTACTTGGTGGTGCATTCTATGCTTGGAAACAAATGAATAGTGAAACCGTAAATCCACAAATGGGAACAGCGTCAAAAAACAATACACCAATTAGTGTTAGTTTGAATAAAAAACAAATTAACGCATTATCAAGTTACTACCTAGAAAAGTTCGAAAAGAAAGAAAAAAACATGGACTACAAGTTCTGGGTAGACAAACAAGCCTACGTTTATGGTAAGATTACCATCTTAGGTTCCAAAGTTGGCTACCTATTAAGTTTGGATCCACATCTATTAAGTAATGGTGATGTGGAACTAACCGCAAGTAAGCTTGAAGTTGGTAAGCTAAACGTACCACCTCGTTTTGTAATTGGTTACGTTGGTAAGCATTACAACATTCCAAAGTGGGTTGAATTAGATAGTAAGAACAGTCGCATTATCTTACATGTCAACAAATTAGGTGGTAAGAAAGAACTTTCATACCAAGCTAATAAGATTGATATGAATGGTGACGGTGACTTTGAATTTAAAGTCTTAATTCCTAATCAATAAAGGAGCAACTATGAAAAGTTTTTACCAGTATTTAATGACTGAACGTAATCCTAAGAGTACCGAAGCGGTTGCTCAATTTGCAAACAACGCATTTTACGATCAATCATTTCCCAAGCAATCAACTGATTATGATGAAATTTCAGAATACTTGGAAGAAAATGCTAGTTATTTACCAAGTATGACAATTTTCGATGATGCTTGGATGGATTTTCAAAATAGTAAACACTAAAAAATGAACCTATGAATTTAGGTTCATTTTTTGGTGATTAATATAGTACAATTAATATATATAAGTTAGGAGCGGATAAAATATGATTCAATGGTTTCCAGGACATATGGCGAAAGCAATTCGTCAATTTGAAGAAAATATTCATTTAGTAGATATTGTATTTGAACTAGTGGATGCAAGATGCCCATTTAGTTCAATCAACCCGGAAGTAGCAAGAATTAGTCAAGGTAAGCCTAGATTAATGATTCTTACAAAGGCAGATTTGGCAAACCCAAACATTACCAACCAATGGTTATCATACTTTAAGAACCAAGGATATGCGGCAATTGCAATTGATTCAAAGAAAAACACCACAGGTAAATACATCACTAAGGTAGTTAAGGACCTCTTAGCTGATAAGATTGATGATGCTAAGGAAAGAGGATTCGATAAGAAGGTCATTCGTGCAATTTGTGTTGGTGTTCCAAACGTTGGTAAGTCAACATTATTGAACCAAATCGTTAAGAGACGTGCTGCTCAAGTTGGTAACCGTGCCGGTGTTACTAAGGGTCAACAATGGTTAAAATCTAGTGATGAACTAGAACTATTGGATACACCAGGTATCTTATGGCCTAAGTTCCAAAATGATGACATTGCTAACAAGCTAGCGATGACAGGAGCAATTAAGGACAGCATTTACCACAGTGATGATGTTGGTTTGTTTGCTCTTCATTTCTTTAGAACCACTAATCCAAAAGAGTTAATCGATCGTTACCATCTATCAGAAGATGATATGGAATTATCTGATGTTGATTTACTACTAAAGATTACTAAAAAAGTCGGCATGCAAGATGATTACGAAAGAGCTTCAATGAGAATTATTTTAGATTCCAGAAAAGGTAAAATTGGCCGTTTTACTCTAGATGATGTTAACGACCTATCTACAGAAGAGGAAGAATAAAAATGGCTGAATCAATCAAAGATATCAAAGAAATTTTAAAATCTGTTGATGATGTAAAATCCAAACTACTGCAAAAATATCAAGATGATAGTAGAGTCGGCGTTCAAAAATTAATCAAACAGCGTGTTAAACAGATTGAGAAAAGAAATCATGAAATAGAGGAATTTCACCAACGATTAAAGTATGAACATGAATTTTGGAATGAAGGAATTAATGTCATTGCGGGAGTTGATGAAGTTGGAAGAGGACCACTCGCTGGACCGGTTGTTACATGTGCAGTGGTATTACCCCATGACTTTGATGTCTACGAAGTTAATGATTCAAAGCAACTTTCTGAAAAGAAAAGATATGAATTAGCTGACCAAATTAAAGCTAAGGCCATTGATTATTCATATGGAATTGCTGATAACAAGTTAATTGATGATATTAATATCTATGAAGCAACTAGGGTAGCGATGAAAGAAGCGGTATTAGGATTAAAGGAATTACCACAGGAAATCATCGTTGATGCGATGCAAATTGATGTTGATATCCATCAACTTAAATTGATCAAGGGGGATGCAAAGAGTGCTAGTGTTTCTGCTGCCAGCATCTTAGCTAAGACCTATCGTGATGACTTAATGAAAGAATATGATCAGCAATATCCAGAATACGATTTTGCTAACAATGCCGGTTATGGTACCAAGAAGCACTTAGACGCTTTACACAAGTACGGCGCAACCCCAATTCATCGAAGAAGTTTTAAACCAGTTTCTGATTTATTGTAGTCACTTTTATCGTATATACCTTGTAAAAGTGGAGGTATATATGAAAACAAGAGAATTATTATTAAAACTAAAATTAGCTAAGGGCATCGGTATTAAATCTGAATATCGATTTTATCGATGGTTAAAAAGCGCTTACGACGTAATTCCTGACGAGTTAAATATGACTGCTGAAGAGATTGCAGAAACATTAATGTTATCTAAAAATAAATCAAAAACATTTATTAATTTCTATAATAGTGATAAATTAAATAGTGAACTTGATCATCATATAAATCATGTTAAATGGATAACCATTATAGATGACTTATATCCGGAGAATTTAAAAGAAGCATATTTGCCACCAATTGTGTTATTTTACTTTGGTGATTTAAGGCTTTTAGAAAATAAAGCATTAGCAATTGTTGGTTCTAGAAATAATACTGAATATTCTGTTAAGGTAATTAAGCGCTTAATGCCTGATATTATTAATAACAGAATCACGATTGTTTCTGGACTAGCCAAGGGGGTTGATAGACTTGCTCACTTGGCAGCAATTGCCAATCATGGTAAAACGATTGCTGTGATTGGAACCGGTTTAGATCAATATTATCCAAGAGAAAATGAATCGCTACAACGAACAATTGCCAAAAATCATTTGTTGATAAGCGAATATCCAGTTGGCTGTCGACCAGCTAGATACCATTTTCCGGAAAGAAATCGAATTATAGCTGGATTGGTACGTTCTATACTGGTAACGGAAGCCAAGTATAGATCCGGTAGTTTAATCACCGCTAATTTAGCACTACAAAATAACCGAAACGTCTTAGCAGTCCCAGGGAGGATTGATAGTCCGTTATCGGTTGGTTGTAATGATTTAATTCAAGCTGGTGCCAAACCAGTAATTACTGCCAAAGACATATTAGAAGAATATAAATATTAATAATTAGCCTTTGGGAGATATTAAAAAAGAAATAAAATGACGAGGGATGTAAATGGCGACTACTACAAAATCAACAACAAAGAAAAAAAGACAGTCGGCAAAAAAGAAACTAGTGATTGTCGAATCTCCAACCAAGGCTAAAACCATTCAAAAATACCTAGGTAGAACCTACCGTGTTATTGCTAGTAAGGGTCACGTTAGAGATTTACCAAAGAGTAAGATGGGTGTAGACGTCGACAACGATTTTGAACCTCACTACATCTCTATTCGTGGTAAGGGTGAAACAATCAAGGAACTAAAGGCTGAAGCTAAAAAAGCCAAAAATGTTTACCTTGCATCTGACCCGGATAGAGAAGGAGAATCTATCGCATGGCATCTATCACACTTACTTGGCTTGAAAGAAGACGATAAGAATCGTGTTGCTTTCCATGAAATTACCAAGGATGCCGTTAAGGAAGCATTTAAGAACCCTCGAGAAATTGACATGAACTTAGTTGATGCTCAACAAGCTCGTCGTGTTTTAGACCGTTTAGTTGGTTATTCCATTTCTCCATTACTATGGAAAAAGGTTAAAAAGGGTCTAAGTGCTGGACGTGTTCAATCAATCGCTTTATGGTTGATCATCCAAAGAGAACGTGAAATCAAAGAATTCGTTCCAAAGGAATACTGGACCATTGACGCCGACATGAAGAAGGGTCGAGAAGCATTCAAGGCTAGTTTTTACGGAGTGAACGCTAAGAAGGCTGAACTAAACAGTAATGATGAAGTTAAAGCTGTGTTAGCTAAATTCGATAAGAGCAAACCATTTGAGGTTCAAAACGTTGTTAAAAAGGAACGTAAGAGACAACCTCAACCACCATTTACTACCAGTACAATGCAACAAGACGCCAACGTTAAGTTGAACTTCAAGACAGGTAAGACAATGATGGCGGCTCAACAATTGTATGAAGGTATCAATATTGGTAAAGATGGTAACCAAGGTTTGATTACTTACATGAGAACTGATTCAACTAGAATTTCTGCTTTAGCTAAGCACGAAGCATCCGAATTTATTCATGATAAGTACGGTGCAGAGTTTGCTGCAACTAAGCCAGTTAAGGGTAAGTTACCAGAAGGTGCCCAAGATGCCCATGAAGCAATTCGTCCAACTTCTGTTAAGAGAACACCGGCGAGCTTAAAGCAATACTTAACTAATGATCAATACAAGTTATACAACTTGATTTGGTCAAGATTCATGGCTAGTCAAATGACACCTGCTATCATGGACACCATGACAGTAGACATGGAACAAAACGGTGTTGATTTCAGAGCGAACGGTTCAAAGCTTAAGTTCGAAGGTTTCCTAAAGGTTTACAACAAGGGAAAAGAAAAAGACAATATCTTACCTGACCTAGCCAAGGGTGACGAAGTGAAGATGGCTAAGAACAATCCAGATCAACACTTCACTCAACCACCTGCCAGATACAGTGAAGCTAAGCTAATCAGAACACTTGAAGAAAACGGTGTAGGTAGACCATCTACCTTCGCTCCAACTTTGAGTACGATCCAAAAGAGATACTATGTTAAGTTAGTTGGTAGAAGATTCGAACCTACTGAATTAGGTGAAATCGTTAATAACATCATCGAAGAATACTTCCCTGACATCGTTAACATTGAATTTACTGCCGACCTTGAAAATAACTTAGATGAAATCGAAGAAGCTAAGCAAAACTGGGTTGAAGTGGTCGATAAGTACTTCAGACCATTTGAAAAAGAAGTTAAGAACGCCGAAAAGAACATGGAAGATGTTCAAATTAAAGACGAACCAGCTGGTTACAACTGTGAAGTCTGTGGTGCTCCAATGGTTATCAAGATGGGAAGATATGGTAAGTTCTATGCTTGTTCCAGATTCCCAGATTGTCGAAACACACAAGCTATCGTTAAAAAGATTGGCGTTACATGTCCAAAATGTAAGAAGGGCGATGTTATTGAACGTAAATCAAAGAAGAATCGAATCTTCTATGGTTGTTCAAGATACCCTGAATGTGATTTTGTTACATGGGATAAACCAATCGGAAGAGACTGTCCTAAGGATGGAAACTTCTTGGTAGAAAAGAAGATTAAAGGTGGTACCCAAGTGGTATGTCCTAACGGTGATTACGAAGAAGCCGTACAAAAATAGTTAATAGCCCCTAAAGATTTAAAACTCTTAGGGGCTATTAGTTTAATAAGATAAGAGAGATAGCCAATGAAAAAATATCAAGATGAAGAATTAATTGAATGGTACATGGAATATTTAATCAATGAACGTCAATATTCTGATAATACAGCAATTGCTTATCAATCTGATATCAATGAATTTGTAAAAACATTAGAGGAAGAAGATCGTAGCCTACAGCAAACCGATGATTTGGATGTTAGTAATTATCTTACGATTTTGAAGAAACGCGATGAAAGTAGAAATACTGTCATCAGAAAGATTTCATCACTTCGTTCTTTCTTCCATTTTTTGGAACGAAATGATGTCGTCTCACAAAATCCGTTTGATCAGGTGAACTTAAAAAAGCATCCTAATCATTTGCCTCGTTTCTTTTATCAAAAGGAACTATATGAGCTATTTGAAGCAGCGAAGCATGGTAAAAATGAGATGCTTAGTTACAGAAACTATGCAATTATTGAAATCCTATACGATACGGGGATGCGTGTAAGCGAATGTGTGAACTTACAGTTTAGCGATATCGACTTTGATAATCGGATTATTAAGGTAATTGGTAAAGGAAATAAACAAAGATACTTACCATTTGGTAGCTATTTGATTAAAGCGTTAAAGCAATATCAAACTAACTGTCGTGATTTGTTAGTTAATAAGTATCACAAACACCATGATTATGTTTTTGTAAACCAATACGGAGACGAATTAACGAGTCGTGGAGTAGAATACATCTTAGATGAGATTGTTAAACAAACATCTTTAACAACCAATATTCATCCGCATATGTTAAGACATACTTTTGCTACCGAAATGCTTAATAATGGTGCTGATTTAAGAACAGTCCAAGAATTATTAGGACATAGCAGTTTGTCAACGACACAAATCTATACTCACGTTTCTAATGAACATTTATTGCGTGATTATAATAAGTTTTTTCCAAGATCTTAACATAATAATTGCATAATGAAAGCGCTTTATTGTAAAATATAGTTATAAATTTGTTAGGGGGGAGACTATGATTAAAACAATTAGTAATGAATACCTAAAAGTGAAAATTAATACGCATGGTGCTGAAATTAACAGCGTTAAAAGTACTCATGGATTAGAATACATTTGGTCCGGTGAAAAAAAGTATTGGGCTCGTCATGCGCCAATTTTGTTTCCAATTGTTGGACGTCTAAAGGATAATCAATACACATATGACGGCAAGACTTATGAAATGGGTCAACATGGATTCGCAAGGGATATGGAATTTGATGTTTTAGACCAAGGTAGTGATTGGATTGACTTGCAACTTGTTAGTAACGAAGAAACTAAGAAGATGTATCCATTTGCTTTCAAATTAGTTATTCACTATCAATTGGATGATCATAAGTTGTCTACTAACATTAACGTGTTTAATACCGACACTAAAGAAATGTACTTTTCAGTCGGTGCCCATCCAGCATTCAACGTGCCATTGGTGAAGGATGGAAGTGAACAATATGACGATTATTCAGTTAAGTTCGCTAACAAAGGAACATATGATCAAATTCAATTTGATGTTCCATATGCCAACCTTGAAAAAGTCGAAAAAATTCAATTAGATCAACCAATTAAACTATCGCATGAATTGTTTTATGATGATGCTAAAGTGGTTGAAATTAAGAATAAAGAGTTTACCACTATTCTATCTAACGACGTTTCAGATCATGGAGTATCTATGACTGCCTACGATATTGAATACGGTGGATTATGGTCTGCAAAAGACGCACCATTCGTTTGTCTTGAACCATGGTGGGGAATTGCAGACGATGTTCATACAGATGGAAAGATTGAACATAAAGTCGGCATTAATAAGATTAGCCCAGACAAAAAGTTCACTGCTAAGTATGATTTATTATTCTTCTAAAAAATATGTAACAAAAAAACACCTTTTTAAAAGGTGTTTTTTGTTTTATCTATTTTGTTTTCCTGAATTACGTTTTCTCAAATCGTCATGAGTATCATGTTCATCAACTGTTTCGATTTGTTCAGGTTCATCTGATGAATCTTCTTCTTCTACATCGTGTAGAATGACTTTTTCATCGCTTTGCGCTTGAGCAGCTGCTTGTGCTGCAACTTCTGCTCTAATCTTTGGACGGTACATGTTAATGATTAATGTTTGTAAACAAGCAAACAAACCACTAATGAAGAAGTAAATACCTAATCCGGCAGGAGCACTGAATGTTACCAATACAATCATGATTGGTGTGAAGTATGCCATCATCTTCATTTGTTTCTTTTGATCTTCTGGAAGACCTAAAGTCATCAAGTATCCTTGAAGAACGTATGCTAAGAATGACAATACAACCAAGATTAAACTCTTGTCACCAAGTTTTACACCTAAGAACATAGTGTGTGAAACTTCTGGTGAGAAACGAATTCCGTTATATAAGGCAAGGTAAATTGGCATTTGAATGATTAATGGTAGACAACCAATACCACCGGCCATGCTAATGTTGTTATCCTTATATAGTTGCATCATTTCTTGTTGAATCTTCATTTGTTCTTCTTTTGAAGAAGCATTTTTTTGTCTTTCTTGAATTTCTTGCATCTTAGGCTTGATGAAGCTCATTTTTTCTTGCATGATAGTAGACTTCTTAGTTTGACTAATCATTGCAGGAAGCAAGATCATTCTAACAATGATAGTTAAAATGATAATCGCCCAACCATATCCACCGAAGAATCTAGCAATAAAGTCTAGAATGTGTTGACCTGGTAGAGCAAGGTATTCATATGTAAGACCATATGGTTTACCGTTTGAATCCACACGTACACATCCTGATAAGACTAAAGCCATTACTCCAATCAAAGATAGGGCACTGAATCTCTTTAATTTTTTCATTACAAAAAACCTTTCCTGTAAATTTCATTTACAATAATACCAGAAAATTGGAATTATATCAGATAAAAACCCGAATTATTTTATTATAAACCCTTTATCGTGAATTTCATTGATATTAGTTATTTTCATATTATCTACTCGTCCATAAGGTGTAGGTGAATCTTTAATTTTAGAAACGAATTCATCAACTATGGATGTTTCGCCGTTAACGTGAATCAAGACGCTTCCATCTCTTAAGTTTTGGACAAAACCATTTAGATTCATTCTATCTGCGACTTTCTTGGTACTGTATCTAAAACCAACACCTTGAACTCTTCCTAAAACAATGATTTCAATATTTTTATTGGTCATATTGATTCCTCCTTACTAAACAATAGTAACATATATGTTTTATTCGATTATTATGCTAAAATAATAGGAAAGATAAATAATTTAAAGGGGTCATATCCAGTAATGGAAAAAATTGTTTCTGCAAAAAATGAACGAGTAAAAAAATGGTCAAAGTTAAAAACTAAAAAGGGCCGTTTAAATAGTAACCAATACATTTTGGAAAGTTGGCATCTAGTATCTGAAGCGATTAATGCTAACCAAAACGTTGAAGTTGTATTAACTACAAACAAGCAATACGAACTACATCAAGCTGAAATTGATGCTTTTAACGGTGAAGTAATTGAAATTACCGACGATGTTTCAAAGGCATTGGGTTCAACATCAACTCCACAAGGAATCTTTGGAATTGTTGAATTACCAAAAGAGGATCATTTTGATTCATTAGACATGTTTGGTTCTTGGCTATTGCTAGACCAAATTCAAGATCCAGGTAACATCGGAACAATGGTTAGAACTGCAGATGCTGCCGGTTTCGACGGCGTTATCTTTGGTGAAGGAACATCCAGTCAATTTAATCCAAAGGTATTACGTTCAATGCAAGGCAGTCAATTCCATTTGAAGTTACTGGAAGGTGACCTACTTGATTGGATTGGCAAGTTTAAGGAAAACAATGTGCCGGTTTATGGAACAGAATTAAATCCTCAAGCAGTGAGTTATGATCAGATTGAAAAACAGGATGCTTTTGCCTTAGTAATGGGAAATGAAGGTAGTGGTATGCAAGATAAAATACTTGACCAAACCACTAAAAATTTATATATTCCTATCAAGGGAAAGGCAGAATCACTTAATGTAGCGATTGCTGCTGGAATCGCAATGTTCCATCTTAAAAAATAAATTATTGAGTTAGGAGATAGTATATTGAAAGAAGATGCATGGCGAAATGATAAAGAATATGTTAGCTATGTTTCTGATTTACTAAGCAGTCCAGAAGTCTTGAGACTAGATAACTATATCCAACATCATTCATCAACTCGTTTACAACATTGTATTCATGTGTCATATGAAAGTTATTTAATCGCTAAGAAATTCGGTTTAGATGCTAAAGCCACAGCCCGTGGAGGATTACTGCATGACCTGTTTTTCTACGATTGGCGAGTAAGCAAGTTCCGCTTGGGTTCCCATGCTTATATGCACCCAAGAGTGGCGCTTAGAAATGCTGAAAAAATAACTAAGCTAAACGATAAGGAAAGAGATATTATCACTAAGCATATGTGGGGATTGACTTTAACCAAGCCCAAGTATGCTGAGAGTGTGGTCGTTTCACTTATCGATGATTACGATGCTATTCGAGAATATTTCGCACCAAAATACCAAAATTTAAAAAACAAAATTAAAAATAGACACTATAAAAAGGAGGTTAGTTCATGGCAAAAGAAAGTCAAATGAGCACCACAATCGATTTTCATTTGTGTCCTAAGTTTGAACAAACTTTTCAAATGCTAGGTAAGAAATGGAATGGTTTAATTATTGAAACACTATTGGTCAATGGACCACAACGTTTCAAATGTATCGCAAACGTAGTTTCTAAGTGCAGTGATCGTGTATTAGTTGAAAGACTAAAGGAACTTGAAGAAGACGGTATCATTACTCGTAAAACATTTTGCGATTCTTCATTAATTCAATATGAATTAACTGAAAAAGGAGAAGCATTGGGTCCAATCATGGAACAAATTCATGACTGGTCAGATCAATGGTGTGATATTAACGATTAATCTTGACCGACTAATGTTTTTAAGATATTATTTAATTAAATGTGTTGAAGAAAAATTAGTAGGCGACAAACAATACAGAAAGACTGCATTTGATGAGAGTAGTCACAAGTCAGCTGAATTCATTTTCTGAACTGATATTGGGAGTTACAATTAACGAAAAATAATCCGGTATTCCACCGTTATGGATTTAGAGTGTATGAATTGCGAACCGCAATTTATAAACTAGGGTGGTACCGCGAAGCTTCGTCCCTTTTGGGATGAGGCTTTTTTTGTTGAAATGAGAGGAGAATACTATGTCATTAAAAGATGATTTAACCAAGTTGCGTGATGATGGAATTGCTCAAATAAATCAAGCAACCGACGTTAACGAAATTACTAAAGAAATTAAAGTTAATTTACTTGGTAAAAAAGGTCCAATTACTCAGGCACTAAGAGGTATTAAGGACTTACCAGTTGAAAAAAGACCTGAAGTTGGTAGTTATGCCAACGAAATCAGAGATGAAATTCAAAATGCCTTGGATGCAAAGTTAACAGAATTAGAAAACAAGGCCTTAGAAGCACAACTAGTTGCTGAAAAAATCGATGTTACTCTTCCAAGTACTCCAGTGGCTAAGGGACATCCACATGTTATCCAATCAATTATTGATGAAATTTGTGACATGTTCATCGGTATGGGTTACGAAGTTAAAAGTGGTCCAGAAGTAGAAGAAGACAAGTATAACTTTGAAATGATGAACCTACCAAAGGATCATCCAGCCAGAGATATGCAAGATACTTTCTACATTACTAAAGAAATCTTGATGAGAACTCAAACCTCTCCTATGCAAGCAAGAACTCTTGAAAAACACGACTTCAGTAATGGTCCATTGAAGATGATTTCACCAGGTGTCGTATACAGACGTGATACAGATGATCCTACTCATTCACACCAATTCCACCAAGTAGAAGGAATCGTGATTGATAAGAACATTACAATGGGTGACTTAAAAGGAACTCTTGAATACTTACTACACCAATTATTTGGTAACAAGTACGATATTCGTTTGAGACCAAGTTACTTCCCATTCACTGAACCATCAGTTGAAGCAGACGTTACTTGTTTCAAGTGTGATGGTAAGGGTTGTGATGTATGTAAGCACTCAGGATGGATTGAAGTCCTAGGTGCCGGAATGGTACATCCAAACGTATTGAAGATGGCCGGTGTAGATGCTGACGTATACGGTGGTTTCGCATTTGGACTAGGTCCAGATCGTTTTGCAATGTTGAAATACGGTGTAGAAGATATTCGTGATTTCTACCTAAACGATGTTAGATTTTTATCGCAATTTAATTAAGGAGAGATACTAATGAAAATTTCATACAATTGGCTAAAGGAATACATTGACTTAGATATTCCTGCTGACGAATTAGCCGAAAAAATTGAACGTTCATCAGTCGAAGTTGACTCTGTTATCAAACCTAGCGATGGACTTAAAAAAATCGTTGTAGGTAAGATTGTGGAAATGGAAAACCATCCAGATTCAGATCACTTACACATTTGCCAAGTTGATGTTGGTGAAGACGAACCAGTTCAAATTGTCTGTGGAGCTCCAAATGCTCAAGTAGGCAAGAATGTTATTACAGCATTATCTGGTGCCAGAGTTGCTGATAACATGAAGATTAAAAAATCAAAGATGCGTGGAGTTCAATCCAATGGGATGCTTTGTGCACTAGATGAAATTGGTTACCCTAAAGATGTTGTGCCAAAGGAATGGGCCGACGGTATTTACTTCTTACCAGAAGATGCTACCTTAGGTGACGATGTTTACAAGTATCTTGGTATGGATGACGCACTAATTGATTTAGATGTAACTCCTAACCGTGGTGACATGCTAAGCATTTACGGTACTGTTCATGATTTAGCTGCTATCTACAATAAGTCAGCTAAGTTTGATTTAGATAAGGTTAGCGAAACTTCAGATAAATTGACATCTGATCAAGTTCAAAGTGATGTTAACGAAGAAATTGCTTGGACATACCTAAACCGTGTTGTTAATGATGTTGAAGTAAAACCAAGTCCACTATGGATGCAAGTTAGACTTTGGAATGCCGGAATTAAACCAGTAAATAACATTGTTGATATCACAAACTACTCAATGCTTAAATTTGGTCAACCAATGCACGCATATGATTTAGATAAACTTTCAGGAAATGTATCAGTTAGATACGCTAATGATGGTGAAAAGATTACTACTTTAGATGAAAACGAAGTTGAATTAGATTCAAACGATTTAGTAGTTGCTGATGACAACGGCCCAATCGCAATGGCTGGTGTAATTGGTGGTATGGATAGTTCAATTACTGCTGATACTAAGAACGTATTGTTCGAATGTGCTATCTTTGACCCAATTAAAGTTAGAAAAATGGCTAGAAAACACGTTATTCATACTGAAGCATCTCAACGTTTCGAACGTGGTGTAGATCCAATGGCTGTTGAAGATGTTTTATCTTCAGCTAGTGAAATGGCAAGAGAAATTGCCAACGGTTCAGTTACAAGTGATGTTTTAGTTGGTAGCAAGTACGATGCCAAGAAGGCTGTTATTGAAATCTCAGTTTCTCGTATTAACCATGTCCTAGGTATGGAATTAAGTGCCGCTGATGTGACAGATATTTTTGAAAGACTTGGTTTCGAAGTTAAGGCTAATGGTGATGATTTAGTTGTTACAATTCCAACTAGACGTGGTGATATCCATATTCAAGCTGACTTAATTGAAGAAGTTGCTAGAATTTACGGATACGATAACCTACCAAGCACCTTACCAACAACTACTATGACAACTGGTGGTTTAAATGCTGAACAACAATTAATCAGAGACAGTCGTCATATTCTAGAAGGTTTAGGTTTAACTCATGCCATCTCATATGCTTTAACTACTGAAGAAAAAGCTAAGATGTTCATGATGGGTGAATCAGCACAAACTGATTTAAGTTACCCAATGAGCAGTGATCACACTACATTAAGAATGAACCTAGTTTCAGGACTTTTAGATGACATTGCTTACAACAAGGCTAGAAAAGTTGATAACGTTGCCTTATACGAACAAGGCCGTGTTTTCCATAAGGAAAATGCAGATGTTGTTAAACCAGATGAAATTGAACATTTAGCTGGTGCAATGACTGGTTCACTAGTTGATAATTCATGGAACCAACCTGCAAAGAACGTTGATTTCTTCCAAATTAAGGGAATTGTTAACGAATACTTGGAAACAATTGGTCTAAACGGTGAAATTAGCTATGTTGCTAACGAATCTTACCCAGAAATGCACCCAGGTAGAACTGCTGATATCTTTGTTCACGGTCACTATGTTGGTTTTGTGGGACAAGTTCATCCAAAGATTGCAAAGCAATTTAAGATTAATGAGACTTATGTCTTTGACCTAAACCTACAAACAATCATTGACTTACCTAAGAAAGAACAAAGCTACGAATTAGTTTCAAAATATCCTTCAATCAAGCGTGATATCGCAATGTTAATCGATAAGGATGTTGAAAACGATTCAATCGTTAAGGTAATTGAAAAACGTGGTGGAGCATACTTAGTAGATGTTAAGTTGTTTGACTTATACGAAGGTGAACATGTTCCTGAAGACAAGAAGTCATTAGCATATTCATTAACATTCCAAAACAAGCATGATACTTTGGTTGATGATGATGTAAATAATGCAATGGACAAAGTGCAAAGAAATCTTGAAAAAGAATTCAATGTAGAAATACGTTAATTTTTAAATGGAGGAAATGGATTTGAATGAAGAAAAGAACTCCAATGATTTCGAAAAGAAGCACACTAATTTAGGCAAAAAGATTTCACTAAGTATTATCGCCATCTTAATAGTTTTGGGGATTTTTATATTTATTCTTGGACATCAATACGTTAAAGAATCACTAAAACCATTGAATCCTAAGGATAAAGAATTAATTCAAGTTCAAATCCCAATGGGTGCTTCCGATAAGAAAATTGGATCAATCTTACAAGAAAGTAAAATTGTCAAAAGTGGTTTAGTATTCGACTATTTTGTTAATAGTCATAACTATTCTGGTCTAAAGGCGGGTTATTATGAACTTTCACCTTCAATGAGTTTACAAAAGATTGCTGACAAGTTGAAAAAGGGTGGAACAGCTCAACCGCTACAAGGTAAATATGGTCGCTTGCTTGTTCGTGAAGGTGATAACATCGATGAAATTGCCCAATCAGTAGAACAAAGCAGTCAATATTCAAGTGCTGACTTCAAAAAGCTAATGAAGGATACTGATTTCTTGAATCAATTGAAGAAAAAATATCCTAAGCTTTTAGATTCAGCATTTAAGGCTAAGAATAGAAAGTATGTGTTAGAAGGATACCTATATCCAGCCACATACAATTCACAAAAGAACGTCACCTTGAAACAAATTGTTAACCAAATGGTTGCAAAGACTAATTATGAATTTAGTCCATATTTCAAGGAAATAAAGAAACAAAACCTAACAGTCGATGAAGCAATTACTTTGGCTTCATTTATTGAACACAATCATGTTGATAAAAAAGATCAAGAAAAGATTGCGGGAATATTATATAATCGTCTAAATAGTAATTTACCTCTTGAAGTGCAATCTTCTATTAGGTATGCTAATGGTAAAGTTTCTGGACAAAAACTTTCAAAGAAAGATTATGATGCTAATACCCCTTATAATTTATATAAGAATATTGGATTCCCACCTAGTGCAATTAATAACCCAACGGTTAAGTCACTAGATTCAATTTTGAATCCAAAGGATATGACTACTTTTTATTTAGCATATAGTGTTAATATGAATGATAAGAAGGTTAAGTATTATAATTCAGATAAAGATGTCGATGACTTAATCGGCAATGATAGTGTTATGAGATAAATCGGTTATGGAGAGATTATTATGGTAGAAAAGAAAAAGCGTCCCGTTGTTATTGGTGTTACTGGTGGTTCAGGTAGTGGTAAAACTACTGTTAGTCGTGCCATCTTTAACCAACTATTGGGTCATTCAATTATGATTTTGCAACAAGATTCTTACTACAAGGATCAATCACATAAGACAATGGCTGAAAGAGAAGAAACTAACTACGATCATCCATTAGCTTTTGATAGTGACTTATTACTAGAACATTTGAATAAGCTTCTAAACTATGAAGCAATTGAAAAACCGGTTTATGACTACACTAAATTAAATCGTAGTACTGAAACAGTTACTCAAGAACCACGTGATGTTATCATCCTAGAAGGAATCTTAATCCTAGACGACAAGCGTCTTAGAGATTTAATGGACATTAAGGTGTTCGTTGATACTGACGACGACATTCGTATTTTAAGAAGAATTCAAAGAGATACCAAGGAACGTGGCAGAACATTGGATGAAGTTATCCAACAATACTTGGAAACTGTTCGCCCAATGTACAACCAATTTGTTGAACCAAGTAAGCGTTACGCAGATATCATCGTTCCAGAAGGTGGTAAGAACCAAGTTGCGATTGATTTATTAACAACTAAGATTCAATCAATCTTGGTAAAACACGGTAACAACAAGGTTTTCAATAATATTGATACAACAATCTAATTAATTTAAAGGAGAGTTTATAATGGCTAAAGATGAAAGCTACCCAATGACAGTCGAAGGTAAACAAAAACTTGAAGCTGAATTGGAAGATTTAAGATTAAATCAACGTCCACAAATCATTGAAAGAATCAAGATTGCCAGAAGTTATGGTGATTTATCAGAAAATTCTGAATATGAATCAGCTAAGAACGAACAAAGTATGCTAGAAAGCCGTATTACAACTGTAGAACACATGCTACAATACGCTGACGTTGTTGATAACGATGACGTTGAAAGTGATATGGTAAACGTTGGTAAGAAGGTTACTTTTAAAGAACTACCAGATGAAGACCCAGAAACTTACCAAATCGTTGGTGCTGCTGAAGCAGATCCATTGGAAGGTAAAATTTCAAACGATTCACCAATTGCTAAAGGGCTATTAGGCCACAAGGTTAACGATGAAGTAGTTATCGAAATTCCTGCCGGTGACATGAAAGTTAAGATTATTTCTGTTGAATAACTTTATAAAATAAAAAGGACTCGTTTAGACGAGTCCTTTTTTATTATCTTTTTTTCTTGTAAATATAAAATCCAACTACAAACAGCAAGGTTAGTACTGAGATTGTTATTCCAGCGTTTAATCCTGAAGGATAGAATGATAACTTGATTTTGTGTTTGCCGACTGAAAGATTATTAAAACCAATGAATTCATCATTGATCACCTTAATAGGGTGTTTCTTACCATCGACAGTCAACGTCCATCCATTGGAGTATGGAATTGAGGTTGCAACGGCTTGACGCTTTGTAGATACGTTAATATCAGCAGAAACGGTATTACCGTTAAGTTTAATATTGTTGTTTTGTTTTCTAATTGCCTTTGTTTCACTTAGGAATTTAGGTAGGTTTAAGGAAGCGATATTAAACTCGTTAGTGTATACTTTGCCGTTTAATAGCTTGATGGTAATTTTATTATCCTTGTTGTTTGGCAAGCTTACAACGAAAGTACTTTGAAATTCGCTTGGAAGGTTTAATTCTTCACCATTAACCTTAATGCTACATTTTTGTTGATTCATTGAAGCTGGAACTATCATGTAAGGTACCTTGTTATTTTGGTGCTTATACTTGATTACGATTTCGCCATCTTTTAGAAGATTGTTTTTAGCGATTACTTGGTTGTTTAAGCCAGTTAATGCATTAGTGTTTTCAGAAAGAATAGTGTAGTGCATGTTTTCATTGAACACGTCGCTATTATTACCAGTGACTTGTTTAACCATCGAGTTTTGGTACTTAATAGGATCTGATGCAATGATTTTTGAAAATACATTATCAGATGCTGTGTAAACAAGTGGGAATGCATTGTTTGATTTAAAGGTTTGGAAGATATCTATCTTTTGCACATCATTATTGACGATATCATAACGATTGCTACTCTTTTGAATCATCGGATATGTCTTATTGTAGTTAATCGTATTAATGAAGTACTTAAATGAAAGTAATGAGTCAGTTACGATGGTTCCGTTTGAATAATCAATTGATCCGGTAGTATATGCATTACCAATCTTTTGGTTGAAATCCGGTGTTGATTTTCTAAGTGTCGATGAGAATGTCGAACCACCGTAAAAGTTTGATTCGATTGGATCATCTCTAGTTCGATAGAAATCTTTACTGATTCGATAGAAACTATTATCCTTTTGTTTAATATCATTCACGTGACGATTTAATGTTGCTGTGTACTTCATATAATCATCATTTGATACATAACTAATGGCGTTTAAGGAATTAAACGCGTTCAGTCCCGTATCACCAATTGCAATAACTACCAAGCAAAGTAGGTAGTACTTATTGTACTTGTTTGATACATGGATAACGATAAAACTAATGGCAACAAATGCCAATGAAATTAAATACTTGGTTAGTGATAAGTAGTTAAAGCTATTGATGTTTAAAGCTGTATAAATTAAACCAGCAATTAAAATAACCCCGGAGATGATAATTTCTTTGATGTTAATGTGTCCAGCTTGCTTATCCAAACCAATTGCAGCGATATATATAATCCAAAAGCAAAAAATAAATGAAAAACGGTAAGGATACCAAATTGGAAATTGCATTGCGTGCCATAGTAAATCTAATGGTTCAAAGAACATCGAAACAATTAGGATAACTGTGATGGCAAGTGCAGTGATTTTTCGTTTTAACTGAATTTGTTTATTGCAGAAGAATATTATGAAACCAATTACGGCAATCGCACCAATAAAGATGTTAGGGTAACCGCTTGGCATTTGAGAAAAGTTGAAGCTACCATCAAAAAGTTTACTTATCATTTTCAATGGGCTATATTCAACCTTCCACTTAAATGTTGATAGAGTATATGCACCTTTACCGTTTTTAAGTTCGATTAGGTTTGGTAAAAAGATGAATGCTGAAAGCAGTAATGATACGAAATAGCTAACACCAATCGAGATTAATCTACCAAGACGCATTTTTAACGAATGGTCATCATTGATTAACTTGCCAATTACATAGATAACAGAAAAAATCGTAATCATGTATGCAATGTAGTAGTTAATGACTAACATTGCCGTGTAACTAATAATGAATAGACTATATTTGTTGTGTTTAAAAATTCGATCAATACCCATAATGATAATTGGTAGTAGGATAACACCATCCAACCACATTACATTTAATTGGTTAGCAATCATCCATCCATTAAGAGCATAGGTAATTGCCATTGATAAAATAATTAGGTCTTTTTTGATACCTTTATGTTTTAGAAAAATGCTGAAAGTTAATCCTGATAAACCGTATTTAAATAGTGTTATCAAAAGAATTGAAAAGTTGATAAACTTAGCAGGGATGATTAATAAAATGATATTAAGCGGACTTAATAGGTAATATCCCCAAATTCCAATCATTTCTCCACCATATCCGTTTGAAAATGAGTATAATATGCTATGTAGGTCTAAAGATAGAATTGTTCGACGGAAATATGCGAATAAATCTACATATTGTTGACCTAGATCCACAGTTAAAATGCTACTATTTCCAAATGGAAACATATTGCGGTAAGCAAAATAACATGACATAATAATAAATGGAATAAAAAAGCTTAATAAGTATAAGCGGTGTTTTTTTATGATTTTTTTAATTGAATTAATCATAGTTAATACTTCCTATGTATTTTGATTGTTACTTATAAAGTAACCAACTATAGTATACAATAAACCAGACTAAATGACTGATTAACATATAATAATTAAGGAGTTAGATTGTTTTGAATAGTTTTTTGCAAAAAATATTCCACCACAGTGATCGTGGGGAAAATTCAAAGGTACCATTTAGATTAAATATTATTCTGACAGTTGTCGGAGTTTTATTTGCCATTCTAATAATCCAGTTGGGTTATTTACAAGTTATTAATGGAAACCAATATAAGGCTGAAGTTAGCCGATCTGATAATTCCGTTAAGTATGGAAATGTGCAAAGAGGGATGATTTACGATTCTACCGGTCGTGTACTTGTTGGAAATAAAGCCCACCAAGCTATTCAATACACTAAGGGATTATCAGTAACTAGTGCTGACTTATATAAGATTGCCAACACATTAGGCAAATACTTAACTGTTGACACTTCAGCATTAACTCCTAGACAAGAAGCTGATTTTTACTTAGCTAATGCCGATAACCTTAAGAAAGTAAGCTCTAGTATTACTTTTCCTAAGGGCGCAAGTACTAGTGAAGAATACGCTCTAGAACTTCAAAAAGTTATGAATGACAAGCTATACAGCACAGATAAAGCAACTAAGAATGCTGCATCAATCTTCCAAAAGATGAGTGGTTCTTACCAATTATCAACTACATACATCAAGACAACCAATGTTACTAATAAGGAAATTGCCGAAATTGGTGAACATTTAGATGAAATGCCTGGTGTTCAAATTGGTGATAGTTGGACAAGAGAATATCCAAACGGTAACGCCATTCAAAGTATTGTTGGAACTGTTTCTTCTGAAAAGGTTGGTTTGCCAAGTGACAGAATCAATACACTATTAGCAGAAGGTTACTCCAGAAATGATAGTGTTGGTCAAAGTTACCTAGAAGAAAAATACGAAGCTACTTTACGTGGTTCAAAATCACAAACCTTAATCAAGGGTGGTAGCTTAGATAAAGCTGTTAAACAATATGGTGGTCAAAAGGGTGATAACCTTCAATTAACCATTAACTCTGAATTCGAAAAGAAGATTCAATCACTAGTTGAAGAAGCTGATCAAGGTACTGGTAATTCAACAGGTGCATACGCAGTTGTTATGAACCCTAATACTGGTGGAATTATCGGTTTAGCTGGGGTTAGTCGTGATCCAGAAACTGGAAAAGAAACTCCAAATGCTCTTGGAACAATTAACAGTTCAATCGTTATGGGTTCTGTTGTTAAAGGTGCCATGATTTCTGGTGCTTTAATGGACAAGGTTATTACACCAACTAACTCTACTTTAACTGATAAGCCAATTTTAACTGGTGGAATCAGAAAGGCATCATGGTTTAACCAAAATGGTAATCATGATATTGCACTCGATGCTTCAACAGCGCTTGAAGTTTCATCTAACTCTTACATGATGCAATTAGCAATGAAAGAAGCTAAGTTCAACTACGTTGAAGGTGGAGCATTAACAATGAATCCAGATGTCTTCAATATTATGAGAGGTTACTTCAACCAATTTGGTTTAGGTGTATACACTGGAATTGATTTACCTGGTGAAACAAAGGGTATTCAAGGTCCTAGTGGTTCAGCAAACATTGGTAAGGCACTTGATTTATCTTACGGTAACTATGATGCTTACACACCAATGCAAGTTGCTCAATACATTTCTACAATTGCTAATGGTGGATACAGAATTGAACCTCACATCGTTCAAAGCATCCGTGCTTCAAATAAGAGTGGTAAGTTAGGTCGAGTTAAATACACTGTTACACCAACTGTACTAAACAAGATTGATATGACAGCTGCACAAAGAAAAGTTGTTACTGATGGTTTCTACAAGGTGGTTCATGGTACTAACGAATACAGAACCGGTATTACTTTAAATACTGTTAAACCTTCAATTTCAGCTAAGACTGGTACTGCCCAAACATTCTACTCAAGTGGAAAGAAGGGTTCAAAACCAGTTGAAACTGTTACTTTGAGTTTGGGATCATTTGCTCCTTCAGATAATCCACAAGTGGTAGTTGTAGTTGCAATTCCAAACTTGCCAAGTAACGCAGAAAGCAATAATATTGACTTAGCTCAAAAGATTTATCAAGCATACTGGAAGTACGTTCAATCCGACAGTGGCTTGAAATAATTGCTGTTAAGTAATTTTCCTTAACAATATTTATATAAACTCTGGTCAAATCAAAGAAAAAATGATAATATATTAAGAGTTGAAAGTTGTTTATATAAAAATTAAAAATACAACTAACTTGGAGGTGTAACTAAGATGAGAGTACACATTACTTTAGAATGTACAGAATGTCACGAACGTAATTACTTATCAACTAAGAGTCGTCGTAACAACCCTGATCGTTTGGAATTAAAGAAATACTGTCCACGTGAAAGAAAAGTTACATTACATCGTGAAACAAAATAAGGATTCGGGTTTAAAGGCCCAAATCCTTTTTTTATATTCTGGGAAGTGAATAGATGGATAAATCAGCAGCTCGAAGTGAAATTTTAAATAAACTTAAAAATTTAGATAATAGAGAAGATGTACAATATTTATATAATCAGTTGTTTGAAACTAATGAGTGGATTGCGGCAACTTCAATTGGAGTAACCCTTAGTACTGATATCGAGATTGATACTGATCCAATCATTGAAAAAGCACTAAGTGATAACAAAAGAGTATATGTTCCCAAGGTGATTAATAAGAGCGATATGGATTTCATTGAGTACAACCATGAAACCAAGTTGTTTGTTAATAAAATGGGGATTTCTGAACCAGTTGATGGTCAAGGCGTCGACGTCAATGATATTGATTTGTTGATTGTTCCGGGAATGGCTTTTGATATGTCTAATAATAATCGACTTGGCTATGGTGGTGGATACTATGACCGAGTTTTAGTTGATTATCCTGGAAATACTATTGCACTTGCTGATAGAATTAGAATGTATGAAAAATCAATATGGAAAGTAGATGAGTTTGATCAACAAGTTGAAACAATTATTCACTCAAATTTCAAATAATCGTTTATATCGAAAAATAGATGATGTTCCTTTTATGACTGAAGGAATTTTAGCAATAATTATATTCGTATATTTATTTGGTATCGTTACAAATTCAACGGATGCAATTATTAATTATGGTGCTATGTATCGTCCACTAGTCCAATTTGGTCAATGGTGGAGATTCATCACACCAATATTTATTCATCTATCATTTCTACATATTTTAATGAACGGAATTAGTTTATACTATGTAGGGATTCAGCTTGAAAAGATTTTTGGACACATTAGATTTCTTGTGATTTTCATGTTGTCAGGAATATTTGGTAACATTGCCGGATTTGCATTCTCAAATGGAGCAAGTGCTGGTGCAAGTACCGCTATCTTTGGATTGTTCGGTGTATTTTTGATGTTAGGTGAAACATTTCATGATAATATGTATGTCAGAAGAATGTCACAAAGTTTTCTATTACTAATCGTCTTGAACATTGGATTCGACTTAATGTCACCAGATATTGATATAATAGGTCATATTGGTGGTTTAATTGCTGGGTTCTTATTGCCTTACGTAGTAGGACTACCATCAGAGTTTAAAATTCCAATGGTAAAGAAAATATTGGCATTAATTGTATTGCTAGTATTTGCATATTTTTGCTTAAAAACTGGTTATTTTGCAAATTAATTAGTGCATTTTTCGTTAGGATGTGGGAAAATGAAGACGTTGTACGATGTTCAACAACTTTTAAAAAAATTTGGAATCTATGTTTACGTTGGCAAAAGATTGTGGGATATAGAGGTTATGGCATTAGAGCTTGATCATCTACATGATGCTGGACTCGTAACTAAAGAAGAGTTCATACAGGCAAAGCTTGTATTAAAACATGAACATGGAATCGAAGAAAAGAAATAATACAATTTTTAGGAGGAAACTAAAATGGTACGTAAGTTAATTGGAATCGATTTAGGAGGTACAACAACTAAGTTGGCATTCCTAACTGATAGCGGTGAAATCTTAGATAAGTGGGCTATTACCACCGATGTAAGCGCTAACGGAGAAAATATTGTTCCAAATATCATTAACTCTATCGCAAAAAAGATGGAGGACTCTGATCATAAAATTGACGACTTTATTGGAATTGGAATGGGAACTCCAGGTTCAGTAAACCGTGAGGAAGGTACTGTAATTGGGGCTTACAACCTAAACTGGAAGACTACCCAACATATTAAGGATCAAATCGAAAAAGCATTAGGCCTACCATTTGCTTTAGATAACGATGCTAACGTTGCTTCACTAGGTGAATACTGGAAGGGTGCCGGAAGTAAGGACTCAGACGTTGTATTCGTAACACTAGGAACTGGTGTTGGTGGAGGTGTTATCGTTAACGGTGAATTAGCTCACGGTGTTAACGGTGGTGCTGGTGAAATTGGTCACATTACTGTTGAACCAGGTGGATTCGAATGTACTTGTGGTAAGCGCGGTTGTCTAGAACAATACGCTTCAGCTACTGGTGTTGTTAAGGTTGCTAAGAACCTTTCAAGCGAATTCACTGGTCAATCAAGACTAAAGGAAATGATTAATTCAGGTGAAGAAGTAACTTCAAAGGTTGTCTTCTTCCTAGCTGACAACGGTGATATTTTTGCAAACCAAGTCGTAGATCACGTATGTTACTACTTAGGTCTCGCATTAGCTAACGTTGGTAACACATTGAACCCTGACAACATTGTTATCGGTGGTGGTGTTTCAAACGCTGGAAACACATTATTACAACCAACAACTAAGTACTTCCAAGAAAATGCATTTAGACCTGTTAGAGATTCTACCAAGATTCGTCTAGCTCAATTAGGTAACGATGCTGGGGTAATTGGTGCTGGTTCATTAGCTTTAAGAAACATTAACAAATAACATTAGGGGTGTAATAACACATGATTCCATCCATGCTTTTAATTGTTGTTATTCTATTAGCAATCCTAATCTATAACAGCATTACTAGAATGAGAGCAAACCGTGTTGCTACTTTTGTTGATGAAGAAGAATTCAAGCAAGGTAGTCACAGGGGACAAATTGTTGACTTAAGAGAAAACAGAGACTTTGAATCTGGTCACATTTTAGGTGCCAGAAGTATTCCTTACTCAACAATCAAGATGTTTTATAAGAACATTCGAAAAGACATGCCAGTGTACTTATACGACCAAGGTAAGACTTTGAGTATTAAGACAGCTATTTTACTTGGTAAGAATGGATACAAAGATATTTATATCCTAAAATCAGGTTTTAGAAACTGGAATGGAAAGACTAAGAAGTAAATAAAAAAAGCACTTTACAATTCGTAAAGTGCTTTTTTTATTATTTCATATTAGTTTAAATGAGCGGAACGTTGTTTACGAACAACTCTTTTTCTGTTTTCTTCTAGTTTATCAGCTTGACCTTCAACAGGGTCTACAACTTTTTTCTTGAAAGAGAATAATGCTCCAGCAACTGCGCTTGAAGTTGCTAATGCACCAACAAAGAATCCTTTAGCGAATTTTTTCATTTTAAGTCCTCCTATATAATAATTTGCTTTACACTTACCATTATGATGTTTTTTTATTTATTTATCCAGTCTTAAGTATATTTTAATTCAATATTTTATATGCTAAACTTATATAGGCAGAAATGGTGGGATAATATGCAAAAAGTGCTAATAATTGTCGGACCAACAGCGGTCGGAAAAACAAGTTTATCAATTAAGTTGGCTAAGAAATTAAATGGTGAAGTTATTTCTGGTGATTCTATGCAGGTTTACAAACACTTAGACATTGGAACAGCCAAAGTGACAAAAGAAGAATCAGAGGGAATTGTTCATCATTTAATCGATATTATTGATGTCGACAAAAGATATTCAGCGGCTGATTTTGTTGAATCGGCTAATAAATTAATTGATGATATTCATAAACGGGGAAAACTTCCAATTATTGTGGGAGGAACTGGATTTTATATTCAATCACTTGTCGATGGATTGAACCTTGGCGGTGATCACTATGATAATGAAGCCTATCGAAATCAAATGCATGCGTTTGCCGAAGAAAACGGCAAGCATGCATTGTGGCTTAAATTAAAGAGCGTTGATGAAGTATCCGCCAAAAAGATTGGTGAAGAAAATGAACGCCGAGTAATTAGAGCTCTAGAAGTTTATCACAACACAGGTATTAAATTCTCAGAACAAACCAATAATGCCGTATCAATTGATCCATATATTATTGCACTTAATACCGATAGAAAGGTATTGTATGATCGCATCAATAAACGTGTTGATATTATGTTTAAAGAAGGTTTAATCGACGAAGCGAAATGGTTGAATCAAAAAGGTGACATATCCTTACCAGCATATAAGGGAATTGGTTACCGGGAATTCATCAACTATTTCCATGGTGATTTAGACTTAGAGGATGTTTCCGAATTAATTAAGAAAGATTCTAGACATTATGCTAAAAGACAGCTAACTTGGTTTAGAAATAAGATGAAAGTTAACTGGTATGACATAATATCTAACATGGAAGTTGTAAAAAACATCGAAAAAGATGTATTTAATTGGCTAAATGATAAAAAAGTGCCATAATATGTTAGAAGTTGTTACATTAAATGTTGACATATTAAAATATAATGTTATTATAATGTTGTTAGAAGGAGTTAGATATGAAAGAAAAGGATTTAAGACGTTCGCTTTCAGTACTTCCAATCGGAACTGTTATGAAGTTAACTAGCTTGACCGCAAGACAAATTAGATATTACGAAGAACAGGGATTGGTTTCACCTGAAAGAAATGATGGTAACCGCCGTATGTATTCTTTGAATGATATCGATGTGATTTTAGAAATTAAGGATTATTTAGACGAAGGTTTAAATATTGCTAAGATTCAAGAAATCTACAAGAAGCGTAAAGAAGATAACAAGAATAACGATACGAAGGAATTAACTGATCAAGAAGCACGTAAAATTTTATCTGATGAACTTTTGAACATCGGTGGATTAAATTCACATGATGCTGCAAATAATTCTTTTTAACTAATTTAATGTTGAATACGTTAGGAGTAGGTGTATATGGCTACAAAGCATGATTATTCAAAAGACGACATTCGTCGTATTGTTAAAGAAGAGGACGTAAAATTCTTACGTTTAATGTTTACTGATGTTTTAGGAACTTTAAAGAATGTTGAAGTTCCAATCAGTCAATTAGATGATTTATTAAATGACAAGATTATGTTTGATGGATCATCAATCGAAGGATTCGTAAGAATCGAAGAAAGTGACATGTATTTACATCCTGATTTATCAACTTGGATGATTTTCCCATGGAGTTCAGAACGCGGTAAGATTGCTCGAGTTATTTGTGAAGTTTACAAGACTGATGGAACACCATTTGAAGGTGATCCAAGAAATAACTTAATCCGTGTTCTAAAGGACATGAAGGATGCTGGATTTACATCATTTAACATTGGACCTGAACCTGAATTCTTCCTATTCAAGATGGATGAAGATGGCAAACCAACTGTTAAATTAAATGACGAAGGTAGCTACTTTGATATGGCACCACTTGACTTAGGTGGTAACTGTCGTCGTGAAATCGTTCTAACTTTGGAAGAAATGGGATTTGACGTTGAAGCAGCTCACCACGAAGTTGCTCCTGGTCAACATGAAATTGATTTCGAATATGCAGATGCTCTAAACGCTGCTGATAATATTCAAACATTTAAATTAGTTGTTAAAACAATCGCAAGAAAATACGGCTTATACGCTACATTTATGCCAAAACCACTAAGTGGTATCAATGGTTCTGGAATGCATTTAAACATGTCATTATTTGACGACAGTGGTGATGTATTCTACGACGAAAATGGTGACTTGAAGTTATCAGAAACTGCTTACCACTTCTTAGGTGGTTTAATCAAACATGCGAAGAGTTACACTGCAATTTGTAACCCATTAGTAAACTCATACAAACGTCTTGTTCCTGGATACGAAGCACCAGTTTACGTTGCTTGGTCTGGTTCAAACAGATCTCCACTTATCCGAGTACCAAATGCTCGTGGACAAGCTACACGTCTTGAATTAAGAAGTGCTGATGCTTCAGCAAACCCATATCTAGCAATTGCTTCTGTTCTAGAAGCTGGTCTAGATGGTTTGAAGAACGGTATCGTACCTCCTAAGAGTGTTGACCGTAACATCTACAGAATGGATGCTCAAGAAAGAAAAGAAAACGAAATTGTTAACTTACCAGATGACTTACTAGATGCTCTAGAAGAATTATCTGCTGATGAAACAATGAAACATGCATTAGGTTCAAAGATCTTCAACAGTTACTTAGCTGCTAAGCATTTAGAATACGATGCTTACCGTGCTCAAGTTTCTGATTGGGAACGTAACCAATACATGGAAAAATACTAATAACAATTTAAAAAGAGTCGGCTTTTTGCCGGCTCTTTTTTATTTTTCAAACGTTTGTCATAATGATAAAATAGAATGTGAGGTGTTTAGATTGCTAAAATTTGACGAAATGATTCAACAAGCTGTTGCCAAGTTCAATAACATGGGGCAAAAGCAACAATTGCTCTTAAACGGCAATAATAAGCAACAAAAGCTATTTATCCAATTGGATTTATCTTTAGCTAAATTAGCAGAGGATTCAAAGCGTTTCTCTGTATACAAAAAAGATCAAGAAAATATTGATGTAAAAAACTATAAGGAAATGATTACTAAAGACGTTGCCAACGTAATGAAGTATTACTTGTTGTTTGCTAGCGTTCATAACTGGTTGGACGTAATCGTTATTGATGAAGAAGATTACAACAAAATCACAAACATTGATGCTGATCGTGACTTTAACCAAGTATATTTATCAATTAAACGAATGATGTTTAACGGTTTTTATAATCATTCTAAAAAAGATTTCCAATTTTCCTGGAAAATGTTCCTAAAATTTGGTATAGTAGACCTTGGCGTTGATGATAAATCATTGTCAGCTCAATTTAGTGAAATTAATTCATTATAAAAATTTTAATTGATTTAAAAATGATATTGACACCATGTCGATTATCCGATATAATGTTTTTTGTTGAGTTTTGATGTCGCGATAGCTCAGCTGGATAGAGCAACGGTCTTCTAAACCGTAGGTCGAGAGTTCGAATCTCTCTCGCGACATTTGAATAAATTGTTGAAGCATATCACTTATGATATGCTTTTTTTCTTGACTAAATTATTCAAAATATGTATACTTACTTTGTTGTATTTGTGGACTTTCACAGCTACAACCGCACGGACTGAGTATTAAGTCTTCTTATTGAAGCGCTTATGTTCGGCGAGTCTAAGCATATTATTCAAGGAGGTGCACATTATGTACGCAATTATCGTAACAGGCGGAAAGCAATACAAAGTTGCTGAAGGTGAAGCAATCTACGTTGAAAAGCTAAACGCAAACGAAGGTGAAAAGGTTACTTTTGATCAAGTAGTTTTCGTTGGTGGTGACTCAGCTAAGGTTGGTACTCCACTTGTAGACGGTGCTTCAGTTGAAGGTACTGTTGAAAAGCAAGGCCGTGGTAAGAAGATTACTATTCTTCGTTACAAGCCTAAGAAGGGTTCTCGTTCTAAGAAGGGTCATAGACAACCATACACTAAGGTTATGATTGACTCAATCAAGGCTTAATTAGAGGATTAAAAATGATATTAGCAAATATTATTCATGATAAGCAAAGTGATCGAATTACTAGTTTTAGTTTATCCGGTCATGCTGATTCAGGTGAGTATGGTAAGGACATTGTATGCGCTGCGGTTTCTGTTTTATCCATTTCTACTGTAAATGGGTTAACCGAAGTTGCTAACCTAGAACCTAAAGTTGTCAGTGATGACATCGAAGGTGGTTTTATGGAAGTTACAGTTCCTGAGGCTAATTCTTCCGAAGATGAGATTGCTGCTCAAGCAATTTTATCAACATTCCAAAATGGAATGCGGGATATTTCTCAAAGTTATGCTGATTATATTAAATTAGATATTACAATAGATTAAATTGTACGGAGGTGTAATCCAATGTTAGAAATGAATTTACAATTCTTCTCTCACCATAAAGGGGGAGGTTCAACAGCCAATGGTCGTGACTCTGCAGGTCGTCGTCTAGGTACAAAGGCTGCTGATGGATCAAAAGTTACTACTGGTTCAATCATTTACCGTCAACGTGGTACTCACATTTACCCAGGTAAAAACGTTAAGCGTGCCGGTGATGATACTTTATTTGCTTTAGTTGATGGTGTTGTACGTTTCGAACGTATGGGCCGCAGCAAGCGCCAAGTTTCAGTATACCCAGTATCTGAAGCAGTTGCTAAGTAATTAGTGAATAATGTAGAAAAAGCCTGATTTATTTTCAGGCTTTTTTTATTACCAAAGACTTATTTAAATAAAGCTAACATGATACAATGGTAGTAACGATTACGATTGCAATCGCTGCACTAACATTGCTATCATATAAAACATATTAGTAATACTAGGAGGAGTTTTAATCATGGCAACAATTTCAACTGCCCAATTTAAAACAGGATTAACTATTGAAGTAGATAACGCAATTTGGCGTATCATCAACTTCCAACACGTAAAGCCAGGTAAGGGTGGTGCGTTCGTACGTACTAAACTTAAGAACCTAAGAACAGGTGCTGTTCAAGACAAGACTTTCCGTGCCGGTGCTAAGATGGAACAAGCACAAATTGACACTAGAAACATGCAATACCTATACGAAGATGGTGCAGGTTACGTATTCATGGATATGGATTCATACGAACAAATTACTGTACCTGGTGATAAGATCAAGGATGCTTTAAACTACTTACAAGAAAACATGGACGTAAGTATCGTTCAATACGAAAATGAAGTTATCGGTATCGAAGTACCAAACACTGTTACTCTAGAAGTTGCAGAAACTGAACCAAGTATCAAAGGTAACACTGCTTCAGGTGGAAGCAAGCCAGCTACTATGACTACTGGTTTAATTGTACAAGTACCATTCTTTGTTAACGCTGGTGACAAGCTAGTTATTAACACCAATGATGCAACATACATCTCAAGAGCTTAATTAATAAATAATTGATGCTTTTATTTTGATTGGAGGGTAATTTTTATGGCAGAACAAACAAATATTTCTTTACCAAAGGCTAGTTCAAAGTTTGGGGATATTCAAATCTCACCAAACGTATTGGAAGTAATCGCAAGTATTGCCTCTGTCCAAGTAAAGGGCGTAAAGCGCATGCGTGGCTCATTGGCAACAAGTGTTAATGAACTATTCGGTCGTAAAGAAATGGGTAAGGGCATTAGACTTAATTTTAAAGATGAAAAATTAATCGTTGATGTTTACGTATATCTAAATTACGGGGTTTCTGTTCCTAAAGTTGCTCTAGAAATTCAAGAACAAGTAAAACAACAACTTCTATTCATGACCGAACTTGATTTAGGTGAAGTTAATGTTCATGTAGAAGGTGTCGTTCATGAAAAACAAGATAAAAGAGCTAATTCAAAAAGTTTATTAAACGGCAATAGTAGCGATAAGGGTGAAAAATAGTGGAATTTACTAGACATAAAATAAGAGAGTATGCATTTCAAACATTGTTTGCTATCAATGCAAATGATACAACCGATAAAGAACTATTTTTTCATGCTATCTCAAGAACCGATGAAGAAACAGAAATTCCATCATACTACAACACTTTAGTAGATGGAGTTATCGAAAATAAGGATAGCTTAGACGATAGTATAATCTCATATCTTGTTTCCGGTTGGTCCATTAACAGAATTGCTAAGACAGACCTTGCAATTCTAAGACTTGCGTTTTTTGAAATTAAATACGTTGACGATGTCCCTACAAAGGTGGCAATCAATGAAGCGTTGGAATTAACAAAGAAATACAGTGATGATCACTCGAGAAAATTTGTTAATGGAGTTTTATCAAACACAATTGCTTAAGAAAAATGATTCGCGTAAAAGCGAGTCTTTTTTTATTACATAAACATTTTTTTATATGCTAAAATAAAAGAGAATTAAATAATCCTTTGGAGGTTTTACGATGAGCAATATTATTGATGGAAGATCTTTAGCAAAGAAAGTTAATCAAGAGACTGCAGATATGGTCTCAGAATTAAACGAACAAGGTAAGAACCCTTGTCTAGCTGTGATTATCGTCGGCGATGATCAAGCTAGCCACCGCTATGTGAGAAGCAAGCATAAGAAAGCTCAACAATTAGGAATTAAGTCAATCGTTAAGGCTCTTCCTGCAGAAACCACTGAAGACGAATTATTGAACATATTGAACGACTACAACCATGACGATGATATTGATGCTATTTTGATTCAATCACCACTACCAAAACACATCAACGAAAAATACGTTATGAGTCAAATTAACCCAGATAAAGACGTGGATGGATTCCAAGTGATTAATTCTGGTAAATTATTCTTAAATGAACAAAGTAATTATCCCGTGGCATGTACACCAAAGGGTGTCATGACTATGTTTGAAGAATATGGTATTGATTTGAAGGGTAAAAAAGCAGTTGTAATTGGTAGAAGTACCATCGTTGGTAGACCAATGGCAGCTTTATTAATCAATGCTGGTGCAGAAGTAACAGTGTTAAATCATTATGCAAATATTAAAGAATACACATTAGACGCGGATATTATCGTATCTGCTACTGGTAAGGTTAATACAGTAACAGAAAGTGATGTAAAAGATGGCGTAGTTGTAATTGACGTTGGTCAAAACGTGAATGATGAAGGTAAATTAGTTGGAGACGTTGATTATGATGGTATTGCTAAAAAAGCCTCATACATAACTCCTGTACCTGGTGGTGTTGGTCCAATGACCATCGCTACATTGATGAGACAAACCGTAGAACTATCAAAGTGGAGTGATATTAATGGGTAATGATTACCTAAGTGTTAGCGATTTAACAAGCTATATTAAGAAAAAGTTTGATCGTGATCCTTATTTAGATAAGGTTTATTTAACTGGTGAAATTTCTAACTTTAGATTGAGACCGGCACATCAATACTTTAGCTTGAAAGATGATAACGCCAAGATTAGCGCTATCATGTTTAAATCCGCTTTCGATAAGGTTAAGTTTAAACCCGAAGAAGGAATGAAAGTATTAGTTACTGGTAGAATTTCAGTCTATGAAGCAACCGGTAACTACCAAATTTATATTGATCACATGGAACCAGATGGTGTTGGTGCCTTGTATCAAGCTTATGAACAATTAAAGAAAAAACTATCTGCTGAAGGATTATTCAATGCTCCTAAAAAGGCCTTGGAAAAGTATCCAAAGAGAATTGCGGTAGTTACTTCACCTAGTGGAGCTGTTATTAGAGATATTATTACAACCACTAGAAGAAGATATCCAATTGCTCAAATCGTTTTATATCCTGCCGTCGTGCAAGGTGATGCAGCAGCTGGTGATATTGTTAGACAAATTAACCGTGTTAATGAACGCGGTGATTTTGACACATTAATTATCGGACGTGGTGGAGGTTCGATTGAAGACCTTTGGCCATTTAACGAAGAAATCGTTGCCAGAGCAATTTTTGATAGTAAGATTCCAGTGATTTCTTCAGTGGGACACGAAACCGACACAACAATTGCTGATTTAGTAGCGGATGTAAGAGCAGCGACACCAACTGCCGCTGCCGAACTAGCGGTACCAGTATTGACTGATGTCATGACTGATATTAAAAATGACCAAGTACGAATTTTTAATGCTTTTAGAAACAAATTAAATCAATTACAACAACGTTTAGCTAAAATCCAACAATCATACATTTTCAAGCAACCTGAACGCTTGTATGATTCATACGTCCAAAAGATTGACATGCTAAACGAAAGATTGATGAACGCCCTAAAGGAAACAATCAACCAGTCCGATAGAAAGCTAAATGACTTAGTATATAATCTAAAAATCAATTCACCAAAGAACTTAATCAAAGAACAACAACAAGTTTTACAGGTAAAAGATGACCAATTAAAGAGAAACATTATGTTGTTGATTCAAAATAAACAAAATCAACTAACACAAAGAGTTGATGCGTTAGATCATCTAAGCCCATTAAAAGTTATGTCTCGTGGATTTAGTTTTACAACTAACAGCGAAGGCAAGGTCGTAAAGAAAGTTGACGACATTAAGCAAAATGATGATATTGAACTAAAATTAATTGATGGATATGCGAAAGCAACTGTTAACGAAGTCAAAAAGGAGAGTAAATAATGGCTGAAAAAGCAAGTTTTGAAGATAACATGAACAAACTAGAACAAATCGTTTCCGAATTAGAACAAGGTGACATTCCTTTGGAAAAGGCACTAAGTGAATTCCAAAAAGGTGTTAAGCTAAGTGGCGAACTACAAAGTACTTTGAAGAATGCTGAAAAGACATTAGCTAAAGAAATGACAGATGATGATTCTGAAGTTGCGTTCGAAAAAGAAAGTGAAGATAAGTAATGAGTCAATCTGTAGTTTTATCTGATTTTATTGATGAATATAAACCACAAATTGAAAGTCAACTAGCTAATCAAGTAAAAAAAGATGTTAGCAATGATCAACTTGCTGATTCAATGAGATATTCATTGATGGCCGGTGGAAAAAGACTAAGACCACTAATGAGCATTGCGACATTAAATACTTTAAATCACGAAATGACAGACGATGATTTAAAGGCGATTAGTGCACTTGAATTACTACACACTTATTCATTAATCCATGATGACTTGCCCGCTATGGATGATGATGATTTAAGACGTGGTAAGAAGACTAATCATGTTATTTATGGTGCCGGTTTAGCCACATTAGCCGGTGACGGATTATTAACATTAGCCTTTCAATGGTTAACCGATAATGACCTAGATGAGCATAAAAAGGCTCAATTAGTTTATTATCTATCTAAATTTGCTGGCCCATCAGGGATGGTTGCCGGTCAATCAATGGATATTTTGAATGAAAACAAACAGCTTTCCTTGCATGAAATTAAGAAATTACACGAAGGAAAAACTGGTGCATTGATTAGATATGCCATGATTTCTGGTGGTATTTTGGCAAATGCTAATCATGATGTGATTGATAAGTTAGATCAGTTTGGTGCCGACTATGGTTTGGCCTTTCAAATTTACGATGACATCTTAGATGTTGTCTCCAGTCAAGAAGAACTAGGAAAACCAGTGCACCAAGATGGCGTCAAAAACACTTATACTAATCATTTAGGATTAGATAAGGCATATTCTTACTTAGAAGACACAATTAGCCATAGCCGTCAAATTTTAGACGAATTAAAAGATGAAAATGATGTCGATACAAAATTGTTATCATCATTTTTAGATTACTTTAAAATAGAAAAATAGGAGTAGTTCGCATGAAAAAAGAAAGAGTAGACGTGCTACTTGTTCAACAGGGTATTTTTGATACAAGAGAAAAAGCCAAGAGAGCCGTAATGGCCGGAGAAGTTTTAGGTAAAAACGAAGAACGTTTGGATAAACCAGGTGTTAAGATTCCTGAAGACACAAAGTTGCATTTAAAAGGAAAACCAATGCCATACGTTAGTCGAGGTGGTCTAAAGCTTGAAAAAGCCTTGAAGGTATTTAATCTTGATGTTAAAGATAAGACTGTTTTAGATATCGGATCATCCACTGGTGGATTTACTGATGTGATGTTACAAAATGGTGCTAAAAAAAGTTACGCTTTGGATGTTGGTAGTAACCAACTAGTATGGAAGCTTCGTGAAGATCCACGAGTTGTTGTGATGGAACACACCAACTTTAGATACTCAAAGCTAGATGATTTTACAGAAGGTCAACCAGAATTTGCTTCAATTGACGTTTCTTTCATTTCACTTCACTTGATTTTGCCACCACTAAAAGATATTCTTGTAAAAAATGGCCACGTTGCGGCGTTAATTAAGCCACAATTTGAAGCCGGAAGAGATAAAATCGGTAAACACGGTATCGTTAGAGATCACGCTGTTCATGCCGAAGTTTTGGAAGATATTATAAAATTTGCCGTTAGCGCTGGTTACTCAGTTGAAGGATTAGACTTCTCACCAATCAAGGGTGGCGAAGGAAACATTGAATTCTTAGTAGACTTAAAGTCTGTTGATAATCCTTCAATTAATCCAGATATTTCGATTGAAGATACTATCAAACGAGCTGACGAACTAAAGTAATGAGAGGGAGTCTTTTGATTGCTTGAAAACCTATCAATTAGCGATTTTGCGATTATCGACCATTTGGAAATTGATTTTTCCAATGGAATGACTGTTTTAACTGGTGAAACTGGTGCTGGTAAGTCAATTATTATCGATGCCGTTGGCCTATTAGCTGGTGGCAGAGGTTCACAAAACTTTATTAGAACTGGTAGTAACAAGTTATTAATTCAAGGTTTATTTGTGTTCCCTGAAGATGGTCTAACCTATAAAGTGTTAGATGACATGGGAATTGATCATAGCGATAATAGCGTCATTTTACAAAGAGAAATCTATAGAAATGGTCGTAATATTTGTCGTGTCAATGGGATGCTTGTTAATACCACAATGCTAAAGAAAATTGGTGAGACAATCGTTGACATCCATGGTCAAAATGAACATCAAGAATTAATGCAACCAGAAAGACACGTTCATTTACTTGATGAATTTGGTCATAAACAAATTGGCGATACTTTAACTAAGTACCAAGAAACTTTTGATCACTACCAACAATTGAAAGCATCAATCAAAGAAAAACGTGGTAATGAAAAAGAATGGTCACAACGTCTTGATATGTTGGAATTTCAGGAAAATGAAATTAGCAATGCTCATCTAGAAGTTGGCGAAGAAGAAGAACTAGTTAGCCAAAGAGACCATTTGCTTAACTATCAAAAAATTGTTGATGCCTTAAACATGAGTTTTAGTGCCATTAACGGTGATGAAACATTCAATCCTTTAGATGTAATTGGTGAAGCCAAGAATTCAATGGAATCAATTGAAGAAGTTGACCCTCAATTTAGAGAAATTTCTGACAACATCAAGAATGCTTTTTACTTACTACAAGATGCTTCTGACAACATTTCTGATCAAATGGACTTACAAGAATTCGACCAAGGTCATTTAGAAGAAATCGAAGAAAGATTGAATGTCATCTACGGTTTAAAACGTAAGTATGGTGATTCAATTGAACAAATCCTAAAGCATTACGATAATGTGGTTAAGGAACTTTCAACCATGCAAGCCGACCAAACTACTGGTGAAGATTTAAATGAACAATATGAATCAACCGTAAACAAGTTGAGTGATTTAGCTGATGAATTGAACACAGAGCGTCACGCTGTCGCAACCAAGCTTGAAGAAGCAGTGCATGATCAACTATCTGATTTATACATGGCTAAGACCGAATTCAAAGTTAACTTTGAAAAGTTACCAATCGGTGAATTTCACAGATACGGAACAGAACGTGTTGAATTCTATATGAGAACCAATCCAGGTGAAGCAATGTTGCCACTATCAAAGATTGCTTCCGGTGGTGAACTATCTAGAATTATGTTGGCATTAAAGACTTTATTCACTAATATGCAAGGTGTTACTTCAATCATCTTCGACGAAGTAGATACTGGTGTTTCCGGTAGAGTTGCTCAAGCAATCGCCGAAAAAATCAGCAAGATTGCGCAAAAATCTCAGGTTCTATGTATTACGCATTTACCACAGGTTGCTGCAATGTCTGATCATCATTACTTTATTGAAAAGAAGATTGATAAGAATCGTACCAAGACAAGTATCATCAAGTTATCAGTTCAAAAACGTGTTGATGAACTTGCTAGAATGTTATCTGGTACAACGGTCACTGATTTAACACTTCAACACGCTAACGAATTATTAAAGTTAGCTGATGAAACCAAAAAATAAATTTGAAAAAATCAGTAAAATAGGCCATAATGGTAGTATTATAAAATTTTGAGGGGTTTTAAAATGGCAAAAAGAGGAATGCTAATTGTTCTTTCAGGACCTTCTGGTGTTGGTAAAGGTACTGTTAGAAAAGCATTGTTTAACGAACCAGACGTTGATTTCAAGTACTCAATTTCAATGACTACTAGAAGTCCTCGTGAAGGTGAAGTAAACGGTAAAGACTATTTCTTTGTTAGTAAAGAAGAATTCGAAGACCATATCAAAAATGGTGAAATGCTAGAATATGCAAAGTACGTTGACAATTACTATGGAACTCCATTGAACTATGTTAATAAGACTTTGGATGAAGGTCATGACGTATTCTTAGAAATCGAAGTTAATGGTGCAATGCAGGTTAGAGCTAATTGCCCAGAAGCAGTATTTGTATTTCTAACCCCACCTGATTTAGTTGTGCTAAAGAATCGTTTAATTGGTCGTGGAACTGATGACATGGACGTTATCGATAAGCGTATCAAGACAGCCGTTTCTGAAATCAAGATGATGAGAAATTATGACTATGCTGTATTAAACGACAAAGTTGAAAATGCTGTAGATAGAATTAAGACTATCGTTAACAGCGAAAGACTAAAAGTTAACCGCGTAATGCCGGATTATCTATCAATGTTAGGAGAAGAAGACTAATGCTATTATATCCATCTGTTGACAAACTACTTGAAAGAGTTGATTCAAGATACTCATTAATCATGCTAGCAAGTAAGAGAGCTCATGATATTGATGCTGGATCACCATTATTATTAGACTCATACAAATCTAGAAAATCTGTTGGTAAGGCTTTTGAAGAAATCGTTGCCGGCAAGGTTGAACTAACTAGAGATAACAAATAATAAATAAATTAACCCTTTGCAGCAATGCAAGGGTTTTTATTTTGATTTTTTGATACAATATAGGTAATAAGTTCTTAAGATATGGGAGGTTTGATTGGTGAATAATAAAAAAATAGCACTATATGTTACCGGAAGTATTGCCGCATATAAGTCATTAACCTTAGCGCGATTATTAGTTAAAAATGGAAACGATGTCAGAGTCGTTATGAGCGGTGGTGCACAACAATTCGTTACACCATTGGCTTTTCAAACATTGACTAAAAACTTTGTTTTCACTGATACTTTTGACGAAAAGGATGCTAATGAAATCACTCATATTGATATTGCAACATGGGCTGATATTTCAATTGTTGCCCCAGCCACAGCAAACACTATTGCCAAGTTGGCTAATGGGATTGGTGACGAAGCAGTTACTACGACACTGCTTGCAACACCTTCTACAAAAGTGATTGTTCCAGCAATGAACAATAATATGTGGGATAATCCTGCAACCCAAAGAAATATTCAACGAATCGAGGCTGATGGTTGTAAAATTATCTATCCAACTTCAGGATTCTTAGCTGAAGGATACGAAGCCAAGGGTAGAATGATTGAACCAGAAGAGATTATCGAAAGACTAGAATTAATGGTTGAACAAGATAATCGATTAGCTGGTAAGAAGATGATTGTCACAGCTGGTGGAACAAGAGAAGCCATTGATCCGGTTAGATACATTAGTAATAATTCATCAGGTAAGATGGGATATGCGATTGCCAGAGCGGCCATGAATGCTGGCGCCGATGTGACTTTAATTTCATCTTCAGAAACTCAACATATCAACGGTAATGTGAACGTTATCAATGTTAGTTCAGCCAGTGAAATGAAGAGTGCGATTGAGGATAACTTCAATGATGCTGATGTTTTAGTAATGGCTGCAGCTGTTTCTGACTACACACCAGCCAAATATTCAGAACAAAAAATCAAGAAAAATGGTGATGAATTAGACATCCATTTGGTAAAAACACCTGATATTTTAAAGGAATTATCAAAGATAAAGGATGATCAATTTGTCGTAGGTTTTGCTGCAGAAACTCAAAACCTATTGGATAACGCCAAACAAAAACTAGCCAAGAAAAAATTAGACTTATTGTTAGCTAATGATGTTAGCAACAAGGCAATCGGATTTAACAGTGATAATAACCAAGTTTCATTTATCGATGAAAACGGGGTATTTAAGAAAAGCGATGTAGAAAGTAAGGATAAAATTGCTAATGAATTGATTGATATCATTAGTGAAAGAATCGATTAAATTAAAGGGGGAGTTAGATTGAATTTAGCAAAAGTAATTGTTGATGTGCCAACAATGCAAACTAACGAACCATATACTTACTTAGTGCCAGATGAGTTAAGCGATAAGCTTCAAAAAGGGATGCGTGTCATTGTTCCATTTGGAAATGGTGGACGCAAAATCCAGGGAATCGTTTGGGATATCGATAATAATGGAACCTTTGACGGTGAATTAAAGGAAATTTCAGGACTATTGGATTTGGATCCGGTATTGAATACTGAATTACTGGACATGTCTAAATGGATGGCAGAAAACACCTATTCCTTTCAAATTAGTTGTATTTTAACAATGCTCCCAAGTGTAATGAGAGCGAAGTATCAAAAACAACTAGTGTTAAATGCTTCAAGTGAAATCGACGACGATATTTTAGCCATTTTTGGTGATGATACTGTCGTTGATTTTGACGTGGATGAATATCCAGCAGCAGTATTAAAGAAGATTATTCAATATCGTAAAGAAAATAAACTTTCTGTCGAATACAAGGTTTCAGATGGTGCAAAGGCTAAAAAGATTTATGCCATTAAACCAAGTCTAACAACTGAACAAGCAAAAAAAGAGTTAACTAAGGTCCGTAAGAACTCAAAGAACCTGATTAAAATTCTAGATTTTATCGTCAATCATAATGATAAAGAGATTGCTCAACGTAAGTTGGTTCATGACTTTGATATTCCTGAAGCTGCGATTAAAAGTGCGGTTGACAAGGGATGGTTTACTAGGTTCTTGCAAGAAGAATACCGTAATCCATACCAAGGTAAAGTTGGCACAAACAAACCGTTAAAATTAAACGCCGATCAACAAAGTGCTGTCGATAGAATTAGTGCAGCAACTAAGCGGAACCAGGATACGGTCTTTTTACTAGAAGGTGTTACTGGTTCTGGAAAGACTGAAGTATATCTTCAATCAATCCAAAAGGCGCTTGAATTAGGCAAGACGGCATTAATGCTAGTCCCTGAAATCTCGTTAACTCCTCAGATGGTAAAAAGAGTTAAAGGTCGATTTGGTAATCGAGTAGCGATGTTACATAGTGGTTTATCAAATGGTGAAAAGTACGATGAATGGCGCAGAGTCAATAATGGTGAAGCTGACGTGGTCGTTGGAGCCCGTTCTGCCATCTTTGCTCCGTTATATAATATCGGTATCATCATCATGGATGAGGAACATGAAGCTAGTTATAAGCAGGATGATTCACCTCGATACCATACAAGAGACGTTGCTAAATGGCGAGCAACTTTTCACAACTGTCCGTTAGTTTTAGGTAGTGCGACTCCTTCATTGGAATCAAGAGCAAGAGCTACCAAGGGCGTATATCAACTAATCAAACTTCCACACAGAATAAATAACCAAGCCCTACCAGAGGTTAGGGTTATTGACATGAAGGAAGAGGTTAAAAATAGCGGTCAAGAAGATTTTTCATCTGAATTGCTATCTGCGATTAACAATCGTTTACAAAAACACGAACAGATTGTGTTGATGTTAAACCGCAGAGGATACTCATCATTTGTCATGTGTCGTAGTTGTGGTTTCGTATTGCATTGTCCAAACTGTGATATCTCACTTACTCTACACATGGATTCAAGAACGATGAAGTGTCACTACTGTGGTCACGAGGAACCAATTCCTAATAAGTGTAAAAACTGTGGTAGTAAAAAAATCAGATACTACGGTACTGGAACTCAAAAGGTCCAAGAAAAACTTCAATCATTGGTACCCAACGCTCGGATTCTAAGAATGGACGTTGATACCACAAGAAGAAAAGGTTCACACGAACGAATCTTACAAAAGTTTGGTAACGGTGAAGCCGACATCTTACTTGGAACTCAAATGATTGCGAAGGGACTAGACTTTCCTAACGTTACACTTGTCGGTGTTTTAAATGCTGATACCTCACTGGATTTACCTGATTTTCGTTCTAGTGAAAGAACATTTAATTTGTTAACTCAGGTGAGTGGACGTGCTGGTCGTGCAGAGAAAAAAGGATTGGTTTATATTCAGACCTTTAATCCGGATCACTATGCAATTAGACTAGCGCAAAGACAGGACTATGAATTGTTCTATCGTAAGGAAATGAATGTTAGACATCAGACTAACTATCCGCCTTATTATTTCACTGTTAAGATATCAGCTTCTGATGTCAACGAAGCTAAGGCAGCTGCAAAGATGTACGAAATTGCGAAGATTTTAAGGGCCAAGCTAAGTGACCAAGCAATTATGTTAGGACCATCTCCTAGTTCAATCTTAAAATTAAAGAATAAGTACTACTATCAAATTATTATTAAGTATAAAAACGAACCAAATATGAAGCCATGTTTGGAATATATATTAAATCATTATCAAAAGGATGCTCAAAAGGGACTATATGTAAACATAGACCCTGATCCTTTGAACTTTATGTAAGGATGTAGATAAAATGAAAAAAGTTGTATTTATGGGAACTCCATCGTTTGCAGTTCCTGTATTAAAAGGGTTAGTGGAAAGTAACGACTATGATGTACAAGCTGTCGTGACCCAACCAGATCGACCTTTCGGAAGAAAAAGAGTATTAAAACCATCACCGGTAAAGGAAGCGGCACAAGAATTATCGATTCCAGTGCTACAACCTGAAAAAATTAGTGGTAGCGATGAAATGGCTAAGATTGTAGAAATTAATCCTGATTTCATTATCACTGCTGCTTTTGGTCAATTCTTACCGGAAAAGCTATTGAATGCTGCTAAGATTGCCGCAGTTAACGTTCACGGTTCATTGTTACCAAAGTACCGCGGTGGTGCACCAGTTCAATATTCATTGATTAATGGTGATAAGCAAACAGGAATTTCAATCATGTACATGGTTAAGAAGATGGATGCGGGGGATGTATTATCTCAACAAGCATTGGATATTCAACCAGATGATGATACCCAATCATTATTTGATAAGTTAAGTATCATTGGACGAGATTTACTTCTTGAAACCTTACCTAAGGTGGCAGCTGGGGATGTTAACCCAACTCCGCAAGATGAAGACAAGGTGGTATTTTCACCAAACATCACAAGAGAACAAGAAGAACTAGACTTTTCTAAGTCAGCCTTTCTAGTCGATCGAAAGATTAGAGCGCTACGTCCATCACCAAATGCATTTGCCATGATGTTAGGCAAACGTACTAAGTTCTGGAGTGCTAAACCTTTAGACGAAACCACTGACTTAAAACCTGGCCAAGTGGTCGAAAAGACAAAGAAAGCCTTGAAGATTGCCTGTGGAGATGGAACTGTTCTACAACTTTTGGAAATCCAACCTTCAGGTAAACCAAAACAACCAATTAACGCCTTCTTAAATGGTGCAGGTCAATCAATTCAACAAGGAGATATGGTGATAGAAGATGTCAAGTAACCCTAGATTACTGGCTGTAAAGACGCTTAGTAAAATTTCAAACGGAGCATACTCCAACCTACAATTAAATCAAGTCATTGAAAATAGTGACTTAAGCAGTCGTGATATCGCATTGCTTACCAACATTGTTTACGGTGTTATTCAACATCGTTTAACATTAGAATACCAGTTAAACCGCTTCCTAAAGAATGCCAATAAGGTTGATGATTGGGTCAAGGAATTATTGTATTCAGCGATTTATCAAATGGAATACTTGGATAAAATTCCTACTAGAGCCGTCTTTAATGAAACCATCAAGATTGCGAAGAAAATGGGCCATGATGGTATTAGACGCTTAGTTACCGGTGTTCTCCATCAAATTGAAAGAAAAGGGTTACCGGACTTTTCTGACATTGATGATCCGATTAAGAAACTTTCAATCGAATACAGTATTTCTGAATGGATGATTGAAGAATTGAATAAACAAGTGGGTGAAGAGAAGACACTTTCCATCCTAAAGAGTATTAATCAACCTTCAAAGCAGTCAGTGCGTTTTAATTCTAAGTTAATTAGTAAGCAATCATTATCAGATAAACTAAAAGCTGATGGTTATGGTGTACAAAACAGTAAGCTGGTTGATTCAGGACTAATCTTAACCAAGAAGTCTGCTAGTTACAGTGATACTTTTAAGAACGGTCAAATGACAATTCAAGATGAAAGTGCAATGCTACCAGTGGAATCCATGGACATTAAAGAGTCCGATGTAATTCTGGATGCTTGTTCAGCACCTGGTGGAAAAACCACTCAAATTGCAGAACAACTATCCAAAGAAGCTGGTGGCCACGTTGAAGCGTTGGACTTGCACAATAATCGTTTGAAACAAGTGCAAAAGAATGCTAAACGACTAGGTGTTAGTGATGTTTTATCCACTCAAGCATGTGATGCTAGAAAGCTTGATGATTTATATGATGATGAAACATTCAACCAAATTTTAATTGATGCACCATGTTCAGGAATTGGTTTGATTAGAAGAAAACCAGAAATTAGATACGAAAAGAAGATGGAAGATGTTAAAAAGTTAGCATCCATCCAATTGGACATCTTAACTTCTGCGGCCAAAAAACTTAAAAAAGGTGGTAAGCTAGTCTACAGTACTTGTACCATCCTAAATCAAGAAAATTCAGACGTGATTGCTGAATTCTTAAAGCAAAATCCTGATTTTAAACGTGTTGATCCAGTTTCCAAAATGGGTATTCCGCTAAATGATGGTTACATTCGAATCTACCCAGATGATTACGATTCAGACGGATTCTTCGTATGTAATTTAATAAAAAATGGTGGTGAATAGAAATGGAAGTTGCTGCTAATTCTGTTATTGGTAAACAAAGAATTAGTAATGAAGATTATGTTGGCTATTTTAAAAATCAACAGGGCGCTTTAATTGCAATACTAGCCGATGGAGTTGGGGGAAGCAATGGTGGTGAAATTGCTGCTTCAACAGCGGTTGATTTTATTGGACAAGCTTTTCAAAATCATCATATTAGTTCAATTATTGATACTAAATCATGGCTATCTCAAACGATTAGCGATGTAAATAATAAGATTGTTGAAATGGGAATTAAGGATGAAAGTTTAAGTAAAATGGCAACCACTGTTGTTGTCGCATTGTTCTTTGGAAATCAATATCTACTAACCCATCTGGGTGATAGTCGTTGTTATCTATTAAGAAGTAGTCAACTTAAGCAACTTACCGTTGATCATTCATACATTAACTTTTTAATTGAAAAAGGCGAAGTTAAAGATGGAGAAAGCATCGATTCCAATTTACAAAACGTAATTGTAAAGGGATTGGGAGTTTCTTCAGATGCGGATGTAGACATCTCAAACATTCAATTTAGACCAGGTGATCAACTATTATTATGTAGTGATGGTTTAACCAAAATGGTTAGTGATGAGACAATCTCAAAAATTTTAAACATGCGATTAAGTGGGAAACAAAAGGTTGATCGTTTAATCGATACTGCCAATGATAACGGTGGAAAAGATAATATTTCCGCTATTTTAATCGATGATTTGGGTTAGGAGTGATCGTTTATGGAAAAAGGATACGTTTTAAATGACCGCTATAAAATCATCGATAAGATTGGTGAAGGTGGGATGGTTAATGTCTATCTTTCATATGATATGAAGGAAAACCGTCTTGTTACAATTAAAATTATTCGAATTGATTTTCAAGGTAGTCAAAAAGCTAAACGTCATTTTAAGTATGAAAAACTAGCTATTAATAAATTAAATAGTAAGCATATTGCTCAGGTATACGACTTGAATCAATCAGGTGATTTACAGTATTTGGTAACTGAATACGTTGATGGACAGGACTTAAAGAATTACATTCAAAAGCACTATCCAATCAGTATTGATAAAGTTATTGCAATCATGACGCAACTAATTGATGCGGTTTATGAAGCGCATAGTCATGGAATTATTCATCGTGATTTAAAACCACAGAACGTGTTAATTGATAAGAAGGGTGTCGTTAAGGTAACAGACTTTGGGATTGCCTTAATTGAAAGTCAAAATGCATTAACTCAAACCAATGCAGTTGTTGGTTCAATTCACTATATTTCACCTGAACAAGCATTGGGCAAGAAGGTTACTACCCAATCGGATGTTTATTCATTGGGAATTATCTTGTACGAATTACTTACAGGGAAAGTTCCTTTTGATGGTGATTCACCAGTAAACATTGCAATGAAGCATACCAAGGAAAACTTGCCTTCGATAATTGAACAAAACAGTCTAGTTACACAAGCGCTAGAAAATGTTGTGATTAAGGCAACTGCCAAAAAATTATCGGATCGTTACAGTTCTGTTTTAGACATGAAGGAAGACCTTCTTACTTCAATGAGCAAAGAAAGAATGGATGAAGCGAAATTACACTTTATGATTCCGAAGACTGAAATCGATGATGGTGAAACCAAGGTCTTGGACCTAAAGGATTTAAACAAATATCATGATCATCATGTAGATGAAGAACATGAATATAAGGATAAATATCGTATCTTTAAATTACTTACATTAATTGTGATACTATTTGCGTTTATTTCGGGAATATTCTTATTCTTTAACTTCACTTTCTTCACCCGAGTAACGGTACCAAACGTTTCCAACATGTCAATTAGTAAAGCTACGAAGGTTTTAAAGAAGTCCCACTTAATCGTCAGCAAGGTGAAATACACTTATAATACTGACGTTGCTGTGAATAAGGTAATTGGTACTGATCCAGCCAAGGGAACCAAGATGATTAACCATTCTGGAATCGTTTTGAAGGTTTCGGGTGGTTATAAGAAGGTCAAGATGGATAATTACCTAGGTGATTCAATCGATTCTGCTGAACATTCATTGACAACAATGGGATTCACGGTTAAAAAATCATACAGTTATGATACTTCATTTAAGTCTGACACCATTCTTAGCCAAAGCATTCGCCCTGGAACTTTGGTGGAACCACATAACACAACAATTAACCTGGTAGTGGCAATTAACACTAGAAATTTTAAGATGGTTAATTTAATTGGTAAGACCGAAGAACAGGCAAGAAACTACGCGAAGGGAAACCATTTAAATGTTAAGGTTTTCTACGAAAATTCTAAGAGTCAACCTGCCGGAAAAGTCTACCAACAAAGTCCATCAACTGGTTTATTGTTAAGTTACGGAGACGAGGTAGAACTTTGGATATCGAAGGGAAGCTCTGATAACCAAAATCTAAGAAGAAGCGTTAACGTATCGGTAAAATTACCTTATAAAAAGGTTGATAGCAGTGGACTAAATAAGATCACAATCTACTCTAATAAGGATGGCGGTAACGAAAAATTTTATCGAACCGTCTATATAAATAAAGATACTACCATCAGCATTCCTTACAGTTTAAAGAAAAATCAAAAACCACAATATCGAATTTATCGAAATGGTGATTTGATAATGAAGTAATGCAAGGTATAATAAAAATAGTAAATAAATTAACGAGGTGATACATTGGCTGAAGGAAAAATTTTCCAATCCCTAAGTGGATTCTATGATATTATTAGTGACGGAAAGATATACCGAACAAGAGCTAGAGGTAACTTTAGAAAAAGAAAAATAACTCCTTTAGTTGGTGATGACGTCGAGTTTGAATCTAGTTCACAAAAAGAAGGATACTTACTAAAGATTTTTGACCGTAAAAATTCATTGGTGAGACCTCCAATTGCGAACATTGATCAAGCCGTAGTTGTTACTTCCGCTGTTCAGCCAGATTTTTCATATAATTTGTTAGACCGTCAATTAGTTGCGGTTGAAATTAACAAAATTACACCAATCATTTACTTTACTAAGACTGATTTATTAGATGATAAACAGTTTGAGTACTTTAAGGGTCTTAAAGAGGTTTATGAACAAGCTGGATATAAGGTTATCCTTCCTAGCAACAGCGAGGATAAAGTCGAATCAGTTAATGAAATTAAATCATTGTTTGAAAATAAAGAAACTGTCTTTATGGGTCAAACAGGGGCAGGTAAATCAACATTGTTGAATCAAATCTCTCCAGATTTAAATTTAGCAACTGGTGAAATTTCCATGGCATTAAACCGTGGGAAACATACAACTAGAAAAGTTAGCTTTATTCAAATTAATAATGGATTAGTAGCTGATACACCTGGTTTCTCATCTTACGAAGCTTTTGACATCAGACCTGAAGAACTAAGGGATTACTTCCCTGAATTCAGAGCAAATGCTGATAGGTGTAAATTCAGGGGATGTGTTCACATCAACGAACCTGGTTGTGCAATCAAGGCAATGTTAGATGAAGATGAACTATCACATGAACGCTATCATGATTATGTTCAGTTATATGATTTATTAAAGAATAAAAAACCAATTTATAATAAAAAGAAATGAGGAATTAATAATGATTAAAGTAGCACCATCAATCTTAAGTGCAGATTACTTAAACCTACAAAGAGATATTGAAAAAGTTGAAAAGGACGCAGAACTATTACATATTGATGTAATGGACGGCTCATTTGTTCCAGCAATTTCATACGGTCCAAATTGGGTTCCACAAATCAGAAAGATTTCTAACTTAGTATTAGATGTTCACTTGATGGTAGTTAACCCAGAAAGATTCGTTGATGAATTTGCAGACAAGGGTGCGGACATTATTGGTGTGCATGTTGAAGCAACTCCACACATTCACCGTGCTTTACAAATGATTAAGAATAAGGGTGTTAAGGCTGAAGTAGTAATCAACCCAGGTACTCCTGTAGAAGCTATCAAACCAGTACTATACATGGTTGACCAAGTTCTAGTAATGACTGTTAACCCTGGTTTTGGTGGTCAAAAGTTCCTAGACGAAACTGTTAAGAAGATTAAGCAATTAGACGACATCAAGAAGGCTGAAGGATACGACTTTGACATCGAAATTGATGGTGGAGTTAACAACGAAACTGTTCAAGCTGCTGCCAAAGCTGGTGCAACTGTTGCAGTTGCTGGTTCATACGTATTCGGTGCTGAAAATCCTGCTGAAAGAATTCAAGCAATTAAGGACGCTACTAAATAATTATGAAAACGATCAATTTATTAGTCGGTGGGCCAACTGATTTATGGCCTGATAGTTTAAGACAAGGCAAAATCAATGGTGATTGGATTGGAGTCGATCGAGGAAATGTGTGGTTAGTTCAAATGGGAATTAAACCATTAATTTCAATTGGTGATTTTGATTCAATGGATCAATCGGAATTTGAAATTATTTCAAACAACGTTTCTGATATTCGAACTTATAATCCTGATAAAGACTATACTGATACCCAACTAGCATTAAAAATTGCTTCTGATGAATTAAAGGCGGATGTTATTAATATCTTTGGTGCTACTGGTGGTAGAATTGATCACTTTATTTCTAACTACTTATTGGCGACTGAACCTAAATTTAGGGATATCGTTGAAAAAATTAGAATTATTGATAAACAAAATGTAATTCAATACTTTACTCCGGGAGAACATGAAATTACAAAGATTGATATGATGCATTACTTAGCGTTTATTCCAATGAATGCAATGCACTTATCAATTCTTGATGCGGTATATAAACTGGATAACTACTATGTTGAAAGACCGTTTGCTTATTCCAGCAATCAATTCGATGGTGATAAATGTCACTTCGATTTTGATGATGGGGTATTATGTGTAATCCAAAGTAAAGATGCATAGAAAAAAGAGAACTGATTATATCAGTTCTCTTTTTTGTTATTTAGGGTATAAAAAAAGTCTGACATTAAGAGTCAGACTTAAATATTGTTAGGCACGAGTAACTTTACCTGATTTTAGAGTACGGGCACTAACCCAAACTTTCTTAGGCTTTCCATCTACAAGGATACGAACCTTTTGTAGATTTGGCTTCCAGCTACGACGTGAAGAATTCAAAGCATGGGAACGTTTGTTACCATAATGAGTTCTTTTACCATTAATAAAATCTTTAGCCATTGGTAAATTCCTCCTTTAATTGATTTCTAGTCAAAAGCGTTGCTTTTATTACATCTCACTCTAATAATTTAGCATATTGAAGCCTGTTTTGCAATGCTTTTCTTTCAAGTGAATATACTTGACAGCCTTCGATATTCATTATATCAATACTTTAGCTTTTTTTAAACATGTGGTAATATTATATTACGAATATATTAAGAAATCTATCTTTTAAGGAGGCTATTGTGATGGCCGTAAAAATGAGAACTGATTATGGATTAATTGATATTGATAACAATGTAATTGCCACCGTAGTTGGTGGAGCTGCTACTGATAACTACGGAGTTGTTGGTATGGCAAGTAAAAATCAAATTCGAGACAATGTAAACGATATTTTGAAAAAAGATAACTATTCCCGTGGAGTTGTGGTAACACAACAAGACAATGATGTTGCAATTGAAGTAAATATTATTGTTAGCTACGGTACTAAAATTTCAGAAGTATGTAAAAATGTTCAAAGCAAGGTTAAGTACAATTTGGAATCTATGCTTGGCATTAGTGCAAGTTCTGTTAATGTCGTTGTTCAAGGTGTAAGAGTTCTAGACTAAAAGGAGGTTCATTTTTGTGTCTATTTCAAATATAGATAGATCAAAATTTGATCAAATGGTGCAAGCCGCTGCTACTACCCTTAATAATAATGCAGAATTTATAAACTCACTTAATGTTTTCCCAGTTCCAGATGGTGATACTGGTACTAATATGAGTATGTCTTTCCAAAGTGGGGCTGATTACGTTAGTCGTGATACTAGCGAATCTGTTGGAGAATTAGCTCAATCATTAGCTAAAGGGCTATTGATGGGAGCAAGAGGTAACTCTGGAGTTATCTTGTCACAAATATTTAGAGGTTTTTCAAAGTCTGTTGCTGAAAAGGATAACCTTTCTGCTCAAGACATCGTAGAAGCTTTTAAAAACAGTGAAAAAACAGCTTATGGTTCAGTTATGAAACCAACTGAAGGAACAATTCTAACAGTTATTAGAGGGATTTCTGAAGCAGGTCAAAGTGCAACCACAAACGACCTAGCTGAATTATTTGATATTTTAGCTGATGCTGCTGAACAAGCTCTTCAATCAACACCTGATTTGTTACCAGTATTGAAACAAGTTGGTGTTGTTGATTCAGGTGGACAAGGTTTAGTTTTCGTTGTTAAAGCATTTAGTGATGTTTTAAATGGACGAGAAATTGAAACTAGCCATCAACCAAATACTGGTGAAATGGATCAAATGATTGATGCAAGCCATGAACAAAGTCATGAAAGTGCACAAGGTAAGTTAAACCCAGACGACATTAAGTTTGGATACTGTACCCAAATCATGGTGAGAATTGGTCGCGGTAAGGAAGTTGAATACGACTTTGACTACGATAAGTTCTACGATCATTTAGCCGGTTTAGGTGACTCATTATTAGTTGTTAATGATGATGAAATTGTTAAGGTCCATGTTCATACTGAACAACCTGGTGAAGTTATTTCATGGGGACAAAAGTTCGGTGACTTAGCCAACGTTAAGATTGATAATATGCGTTTACAACAAGAAACAATTATTGAAAAAGACGATGAATCTAAGAAAGAAACTAAGTCAGAACCAAAAGAAACAGCAATTATTGCAGTCGCTTCTGGTGACGGAATTGGTGAACTATTTACCAGTCTAGGTGTTACTGATGTTATCAAGGGTGGTCAAACCATGAACCCAAGTACTCAAGACATTCTAGATGCTATTAATAATAGCAATGCTAAGAAAGCAATTATTCTTCCAAATAACGGTAATATCTTCATGGCTGCTCAACAAGCTGCTGATGTTGCCGAAATTCCTGTTGAAATTGTTCACGCAAAGACAATTCAACAAGGTTTAACAACAATGCTTTCTTTCAATCCTGATGCTAGTCTAAACGATAACGTATCTGAAATGGAAGATATGTTAGACACTGTAGTTAGTGGAGATGTTACTAACGCTGTTAGAGACACCGAAATTGATGGTGTTAAAATCAAGAAAGACGATTACATGGGAATTATCGATGGTAAGATTAAGGTTGTTAAAGACGACTTAAATGAAACTACTATCGATATGATTAAGGAAATGCTTGATGAAGATAGTGAAGTCGTAACCATTATTTATGGTGAAGGCATGACACAAAATCAAGCTGATGAATTAGCTGAACAAGTTGAAGCAATTGATGATGACTTAGAAGTTGAAGTTCATCCGGGAGGACAACCAGTCTACCCATACTTAATTTCTGTTGAATAAAATGTCGGAGTTTTCTCCGATTTTTTTATTACATAAGTAAAATGAGGTGATATGTTGAAAGATTTAAACGATAGTGTGTCCGTTTTAAAGGGTGTTGGTCCTAAAAAGGTCGAAGCTTTGGATGAATTGGGTATCGATACTATATATGATTTATTGACATATTACCCATTTAGATACGATGATTTTCAAGTAAAAGACTTATCGCAAATTGAAGACCAAGAAAAGGTAACGATTAAAGGTAAGATTGCAGCTGATCCAGTGGTTGCACACTTCGGTCGGAAAAGAAATCTATTGAACATAAGACTATTAGTTGATAACGACGTCGTAAAGGTTACATTTTTTAATCAACCATGGTTAAAAAAACAGCTTCCGGTTGGCAAGGAAGTTCTTATATACGGTCGTTTTGATAAGGCTAAGGCGTCATTATCTGGAATCAAGATTTTATCTTCGGTTGATGGTAATGAAATGAATCCAATCTATCCGGCTAATAAGCATATTCGTCAAAAGACAATCAGTGATTTGGTGAAGCTAGCGTTTGATGAATACAAGAATGTAATTGATGATGTCGTTCCAGAAGACATCATTGAAAAATATAAATTGGAATCACAAAAGCAAGTTATTCAGGATATGCATTTCCCCAATGATACAAAGGATGCATACCTAGCTAGAAGAACTGCAAAGTTTAATGAATTCTTCTTATTTCAAATGCGTTTGCAATCATTAAAGAGTGAAGAACAAAAGGATGCTGGTTTAGCCATTAAGTTTAATCAAGACGATATGGATGCTTTTATTAATCAACTTCCATTTTCATTAACAAATGCACAACAGCGTGTGGTAAATGAAATCCAAAACGATTTATCATCTACTCGTCAGATGAACCGTTTGCTTCAAGGGGATGTAGGATCTGGTAAAACAATTGTGGCTGCTTTAGCAATCCTGGCATGTATTGATGGCGGATATCAAGCAGCCTTAATGGCACCGACTGAAATATTGGCTGAACAACATGCTAATAAACTAGCAACACTTTTTAAAGATACAAAAGTGAATGTTGCGTTGTTAACTGGAGATACGAAACAAGCTGCCAGAAAAGAACTTTTACCAAGAATTAAGTCTGGTGAAATTAACTTGGTTATTGGAACTCATGCCTTGATTCAGGATAGCGTTGAATACAAGAATTTAGGTTTAGCTATCATCGATGAACAACATCGTTTTGGTGTAAACCAACGTGCCAAGTTAAGGCAGAAAAACGATGGAACTAATGTTTTAGCAATGACGGCAACACCAATTCCTAGAACCTTAGCCATTACTTCCTATGGAGAAATGGATGTTTCAATTATTGACGAACTTCCTAATGGTCGCCAACCGGTTAAAACAGCGTGGATAAAGGAAGGTCAATTCAATAATTCTGTTGGTTTTATTAAAGAAAGATTGAATGCCGGAGAACAGATTTACGTGGTAACACCATTGGTTGAAGAATCAGAAGCTGTCGACATGAAGAATGCCATCAACATCTATGACAATTTTAAGAATATGTTTGAACCAGAATTCAAAGTTGGTCTACTTCATGGTAGAATGAAAGATGAAGATAAAAATTTGGTGATGACAGAATTTAAAAACAATGAGTTTCAAATTTTGGTCTCTACGACAGTTATTGAAGTAGGTGTGGACGTTAGTAATGCCACTATGATGATCGTATTTAATGCTGATCATTTTGGATTGGCTCAGTTACATCAATTACGAGGTCGAGTTGGAAGAGGAAGTAGTCAGTCATACTGTTTATTAGTATCTGATCCCAAAACTGAGACAGGTGTTAAACGAATGAATGTCATGGTCGAAAGTAACGATGGTTTCGTTATATCGCAAAAGGACCTAGAACTTAGAGGACCTGGTGATATCATGGGGAAAGCACAATCTGGTCTTCCTGATTTTAAGGTAGGAGATCCGGTTGCAGATTTAACGATGCTAAGTGTTGCTCAACAAGAGGCAATTCAGATCGTAAGTACAAATGATTGGCAAAACAATCCAATGTATAGTAAATTATATAGTTACGTTCACCAAAAAAATAATAAGAAAATGTTTGATTAAAGGAGTTTTATAAATGAAAATCGCAATTGATGCCATGGGTGGAGACAACGCCCCACTAGAAGTTGTTAAAGGGGTAGAAATGGCAAGAGACCAATATCCTGATATTGAGTTCAAGTTATTCGGTCAAATCGATAAAGTTAAACCATTAATTCAAAATGAAGAAAGAATTGAACTAGTTCAATCTGACGAAGTTATTGAAATGGGTGAAGAACCTGTTAAGGCTGTTATGAAGAAGAAAAACTCAAGTCTAGACATGGCTGCTCAAGCTGTTAAGGACAAAGAAGCAGATGCATTCTTCTCAGCTGGTAACACTGGTGCTATCCTAGCTGCTGGTCTATTTATTATTGGTAGAATTAAGGGAATTGACCGTCCAGGTCTTGCAACTACTTTACCAATCGTAAATGATGAAGATCATGATAACTTTGTTATGCTAGATGTTGGTGCTAATGCTGAATCAAAACTATTCAACCTATACCAATACGCATTCATGGGTAAGTACTATGCTGAAACTGTTAGACATATTGAAAGCCCACGTATCGGTCTATTAAACAACGGTACTGAAGCAGATAAAGGTGATTCATTACATAAGGCAGCTAACGAAATGCTTTCTAAGGATGAAAACCTAAACTTCATTGGTAACGTTGAATCACGTGAATTATTAAATGGTGCTGCTGATGTTGTTGTTACTGATGGTTTCACTGGTAACGCTGCATTGAAGGCAATCGAAGGAACTGCACTTTCATTACTTACTCTAATCAAGGGTGAAATCATGTCTGGTGGCGTAAAGTCAAAAGTTGGTGCTTTAATGCTTAAGCCAACATTTAAGAAGATTGCTAAGGAAATGGATTACTCACAATATGGTGGTGCCGTATTAATGGGTACTAAGGCTCCTGTTGTTAAGGCTCACGGTAGTAGTGAAGCTGTTACAATCAAGAACACTATTTTCCAAATTAAGACAATGATTGATAATAAGACTATTGATGACGTTGTTGAATACTTTGATAAGCATGCTGATGATATGCAACAAATCAAACAAAACGCCAAAAATAACTAAAAATCTGTTATAATTAGAATTATCAATTACGATTTTAAGGAGATAGATTATGACAAAAGAAGAAGTATTTAACAAAATTGCTGATATGGTTGCTGATCAATTCAGTATTGATAGAGATACCATCAAAGGTGATTTAAACTTTCAAAACGATTTAGACGCTGATTCAATTGATTTTGTTGAGTTTGTATTATCTCTAGAAAGTACTTTTGGTACTGATATCTCAGATGAAGATGCAGAAAACATTAAGACTATTGATGAAGCTGTAGACTACGTTATGTCTAACGCTGATAACAAATAATTAAAAAGGCGATTACTCAATAGTAATCGTCTTTTGTTGTATTATTCACTGGAGGGAAAGACTTGGAAAAAGAATTTGATGATTTATTAGAAAAACGATTTAACATTAAGTTCAAGGATGAATCATTATTAGATGAAGCCTTTACTCAAGCTTCATACGTTAATGAACATCCAGGTAAGAATTTAAAATTTTATGAACGAATTGAATTTTTGGGTGATGCTGTATACGAACTAGTAGTATCAGAATACATTTACAAACGTTATCCAAATTTACCACAAGGCCGCTTAACTAGATTAAGAGCCGCAATGGTAAATGAACACAGCTTTAGTAGTTTTGCTAGAGAATGTGAATTTGATAAATACATTCGTTTAGGTAAGGGTGAAGAAAAAGCTCAAGCTAGAACTAGAGATTCACTATTATGTGATATTTTTGAATCATTCATTGGTGCGGTATACCTTGACCAAGGAATGGAACCTGTAGTTAAGTTTTGTCATCAAGTAATTTTCCCTAAATTAGACGAGGGATGGTTCGACGAATTCTTTGATCACAAAACTGAATTACAAGAATTAGCACAATCAAATGGACCAGTCGATATTGAATATCACTTATTAGACGAAAATGGTCCGGAAAACGACCGTCGCTTTAAGGTATCCGTTACCATCGATGGTGTTGAAAAAGGTGTTGGCCTAGGTCACTCCAAGAAGAATGCAGAACAAGGTGCTGCTAAGAAGGCAATTAAAAACCTTACAGAATAAAAACAGGATGGGGAAATCGCTTTGAAGTTAAAATCATTAGAGATTGCTGGATTTAAATCCTTTGCAAACAAAACAACCATTAACTTTACAGATGGTTTAACTGCGATTGTTGGTCCTAATGGTAGTGGTAAAAGTAATGTTATCGAAGCTATCAGATGGGTACTCGGGGAACAATCTTCTAAGACTTTACGTGGTTCAAAGATGTCCGACGTTATTTTTTCTGGTTCTAGTACTCATAAACCGGTCAATCGTGCCGAAGTTAAGTTAACCTTGGACAATACCGACCAATACATTAATAGTTCATATTCAGAAATTATCATTACAAGACGTTTGTATCGTAGTGGTGAAAGCCAATACTTAATTAATAATTCTGAATGTCGATTAAAAGATATCAATAACTTATTTATGGACACAGGGATGGGAATTGGTTCATTTTCAATCATTTCTCAAGGTAGTGTTGAAGATATCTTTAACAGTAAACCTGAAGATCGTCGTTCTATTATTGAAACAGCAGCCGGTGTTTTTAAGTATAAACAACAAAAACATGATGCCAACTTAAAGCTTCAACAAACTCATGAAAATCTTGATCGTGTTGAAGACATTATTTTCGAACTTAAAGATCGAAATGACCAATTAAAAGAGCAAAGTGAAACAGCAATTAAGTATTTAGATTTAAAAAAAGAATTGAAAAAATACGATGTTTCAAGAATTGCGCTTGAATTAAATCAAGTTGGGGCTGACTGGAATAATACCAAGGCGATTATTGCTGAAGAAAAGCAAAACGCCGAAGATATTAACAAACACTTAAATGAGCTTACCGGTCAAAAGAAGTCATTGAATGAACAACTTGAGGTGCTTCTAACCAAGAAGGAAGAACAACAAGTTAATCTTTTGAACTACTCTAAGAAGATTGAACAGTTATCTGGTCAACAAAATCTTTCTAAGCAAGAAATTGAATTTAAAAAGACTAGCTTGAAGGAACATAAGTCCAACCTAGAAAAGTTAAATTCACAAGTTACTGATTTACAAGCAAAAGAAAAAGAAATCAACTCTGAAATCGACAAGTTAAATCAAGAAATTGATAAGCATAAACAATATCTTGAAGAAATCGATGAAGATAAGATTGACCAAATGATTGCTGATAAAAAAGCAGAGTATGAAGATGTTCGTGGTGAATATTTAGCAATTATGCAAAAAATTGCTAATGTTAACAATGAATCTACTTATCTAGAAAAGACCCAAAAACAAGCTGATGTTCAAAATGATTCCAATCGTCAAAAGATTTCTGGAGTAAACGATGAAATCAATCAATTGGAACAATCAGTTGAAGAGTTAAATCAAGCCTACAACAAGAAGAACGAAGAAGTTCAAAAGGTGCAAAGCGATTTTAACGACTATCAAGCTCAGGTGAACGGTTTAAAGAAACAAGTAGATGATCAACAAGCCATCTGGTATAAACAATTAGAAGATACGCAAAATTTAAAAATTAAATACAATAGTTTGAATAATTTGCAAAACGACCACAGTAACTTCTATCGTGGTGCCCAAAGTGTCTTAAACAATAAAGACCATCTTAATGGTGTATTGGGTTCAGTATCCGACTTTATCAAAGTACCTGCTGAATATACCACAGCAATTGAAACTGCTTTAGGTAATCAATTACAACAAATTGTGGTCACTAACAATGCTTCTGCTAGACAAGCGGTTAAGTTTTTAAACGATAATCGTTTGGGAAGAGCTACTTTCTTGCCCGTTAATGAAATTTCACAACGCAGCGTTAACAATAACGTTTTAAGTACCTGTCAAAATAGCGATGGATTCATTGGTGTAGCCAACGAATTGGTCCAAATTAATGACAAACTTAAATCTGTTACTAGTCATTTGCTAGGTAATGTTTTAATCGTTAAAGATTTACATACTGCTACCGATATTAGTAACAAGATTAGACATTCTAACCGAATTGTGACCTTAAGTGGTGAAATCGTTAATGCTGGTGGTTCAATCACCGGTGGTTCTAACAAACGTCAATATGATGGTGTCTTGACCCAAAAGAATAAGTTAGAAGAGTTAGAAAAGCAATTTAAGGAAAGCCAAGAGGTTGCCAAGCAAACTGAGGCTAAGTTGGTTGAATTACAAGATCAACTAAAAGAGTTAAATGCGAAGTCAGATTCTTTCTATGACAACAAGCGTCAATACGATGGTCAACTAGACTCAATCAATAACAAATTGACCTTTGCTAAGGAATCCCTAGTTAGAAAGCAACGTGAACTAAAGGCAATCAGAATGTCTAATGGTGGATTGTTTGACGATGATATTGATGAAAAACAACGTCAAAACAAGAAACTAAAAGAACAATTGAATGTTGATTTGGTCAATAATCAAACTAAATCAAAAGATATTCAAGAAAAGATTGAAACTTTGGAATCAATGAAGGATAATAACTCTTCAAAGGTACAATCAACTCGTGAAAAGTTAATTGTATTGAAGGAAAAACTATCCAATTTCCGTGACCAAAAAGCAAATCTAATTGAAGATTTTGACCGATTAGATGCTGACATTGATGACGAAAAAGAAAACATTGATGAGTTAAACGAAGCAATTAGTAATAATATGCTTTCAGTAAACCAAGATGACGAAATTAAGTTAGTTAACCAACAAATTCAATCAATCCAAAGTAATCTACAAGAATGCAAAGAATCCATTGATAAACACCAAGCTGAAATCAAGCAAGTCGAAGACCAAATTGATAAGCAAACAATGGATTCTGTTAACCAACAAAATTATCTAAATAAACAAACTAATAAGTTTGATCAATTGGAAAAGCAACTTGCTAGTCTAAAACAACAACTAATTGGTAAGTATGAGGTTAACCTAAATGAAATTGATGATATCGTTGTCAACGATACTATCGATAACATTAAGGCTCATATTGACGATTTACGTCGTTCCATCGACCATCTAGGGGTTGTCAATGTATCCGCAATTGATGAGTACAAGGAAGTATCAAAACGATACGAATTCCTAGTACAACAATCAGATGATTTGAAGAATTCTAGTCAACAACTAACTGATACCATGAACAAGATTGATGTTACTGTTGAAAAGAAATTCAAGGATACTTTCGATGCAATCGCTACCCAATTCTCAAAAGTTTATAACGAAATTTTTGGTGGTGGAAAAGCGAAGTTATTACTTACGGATCCAAATGATTTGTTAACTACTGGAATTGAAATTATGGCACAGCCACCTGGTAAGAAGTACCGTCATATGTCTCTATTATCAGGTGGAGAAAAAGCATTAACAGCCATTGCATTACTTTTCGCCGTGTTAAAAGTTAAGCCGGTACCTTTTAGTATCTTAGATGAAGCTGAATCCGCATTGGATGCAGAAAATGTCGATAGATACGCTCGATACATGACTAAACTAGACGATGGAACTCAATTCATCGTTATCACGCATAGAAAAGAAACAATGGTTTATGCCGATACATTGTATGGAGTTACCATGCAAAATTCCGGAGTTTCTAAAGTGGTTACAGCTAACCTAAATAAATTTAATGCCGCGGAGGAATAAGCTATGGGATTATTTGATATTTTTAAAAAGCGTAATAACGAAGAAGAAAACAACAATAGTAAAGTTGAAGAAGTAAAAAACGATGAAACTGATGCTGCTGTTGATGATGAACAAAAAACAGATGATAAAGTCGACCAAGCTAGTGAACAAAAAACTGTAACTAGTGAAGAAGAACAACAATCATCTGACCAAGAAGAATCTTCAAAAGAATCAGACGTTGATGACAACGCTGACGAAGAAAAAGTTGAAGAACAAACTGATGAGAAACAACCTGCTTTTGAAAAGCCTGTTGAAGATGATCAAACTAAGTTTACTGAAGGACTAGAAAAATCCAGAAGTACATTTGGTGAACGTCTAAACCGTTTGTTTGCTAACTTTAGAATTGTTGACGAAGACTTCTTCGAAGATTTAGAAGATACTTTAATTGAATCAGACGTTGGTTTTGATATGGCTGTTAACTTAACAGACCAATTAAGAGATGAAGTTAAGTTACAAAATGCCAAAAGCAAAGACGACGTGCAAAACGTTATCATTCAAAAGATGATTGATATCTACGATCAAAATGGTAATGATGAAAACACAGAAATTCATTTTGCTGACCAAGGTCCAACTGTTATTTTATTCGTTGGGGTTAATGGTGTTGGTAAGACAACTACCATCGGTAAGATGGCTAATATGTATAAACAACAAGGCAAGAAGGTATTATTAGCTGCGGCTGATACCTTTAGAGCTGGTGCTATTCAACAATTAGATGAATGGGCAAAACGTGATGGCGTTGATATTGTCAAGAAGCCGGAACAAAGTGACCCATCTGCAGTTGTTTATGAAGCAGTTCATAAGGCCAAGGATGAAAACTATGATATTTTATTCGTAGATACTGCTGGTAGACTTCAAAACAAGGTTAACTTGATGAACGAACTTGCTAAGATGAAGAAGGTCTTAACTAGAGAAATCCCAGACGCTCCTCATGAAGTTTTATTAGTTCTAGATTCAACCACAGGTCAAAATGCCTTAAACCAAGCTAAGCTATTCAAGGAAACAACCAATGTTTCTGGTATCGTACTAACTAAGCTAGACGGTACCGCCAAGGGTGGAATTGTTTTAGCAATTAGAAACGAACTTCACGTTCCAGTTAAGTACGTTGGTTTAGGTGAAAAGGTAGAAGATTTAAGAGAATTTAACGCAAATGATTTTGTATATGGATTATTTAAGGGTCTAATTAAATAGTCTGAACTGAAAGGACTTGATTTAATTGGAAATGGAAAAAAATTATCGAATTAACTCTTTATTCGAATTTTATCGTCCATTATTAACAAATAAGCAAGATAGTTATATTCAACTTTATTATGCTGACGATTACTCATTGGGAGAAATTTCTGAAGAGTTTAATGTCAGTAGACAGGCTGTGTATGATAACATAAGAAGAACAGAAGTGATTCTGGAAAAATATGAAGAACAACTTCATTTGTATGCAGATTTTGTGAAACGAAATGATCAAACTGATGCAATTAGAAATTACGTTAAGGATAACTATCCAAATGACGATAAACTAAATCAATTAGTTGATGATTTAGAAATAACTGAAGAAAAATGAAAGTGGTGAAATAAATGGCATTTGAAGGATTAACAGAACGTCTTCAAAAAGCAATGCGTAATTTACGTGGTAAAGGTAAAGTTTCTGAAGCTGACTTAAGAGAAACAATGCGTGAAATTAGACTTGCTTTACTTGAAGCCGATGTTAACTTCACAGTTGTAAGAAATTTTGTTAAGCGTGTCCAAGAACGTTCTCGTGGAGCGGAAGTATTGGAAGGATTGAATCCAGCTCAACAAATCGTAAAGATTGTTAATGAAGAATTAACAAAGACAATGGGTGAAGAAGCAGTCCCATTGAACAAGTCTGAAAAGATTCCAACTGTTATCATGATGGCTGGTTTACAAGGGGCAGGTAAAACTACCACTGTTGGTAAATTAGCTTTAAAACTTAAAAAAGAAGAAAATGCTCGTCCATTACTAATCGCAGCCGACGTTTACCGTCCAGCTGCCATTGACCAATTGGAAACAGTTGGTAAGCAAATTGATGTTCCAGTTTTCCAACAAGGAACTGACGTCGATCCAGTTGAAATTGTTAGAAATGGGATGGCTAAGGCCAAAGAGGACCATAATGACTATGTATTAATTGATACTGCTGGTCGTCTACAAATCGATGAATCCTTAATGGACGAATTAAAGAACATTAAGGAATTGACTCATCCAGACGAAATTCTATTGGTTGTTGATGCCATGACCGGTCAAAATGCCGTTAATACCGCAGAAGGTTTTAACGATGCACTAGATATTACCGGTGTTGTTCTAACTAAGTTAGACGGTGACACTCGTGGTGGGGCTGCCCTTTCAATTCGTGAAGTAACCCAAAAACCAATTAAGTTTGTGGGACAAGGTGAAAAGATGGAAGCACTTGATGTCTTCCATCCAGACCGAATGGCTTCTCGTATCCTTGGAATGGGTGATATCTTATCATTAATCGAAAAGACTCAAAACGATTATGATGAAAAGCAAGCCAAAGAATTAGCCGAAAAGATGCAAAATAACACTTTTGGATTTGAAGACTTCTTAGACCAACTAGAACAAATTCAAAAGATGGGTCCTTTGGATGAAATCATGAAGATGATTCCAGGGATGGCTAATAATCCTGCCTTGAAGAACGTGAACATGGATCCTAAGGATTTAGAACACATCAAGGCAATTATCTATTCAATGACCTATGAAGAACGTAATAACCCTGATTTATTAAATCCATCAAGAAGACGTCGTATCTCACGTGGATGTGGACGTCCAATTCAAGAAGTTAACCGTATGATTAAGCAATTTAATCAAATGAAGGACATGATGAATAAGATGTCTAACGGTAACATGTCTGGTATGGAACAAATGATGGGTAACATGGGCATGGATGGAATGCCTTCAATGCCAGGAATGGGTGGCGGCCTAGGTGGCAAGATCTCACAAATGGCAATGAAACGTATGAGCAGAAAAATTAGCAAGAAAATGAATAAAAACAAGCGCAAACGTAACAAGAAGCGTAAATAATGGAAAAGGCATAATTACCCTGGGTAGTTGTGTCTTTTTTAGGAGGGATTTTTATGGCATTAGGTTTTATTAAAACAATGCAAGCAGTAAATTTGATTGAAAAAAGTGGTGCTGTGGCAAATATTGTTGGTCTTGCCGGGATTGGTAAGTCGGCATTAGTAAATCAATTAGCTGAACAAAATCATGCCAGATTATTTACTACGGTCGTGAGTTTATCCGAGAAAGGTGACTTGGCGATTCCGGTGCCACCATTAACAGACAAATCATTTATTGAGACTGATAATTATGGGACATTAGCGGATGTTAAATTCGGATACTCCCACACCATTATTGAAATTATCAAATATGCCGAGGCCAATCCTGATACACCAATTTATTGGTTCCTAGATGAATTCAATCGTGGAACCTCTGATGTCCAAAGTGAGTTAATGAATCTGGTTTTACAACGCCGCATTAATTCGGTGGTGTTACCAAAACAAGTCCACATCATCATTGCTGAAAACCCAGATGACATGAATGCTAATTATGATGTTTATGCTAGTGATGATGCCATTACTGATAGAACTGTGCGCGTTAACATGCAAACAGATGTTAATGACTGGTTAAAGTGGGCAAAAGATAACAAAGTTAATCAACAAGTCATTAATTTTATTAGCGACAATCCAGAGTTTTTAGACCATGGGAATGATGAGATTAAACCAACGCCTAGATCTTGGCACCGTGTGTCCAATATCGTTAATCAATACAATGACGATTATGATGAAGAAATTTTAATCGAGGTCGTCTCAGGAAATGTCGGTCCATCCATCGCAGAATCCTTTGTTAAATTCATGCATCAATCTTTCGATGACAAGATTGAATTAAATGGTGACTTACAGGATATTGTTGATAAACTAGCATCTAAAGATGAGATTACTAAGCAATCATTAGTCAGTGAATATGTAAAATCAGTATCAACATTAAGCGATGATGTTTGTCACCGTTTAACAAATTTTATCGATTTATTAAGTTCAGATGGTCAATACGCAATTGCTCGAACATTGATTAACGACAGTGGTTTAATCGATGATATCTACAACATGGCCGAAACCAGTTTAGCTGCTAAAAAGTTATATGATAAGTTAACCGAAATTAGTTTTAATGCATACAGGTGATTAATATGACACTCAATAGTGATATTTACAACCTAATTAATATCGATTCACAGCAAAATAGTCCAACTGAGGTAGATGGAATCATTTCTAAAGGGATTTTATCCTTAATTCGTAATAAGAGCTTCTATGGCGAAATTTTGCTTCATTTAAACAGGGATGCAGATGATACGATTGATTCATTTCTAGCATTGAAGTGGTCAAATAACCGATTGGAATTGGCATATAATCCTACTCATTTAAAAGATGACTTGGCAGATGCTAATGATTTGATTGCTATCTTGGAGCATCTAGCGATGCATATCATTTGGTTGCATCCCCTCAGATACTTCAATCACAACCAATTGAACGACGTGGCCTCCGATGTAGCGGTTAACCAATACGTCTCAGATGTTTATTCCAAGGGATGGACTTTAGATAAGCTTAACTACCAATACAATCTCGATATGAAACCACATTTGGATTCGAGTCAGTATGCTAAGCAGCTTTATGATTTGTTTAGTCAGGATAAACAGGATGGTGTTGGTAAATTGGATAACGATAACGTACGAATTGTCGATGATCATCGATACTTTGATGATGAAGGCAATATCAGTAATCAAGACTATAACCAAAGAAAGAAATCAATTGATAGGCTGTTAAGGGATGTTTATAGCCAATATCGTGGTGAACTTTCAATGGCAGTTGACAAACAGATTAAGTCCGTTGTGATGCCTAGAATTAATTTGCAGCAAATCGTTAGAAGGATTACTGGAAATAAAAGTAATCGACCAAAGAAAAACTATACTCGATTTAATCGCAGGCAGCCATATCGCATGGATCTTCCAGGGAGAATTAGAGGTCAGAGTGAACATGTGAATGTTTTTATTGATAGTTCAGGTTCAATCAGTGATGAACAGTATGCCAACATGGTTAGTGTTGTTAAGGCAATTCAATCGATCCCAAATATTGAGGTTAATTGCTATACGTTTGATGCTGAAGTTCATGCGATTAGCGATAGTCTCATTTCTAATCAGCGTTTATTGCAAGGTGGTACCAAGTATCAAAGTATCGTTGACTATGTGCATGAACATAAATTAGCTAGTCAGGGATGCATCGTTTTCACCGATGGTAAGGGTGAAGAATATTTGAACCAACCAAACTTCAATATCACATGGGTATTATTGGGATACGAGAACGAGTTATCAGTACGTAATCAAAAGGCCAACGTCTTATATTTAGACCAAATTAGGATGTGATAAAATGTTAAAACCGGATATATTAAAAATGGCGATTAATAATAACGTAAATATTAAAAGAGCAAAGGCATTACTATCTAATTCTTGGGATGAGATTTATGAAGACTCACCATTTGTGGCAAAGATGTCAGTTAATGATGTTAATTTGGCTAAAGAGTTAGATAGAAATCAGGTATTTAAGAATGTTAAAATCGATTTCGATGATTATAAAAACGTCCATAATTTTGTTATTAATAACGAAAAATACATGGATGAACTGGCAAAAAGTGCTCTTTTAGCTGATTTTCAATAAAAAAATCATGGTGTAAAGAAAAAAACCTTTACAAGCATCTAAATAACTGTTATATTTAATATCGTTAAAAGAAATACAGGAGGTGTTTATTAATGTCTGTTAAAATTCGTTTGAAGAGAATGGGTTCAAAGAAGCGTCCTTTCTACCGTGTTGTAGTTGCTGATTCACGTAGCCCTCGTGATGGTCGTTTCATCCAAACTGTTGGTACTTACAACCCATTAACTCAACCAAGTACTGTTAAACTAGAAGAAGAAGATATCTTCGAATGGTTAAACAAGGGTGCACAACCTTCAGATACTGTACGTAACTTACTATCTGATGCTGGTATCATGAAGAAATATCATGAAGCTAAATACTCTAAGAAATAAGTGATATCGAGTTATGACTAATTTTGATGAGCTGATTAAAAAAATCGTAAAACCACTGGTGGAATACCCAGAGGATGTTGCTATCGATCATAGTGAATCGGATCGTTTCTATGAATATCATCTTGTTACTAATCCTGCCGATGTCGGTAGAATTATTGGTAAAAAGGGCCATGTAGCGCAAACAATTCGTACGATTGTTTACAGTGCTCGTGTTTCTGGTGATAAGCGCGTAAGACTGATTATTGATGATAGTAAGAATAAAAACTCTTAAATGAAACCTTGGTGTTTTGTTTAAGAGTTTTTTAACATAAAAGGGGAAATGAATAATGAACTTTTATAATATTGGAAAGATTGTAAATACTCAGGGACTTCGTGGTGAAGTTCGTGTAATGTCTATTACCGATTTCCCTGAAAAACGTTTTAAAGTTGGTAATGAAGTTTATGCGTTTTTAAATGATACTAAGAGTGAAAAGCTAGTGATCGATGGTGTTAGAACTCATAAGAACTTCATCTTACTACACTTTAAAGACAAGCCAACTATCAATGACGTTGAATACTTAAAACCTTCAGAATTAAAGATTGCTGAAGATCAACTTGATAGTGATGACTTACAACCTGGCGAATACTACTATCACCAAATCATTGGTTTAGATGTTTTAGATACTGACGGACAAAAGATTGGTTCCGTTAAGGAAATTCTTTCACCAGGTGCCAATGATGTTTGGGTTGTCTCACGTGATAACAAGTCCGATTTATTATTACCTAAGATTGATTCAGTCATCTTAGATGTTAATTTAGACGATGAAGTAATTACTGTGGATGTTCCTAGGGGGCTCGACGATGAAGATTGATATCTTAAGCTTATTTCCAGATATGTTTGATGGCCCTTTGGGTGATTCAATCCTTGGAAAAGCAAAGGATAAAGGATTACTAGATATTAATATTACTAACTTTAGAGACTATTCGACCAATAAGCATGGTAACGTTGATGACTACCCATTTGGTGGTGGTGCAGGAATGCTACTACAAGCTCAACCAATTTTTGATGCGCTTTCTCATACCCAAGAAGAGGCTGCTAAGGAAGGCATTTCTAAGGGACGTGTAATTCTGTTGGATCCAGCAGGAAAGAAGTTTGATCAAAAAGAGGCCGAAAAGTTATCTAAGGAAGACCATTTAACTTTCATTTGTGGTCACTATGAAGGATATGACGAAAGAATTAAGACATTGGTTACCGATGAATACTCATTAGGTGACTTTGTCTTAACCGGTGGAGAATTACCAGCAATGGTAATGATTGATGCAACTGCTCGATTATTATCTGACGTTTTGGGTAACGATGAATCTGCACCTGGTGATTCATTCTCAAGTGGATTACTAGAATATCCTCAATACACTAGACCAGCAGATTTTAGGGGCATGACAGTACCCGATGTGTTGACTAGTGGTAATCACCAAAAGATTGAAGAATGGCGCGAAAAAGAGGCGCTAAGAAAGACTTACCTTAGACGCCCAGATCTAATTGATTATAGTCAATTAACTGATTTACAAAAGAAACTATTAGCGGAAGTAAAAATAGAAGAAGAATAAAATAATCTTTACAAGTAATTGTGGTTATGTTAGTATTCTAATTGACTATTTTTATAGTTAAATAAAAACGGTATTCCGCTGTTGCAACAAGTAAAGACAAGAATGCTAGTTGGAGGATGTTATATTATGCGTCAAAACGAATTAATCTCAAAGATTAACGCGGAACAACTAAAGAGTGATGTTCCAGAATTTAGAGCCGGAGATACTGTAAAGGTATCTGTAAAGGTTGTTGAAGGTAGCAACGAACGTATCCAAGTATTCGAAGGTGTTGTTATCAAACGCCACGGTACAGGTATCCAAGCTACTTACACTGTTCGTAAGATTACTTCAGGTGTAGGTGTTGAACGTATCTTCCCACTACACTCACCACGTGTTGCTAAGTTAGAAGTAACTCGTCGTGGTGCCGTACGTCGTGCTAAGCTATACTACTTACGCGAACGTCATGGTAAGGCTGCTCGTATTAAAGAAGCACGTCGTCGTTAAGATAAAATTTATATCTAAAATGAAGAGTAACGCTTATGCGTTGCTCTTTTTTTGTACAAAAAAAGGATGGCAATTAAGCCATCCTTTTATTTTATAGGTTTTCGTCAGTATTATAGTTTAACTTCGAAAAGTCGGTTGATTTGGAGATCATTTCGTATGATAGATGTCTGTAACTGTCCATTGCATATTCAGCACATTCATTACTGATCTTTGTGACAAAATCAGAAACTTCTTGTGGTGCTAAATCATTGGCCTTGATATCAGCTTCGTTAATCTTTTGTTGGAAGTAGATATTAAGTTTTTCTTGGACATCACCGACAACGTCAACAAATGTATTGTAGTGTGGATCTAATAACACTCCGGCCAGTTTGAAAATCCAATAAGCTGACTTTGGTTCATAGGTTAACTTACCAATCTTGTATTCAAGTGGGGTATCCTTGATGCCGGCAAAGAATGGAACAAAGACGCTTTGTGCAGCAACACCCATTGATAACCAGTGAATACCACCAACTTCGATTGGTAGGTTAGGACGAATTTGTAAGACATGAGATTCTTGGGCCTTTGCCAAACTGATTGGACGGTATCTGGTCTTGTCCTCGTGACTACCTTTACCAACTGGGTCAAATTGAGTGCCTTGGTAGTGTGATGCTAGGAAGTCCTTAGCATCTTGAACTGAGATTAAGCGACTTGGCTTTCTGACAAATGGTAGGTCATATGATTCCGGATCTTGTTTAATTTCTGGGTTAAACATGCGTTGACCGTACCAAACACGTGGGTTGTTGTAGTATAGGTCAGACTCATTTCTAGTTCCAAAGATTTCTCTAAAGTTAAAACTACCATTATTAGAGTTATTTAAGTGGTTCTTTCTCACAAAATCAATGATATCTTCTGACCACATAAAGTTATCAGGGTCATCGAAATCGATGTTTTGAATGGCTAAGCGATTTGATACGACTGCGTAGCAATCATCAGGGATTCTCATCGCAACCCATTGATGACCGGAACCAATTTCAAAATACCAAACTTCATCTTGGTCTGAGAATAAGATTCCGTTACTTTCGCTGGAACCATATTTTGAGACGATTTCACCTAGGCGTTTAACACCCTCACGTGCTGTTTTAACGTATGGTAGAACAACAGTGACAACAGAAGCTTCGCTAATACCGTCTTCAACTAGTGGATCAAATCCTAATACATAACTATTTGAGTAGGCACTTTCGGTAGCACTCATAGCGACACCGTATTCATTAATACCTTCTTCTTCAAATAATCCCTCTTTATTAGTCCATTCTGGAGTAGCGGTGTATTTACCCCTAACAGTAGGTAATTCCATTGTAAAGGCGTTTTCTTGAGCTTTAAACACTGGTTTTTCCTTATACTCCTTATGAGGATGAACAACAAAATGTTTTGGCCAGGTTGCTTTGCAATCTTCGTTACGACCAATCATGGTAGAACCATCAACAGATGCTTTCTTACCGATTAAGATACTAGTACATGCATCGTATTCTGGAAACTTTGGCATGTTAAACACTCCCTCGTTAGTTTCATTTCTATAATTGTACATTAAACTTTTAAAAAATTGAAATATATAAGTATCTAAAGTATAATCAGAATAAAATTATAGGTTAGGAGAATGATTATGCCATTAGTACATATTGATTTAATCGAAGGAAGAAACGAAGAACAATTAAAGGGACTAGTTGCTGATGTTACCAGCGCAATCGTAAAGAACACTGGTGCACCAGCTGAACACGTTCACATCGTTTTAAACGAAATGAAGAAGAGTAACTACAGTGTTGCAGGTAAACTAAAGAGCGACGAAAAATAATAACTGAGGAAATAACATGCAAAACGAACAGTATATAATGTCAATTGATGAGGGAACTACCAGTGTTCGCGCCATGATTTTTAACCATAGTGGCGAAGTGGTAAGTAAGTCACAAAAGGAAATTACGCAGTTTTTCCCTCAATCAGGATGGGTTGAACATGATGCAAATGAAATATGGGACGCTGTGCAGACCGTTATCTCAGAAGCATTAATTCACTCCAAGATACCGCCTTATAAGGTTCGTGGAATTGGGATTACCAACCAAAGAGAAACCACAGTCATGTGGGATAGAATTACGGGTGAACCAGTTCATAATGCAATTGTGTGGCAATCAAAACAAACCAGTGATATTGCGAATGATTTAAAAGCTGCTGGTTATACCGAGATGATCCATGAAAAGACCGGATTAGTTATCGACTCATACTTCTCAGCCACTAAGATTAAGTGGTTGTTAGACAACGTCGATGGGATTAGAGAAAAGGCTGAAAATGGTGACGTCTTATTTGGAACCATTGATACCTGGATTCTATGGAAACTAACCGGTGGTCATGTTCATGCGACTGATTATTCCAATGCAAGTAGAACAATGTTGTATAACATTCACACGCTAAGTTGGGATGATGAAATCCTAGCGGCGTTGGATATTCCAAAACAAATATTGCCAAGTGTTAGATCATCATCTGAGATTTATGGTTACACTGCCGGTTATGCTTTTTATGGTGTGCAAATTCCTGTTTCAGGAATTGCCGGTGACCAACAAGCTGCGTTATTTGGTCAATTAGGACTAGAAGCCGGAAGTATTAAGAATACATACGGAACTGGTTCATTCATTGTGATGAATACGGGTAATAAACCAGTATTGTCTGATCGTGGGTTACTAACAACCATTGCATATGGAATTGACGGCAAGGTTAACTATGCCCTTGAAGGAAGTGTCTTTGTCGCAGGTTCCGCCATTCAATGGTTAAGAGATGGCCTTAGAATGATTAATGATGCTAAGGAAACACAGGAATTAGCATTTAATTCTGCCAATGATCACGATGTTTACGTTGTTCCAGCATTTACTGGTCTAGGTGCCCCATATTGGGACCAAGACAGTCGAGGAGCAATCTTTGGGTTAACTAGAGCTACTTCCAAGGAAGACTTTGTTAAGGCTACTTTAGACTCACTAGCATATCAAACCAAGGATGTTGTTAATACCATGGTTGATGATACTCAATTGGATTTGAAACATTTAAAGGTTGATGGTGGGGCTGCGCAAAATGATTATTTGATGCAATTCCAATCAGACATCTTAAATACACCAATTGAAAGATCATCCATATCTGAAACAACTGCATTAGGTGCTGCTTACTTAGCGGGATTAGCAGTTGGATTTTGGAAAGATATCGATGAGATTAAGCAAATAAAACCCAAACAAGACGAGTTTTATCCAAAGATGGATGAAGACAAACGTAATCACTACTATGAAGGTTGGCAATTAGCGGTTAAGAGTACGCAAATGTTTCATCCAAATAAATAAGCAAAAGAAAAAAGACTTGAGTTAATCTCAAGTCTTTTTATAGTTCAAAGTATTCGTCTAGGTAACGAGCTAAACCGTCATTATCGTTATCGTATTTAGTAACGTCATCGGCTAGTTGTTTAATCTTAGGTTGACCATTCTTCATAGCAACACCTAAGCCAGCGTACTTCAACATGGTTTCATCGTTAAATTCATCACCAAAAGCAATGATGTTAGATTGGTCAATATTGTAGTAGTCAGATAGTACTTCTAGACCAGTTTCCTTACTAACGTTCTTAGATGCTAATTCAACGATTGAATCAGGACCTCCCCATGGTGAGATTTGTAGGGTATCACCATAGTTGCGATCTACATAGTTAATGAATTTATCCATCTTATTGTGTTGAATTTGTAGGGTTAGACAAATTGGGTTTTCGTTTAAGTTCTCTTTAGTAATGAATTCAGAAGGTTCAAGACTAGTTGGGAAGAAACCAACTTCATCGTTTGCTTCACGGTTAGCCAAGAATAGTTCTTTACCTTCAACGGCCATTAGGTTAATGCCTAAGTCTTTATCTTGTTTTAAGACATCAAAGACGATATCTCGATTGATATTGTATTCGTAGGCCTTATTCCAATTAGTTAGTGGATTGTATCCCAGACTACCGTTAAAACTAATTAATGGATTGTCTAAACCAATTTGGTTATAGATGTCTGTAATCAAACGTGGTGGACGACCTGATACAATATTGACAACATGACCTAAATCAATTACTTTATTTAAAGTATTAATAGTTTTTTGTGAAACCTTTGACTCACTATTCAGTGTAGTTCCATCAAGGTCAATTGCGATAAGTTTCTTATCCATGTAGTTGTTTCACCTCTTTTAAAAAAATATAATAGTAATATGTTAACTAATTAAAAAATGTAAGTCAATGCAAAAGGAGTAATCTCGTGCAATTACCAAACGATTTTAAAACTAAATATCAAAAACTACTGGGGAATGATGCAGAATCATTCTTTGCCAGTCTAGATAAAGAGACCAATCCTGGATTTAGAATTAATCCATTAAAGGAACATATGCCTTCAGAACCCAATAATGAATCAATCGAATACTGCCAATACGGATACTATGGTGATGTAAACGGTAAGAGTGTTGAACATCAAAGTGGTGCGATTTACTCACAAGAACCTAGTGCGATGTATGTAGGTGAAGTAGCAGATATTAAACCAGGAGATTACGTTTTGGACTTATGTGCTGCTCCCGGTGGGAAGACAACCCATGTTGCTAGTTACATGGATAACCAAGGGCTACTAGTAACCAATGAAATCGATCATAAGCGTGCAAAAGTCCTTGTAGAAAACGTCGAAAGATTTGGGATTAGAAACGCACTAATTTTAAATGAAAATCCAAATAACCTAGCCAAGCACTTCCCACGTTTCTTCGACAAGATTCTAATCGATGCTCCATGTTCTGGTGAAGGGATGTTTAGAAAGAATAACGATGCTATCCAATACTGGAACGCAGACTATCCAAGTCAATGTGCTACTCGTCAAAAGGAGATCATCGAACAAGCAGTTAAGATGTTAAAACCAGGTGGAAAGATTATCTACTCAACATGTACGTTTGCTCCAGAAGAGGATGAACAAATTGTTGAATGGATGAAAGACACTTATGACTTCTCCATCGAGCCAATTAAGAAATACGAAGGGATGTTAAGTGGTAAACCACAATGGGCAGACGGTAATGAAGAATTAGCTAATACCGTTAGATTATTCCCTAATCATTTCAAAGGAGAAGGCCACTTTGTTTCAAAATTATCTAGTAATGATGAAGGCAATGCTAAGAAGATTAAACATCGTCTACAAAGTAACCTATCGATTGATGATAAGAAACTATGGAATGAATTCAAGGAGGCTAATCTAAATAACTTTGATCCAAAACATTTAATTTTATTTGGGGATCAATTATACACCTTTGATAATACTCTTCCTGACTTGAAGGGATTAAAGGTAATGCGTCCAGGACTACATCTAGGAACAATTAAGAAGAAACGTTTTGAACCAAGTTATGCATTAGCATTGGCTTTGCATAGTGATGAGGTTGTTAATCGTTTAGAAATATCTGAGGATGATTGGAAACAATACGTCCATGGGGATGTTATCAACTGTGATAAGGATGTTAAGAAGGGATGGTACCAACTAATCTGTAAGAATCAACCCGTTGGTTTTGGTAAGGTTGTAAATGGTACGATTAAAAACTTCTTCCCTAAGGGACTAAGATTTAACGTAGATTAATAAATCAAAAGAGCTGCACTAAATTGCAGCTCTTTTTTATACGTTTGTATATAAAATAATTTATTGAATGATAAGATAATTAAATAAAAATGTGTTATGATTAATACTGGTATAATATTTTTTATTACATATTTCTGGAGGTATTTTATATGAGTGCTAAATTTTGCCCAAAATGTGGTAACGAATTAAAGGAAGGAGCAAAGTTCTGCCCTAAGTGTGGAGCTCAAATCGTACAAAACCTACAACCAAATGGTGCTAACACCAACGGTGCACAAAATCAAAACGTTGTTCCTAACCAAAGCGCAGAACAAGCTAAGAACTATGCTAAGGATTTCTTTAAGTGGTTCTGGAGTAGCGTTAAACATCCTTCACTAAGTGGAAAGGCTTCAAACAAATACTTTGGTCTAACTTCATTTGTTGCCAGCGCAGTATTTGCTATTTTATCTATTATGTTGATCACTTCAAAGATTAACGGCGCAATTGACCTAGCTTCAAGCGGTCTTGGTGGCGATACAGCTTCATCACTCGTTGTCGTATTCCAAAACTTAGTAAGTGATGGTGCAGGTAAAGTTGAATTATTCTCAGTATTAATGATCGTTGTTTTCGTTGCATTAGCATATGGTTTTAGAGCTTTTGCAGTTGCTGGTACTGGTGAAAAGACTGATTTCTTCGAATTCATTAACAAATTAGCTGCATACACTAACATTTCAGTTATGCTATCAGCTATCATGTTCTTATTCCTACTAATTGGTGGTCTTATCGCATTACCATTAAACATGTTTATCTTCCTATTTGTTGTAATTAACGACCTAATTGGTTTTACTTACGCAATTATCGATGGTCAAAACTCAAACAAATTTGATAAGTTGTATGTTCTATTATTAGCTCACTTATCATTAGTTATTGTATTCTTTATTGTTTTCATTAAGTCACTAACAGCTTAATTTAAATTAGGGGGTTAAATTATGGGGGAATCAAGATTCTGTCAAAATTGTGGTGCTAAAGTTGATGCTGACGAACAATTCTGTCACAACTGTGGTGCACAATTAGACAACGAAGTAACTGATCAAACAAATCAATCTAGTCAAGCAAGTGTTGATAATACAGTTAATGATTACCAACAACCTCAAAGTAATAACAATAATGCTGCCCAACAACCACAATTTAATAACGGTAATAACGTTTCTCAACAACCAGCAAACAATGGGAACGTTAGGGCATCAAGGAACGGTTTTAAGAAGAGTAAAAAACATCAAACTAGAAACCTAATTATTGGAATCGTGGTTTCAGTTGTTGTTGTATTCGGTTTTATCGGATACCTTTTCGGAAACCACTACTACTCAAAGAGTGCAGTCTTAGATCGTGCGATGACTTCATTAACTAGTGACGAGAATACCGATTCATACTTTGAATCAACTGATAGTCGCGTTACTTTAAATGACAGCACAATGGCACCATTATCTAAACACATGAACAAGAATAATGACGAATTACAATCATTGAAGGGCCAACTAAGTGATTCAGGTACTTCAAAGGATGGTAATTTTGAATATGTTCAAGACGGACGCAAATGGTTAATATTCCCTAACTACCAAGTTAAGGTAAAAGCAGTTGTTCCAACAATTACAACTAGTGAAAAGTCTGCAGATGTTACCTTGAACAATAATAAGATTGGTCAAACATCTGACTCAGATTCAGAATTTAGTTTAGGTCGCATCCTACCAGGTGACTATGACATTACTGTTTCAAAGACATTATCAGGTAAAAAAGTTACTAACGCACAAACTACTTACCTTGATAACAATGACAACATCTACATGCCATTGAAGACTATTAAGTTCACTGTTAAGGCTGGTCCCAATGCTGATATTTACATCAATGATAAGAAAGTTGGTACAAGTAACGGCGATGGTGACTACAAGGTTTCAGACATGCCATTCTCATCTGCAATTTACATCTATGGTGTAATGCATTCAGATGGTAAGTCAGTTACCTCAGACAAGTATCATTTGAGTGAAAGTGACGATGGACAAGAAGTAAGTCTAAACTATCCAGGGGCAGTTGATAAAGACGATGCCTCAAATCTAATCAGTAATTTCTCAAATGACCTTAGTTCTGCTGTTAATGACAACAACGATTTTGATCCAAGTGATTACTTCGTTGATGGTTCAAATAACAGTGATGCACAAGGTTTCATTACTTGGGCAAAACAACAAGCTGATCAAGTTAACGATAACAAATATGATAGCGTAAGCATTGATTCATCAGTGGATTCTGTTGTTCCTGCAGGGGACCACTCAGTTGTTTCTGGTACTTTGAAGTATACCTTCGATGTTCCTGACGACGACGGTGACGAACACGATCACATTCAAATCTTCAAGTTTACTTCTAACATGAAGAAGGTAGATGGTTCACTTAAGCTACAAACACTTAAGGCGCCAGATAAACTTAAAGATTATGATAAAAGCGATGACGATGATGACTAAATCATAAAAAAATAAGGCTTCTACTTAAATGTAGAGGTCTTTTTTTATTTGTAAAATTAGTTAACTTAATCTATTTTGGTTAAAAGTATAAAGTTACTTTAACTTGTGAAAATAAAAGAAAAAAGCAAGCAAAAATCGCTTGCTTAAATTAGTAGGGAAGTCCTCGTTGGGAAACGTAAGATAGAAGATCCGAACTCAATATTAATTTTTTACTTTGTAAATCAGATAAGTTTTTGGCACCAAGTATAGTCATTATTGATTTCATTCCATAAATAAAGTCATTAATGAATTCAATGGTTTCTTCTTCACCGTCTTTGATTAGTGAATATAGAATAGGGGCTGCAATTCCAACGGAATTAGCACCAAGTGCGATTGCCTTAATAGCATCAAGTGGTGTTCTGATACCGCCGGAAGCAATGATATTAACCTTGTTTTTAAATAGTTGAGCTTCTAGAAGGGATTCAACGGTTGTTTGTCCCCAATCTTCTAGGTAGTCCATTTCTTGTTTCTTTCTACGGTAGTTTTCAATCATACTGAAACTAGTGCCACCTTTACCGCTGATATTAATATTTTTAATACCAGCATCAACTAGTTGTTGAATGGTTTCTTTAGACATACCGAAACCGACTTCTTTTACGATAACGGGGCAAGCTAGTTCTTCTTGAATGGATTTAATATTTTCAATCCAGTTAAATTCACGATCACCTTCAGGCATAATCATTTCTTGCGGAGTATTAATATGAATTTCAATTGCATCGGAATTCATCATTTTTACCGCTGCCTTAGCTCTTGAAACATCAGCTGAAGCGCCTAAATTGGAAAATACAATTCCATTTGGATTGGTTTCTCTAACAATCTCAAATGAAGAAGCAACTGAATTGTCTTTTAAAGCGACACTTTGAGAACCAGTGGCCATAGCAATCCCAGTAATCTTTGCGATTCTAGCTAGCTTTTGATTTAACTTCTTTGTATATTCGCTTCCACCGGTCATGGCTTCGATATAGATTGGAAAGTCCATTTTGATATTTTCGATAGTTGTTGATGTATCGATATCATCCAAACTGATTTCTGGAATCCCTTGATGGACAAATCTTAGTTGATCAAAACCTGCATGACTGGTTTTATCGTAGAACTTAATAGCTAATGAAACGTGTTCATCTTTTCGATGAGATTGGATACTAACCATTGATTATGCCTCCTGTTCTGAGTAGATATTTAGATGAAGTGGGATAATGCCATTTTCTGTCCATTTTGATTCGATATCTTTAATGGGGGATTGTTTTTCAACAATGGCAATTCCACAATCTCCACCTCCGGCACCAGAGGATTTTCCCGAACCGTTATATTCTTCAGCGATTTCACATAGTCGTTTTAGTTTACTTGTTTCGATGTCGATACCAGTGAAACTGGCCAATTCGACGATGATATTTCTGTTTTCTTTAATTTGATTCTTAATAACAGCGATATCTTTATTTTTAAAGCCATTGATCATCTTATCGATACAGCTCTTGCTCTTAACTAAGAATTGCTTGTATCTATCAACATTTGATGATGATTCAACGCTCTTAAGTAAATTGGAAGTTGAAGCAGGAGTTCCTGTCCAGCCAATAAGTAATTCGAGGTCAGAAGGTGGGGTAAGTGGTTCGATCATTAGATGAGGCCAACTTTGTTCCATCACGTCTTTTAAATTGGTTTGATTTGCTAACCATTTCTTATCGAATGAACTATAAGCAATCCAACCACCAAAACTACTAGCAGCGACGTCGCCCAATGAACCGTTACCCTGAATGCTTAAATGAGCAATGGCAGCTAGCTTGAATATTTGTAGTTTGCTTAAGTTTAAACCATATAGTTCGTTTAGAGCTTTGATTATTGCGACAGTGACAGCTGCTGAGGAACCTAATCCATATTTCTTACCGTCTTCACTGTTTAAATTACTATCAATATCAATGTTATATAATTTATGTTTTATATTTAATTCTTCGACATATTTCTCGAATGTTTTCATTGCTGAAATTACGTAGTTGAAAGAACTGTTATCGTTTAGAGGTTTGATTTGATTATTATCGTAAACCCATTCAATTTTGTCGTTTTCATACTGTTTTGAATGAATAACACCAACATTATTTTCGGATTCACTAATATTAGCTGTAATATATTGATCAATTGCAACAATGATAGCTGGATATCCGTTTTCAACCACAGCATATTCACCAGCAATATATAGCTTTCCGGGTGCTTTTACAGAAATCATTTTAAATTAGTCCTTTCAATTTATAGATACTTTATTCCTTCGCCAGGTCCAGATACTTTGAGTTGGTCATTAGAAAATTTATCAGACAACTTATCAGTAATTGCACTGATTTTATCACTTTGACAGATTATTTTGACATTGGGACCTGCATCCATTGTGTAATAGCATTCAACGCCGTTTTCTCTTAGTTCTTTAACCATGTTAATGACTTCAAGACTATCGGCATTTATGTATAAGTATGAAGGATCAGAGCTTAATGTTAGTGAGTGCATTCTCATCGCATTTAGTTCTGCTGTTTTACCTAAAGTGGTAAAGTCATTTTCCTTAATTGCTTCTTCGATTGTTTGAAAATCAGCGGTAGTTTGTTGAATCCAACTTTGATAGTAGGGAGAAGTTTCAATAGAAATCTTCATTCCTTTTCTACTACTAATTTTCTTAGGTTGATTATCAAGAATGATTGCAATCATATTAACGTCCATTTTTACTGGATCTTCAATACTGTAACCATATGAGGATTCATCATCAGTTCCTTTATGCCATGCTGCAAAACCACCAAATATTGAACGGGTTGCCGAACCGGAACCACGTCTTGCTAAACGGGATAAATCTTTTTGACTTAGATTAAGTCCGTAAGCCTTACTACCAGCTGCAGCTAAAGCAGCATATGCAGAAGCAGAAGATGCCAGTCCGGCTGAAGTAGGGACATGATTGGTTGATTCAATGCGCGCAAATGTATTGATGTTTGTTTTTTGACGAATGATATCCATAAATTTGGTGATTTTTTCATCATCAACAACGTTCCCGTTTAAGGTAACCTCATCGGAACTAAGAGACTCATCAAATTGAACACTTGTGTCAGTATAAAATTCATCAAGTGTTAGCGATAGGCTACTATTAGCAGGGATAATTAACTCTTCATTTTCTTTTCCCCAATATTTAACTAAGGCAATATTTGTGTGTGCTCTTGCGGTAATTTTTTCACCTAACATTTTGTATAATTCCTCCGAGTTTTAGTTAAAAGGTTGAATCCAGGTATCTAAAGCACCGGCTTTTAATAGCGCATTTTCAATACTTTGGGCTTCATGAATGTTTCTTGCTAAAGCAATGATACATCCCCCAAGTCCGCTACCTGTTAGCTTGGTACCTAATGAGCCATTTCGATTTGCAATTTCAACTAGTTCATCAATCTTATCGTTACTTACTTTTAATTTCTTTAATTCTTTTTGATTTTCAGTCATTAGTTTACCAAGTTCAATTGGATTATCATTTTCGATATCAAACTTAGCACGAGTAACAAGTTCACCAATATGTTTAATTGACTTCATGGTATCTTCTTTATTGTTATTTAGTTGTTGTTTAACGTAGTTAATCGCAATGTCTGTTCTTCCTTTGATACCGGAATCGGCAATTACTAGTACGGCATTTAAGTTGAAATTAATTTCGTTTAAAGTTTCATTTCTGATAAACCATACAGGATTATCTGATCCAGCGGTTGCTGTATCTAAACCAGAAGGGTTACCGTGTGTGATTGTTTCTTCAACATTACTTAAATCAAGCAATAAATCCTTATCAAAACTGACGTTAAAGTAGTGAAATAATGCTTTGACGATGGCAACTGATGTTGCTGCTGAAGAACCCATTCCACGTTCAGATGGAATTGAACTATCAATAATCATTTCAAAAGAGGCTTCCTCTTTGTGCAGTTTAGCAAGGGTGCTATCAATTAAGTTTTTAATTCCTAATAGGTCATTGGGGACGTTATTTAAGTTACCAATGAAGTACTTACTATTAATGTAAATACCATTTTGTTTTTCCATTATTCTAACGTTTAAGTCAATTTTAGGAACGGGTAGTGCAATGGCTGGTTGACCATATACAACACTGTGCTCGCCCATAAGTATTATTTTGGCATGACTATGTCCAATTGCTTGATTTGTCAATGTTATCGCTCACTTTCTCTTAATGTTAATATTATCATAAAATCATCATAATAAAAATAACTTAAATATTTATATTTGTGTCCTGAAATAATAGATAAACACCTAATAAATGTAGTATTATTAAGTTAAGTATTTTTTGAAAGATTGGTGAACGAAATCATGAGTAATACCATTTTTTCAGTGGTGGACATTGAGACTACTGGTAGTAGTCAGTCCAACTATACTAATCGAATCATCCAATTTAGTTGTACTTTTGTACAAAACAACAAGATTATTGGATCATTTAATTCATTTATTAATCCTGAAATTAGTATTCCAACTGAAATTACAAAATTAACTGGAATATCAAACCAAACAGTCGTTAATGCACCAACATTTGCCGAAGTAGCAGATAAGATTTATCAGTTACTAGATAAGACAATTTTTGTTGCGCATAACGTCAATTTTGATTTCCCGTTTTTAAATTTTGAATTTAAAAGGGTGAATCATAAAGAACTTACTAATAAGGCAATTGATACCGTTACATTAAGTCAATTGCTATTACCAACAGAACCTAGCTACAAACTTACAGATTTAAGTAAAAACCTAAATATTGTTCATGATCATCCACATTCATCAAGCAGTGACGCATTAGCAACTGCTAAAATCTTAATTATCCTATTACATCAGTTGGATAATTTACCAAAGAAGACCGTTAAACAGATTTTAGACATTAATCCTTCCCTTCCGATGGATACTTTAATCATGTTTACACGTGCTTACCATTTAAAACACAAAGATGATAATCCTAAGATTATGAACATTAAGAATCTTAAGGTTAGAAAAATTAAATATCATACTGATAGTGACTTTGTTGAGTTGAAATACCCTAATAATAAAAGAAAGAAATCAAAAATGTTTAAAGGGGTTACTCAGTTTAATAATACCGAAAATAAGCTGATGAATTCGATTTACGGAAACTATCATTCCGCTTCAGATAGTAATAATTTATTAATTGAGGAAAATAGGGAGTTTAACTATGACTTTAGTTATTTATTCCCACTTAGTTATCTACTTAAGAAGGATCAAAAGATTGTTATTGCTGGCGATGAAGATTTTAACTCAGAATCATCATTGGTTACTCAAGTGAAGAACATCAATAAAATCACTTCTGACCGTCTTAGATGTTTGATTGTTCGACCAGTAACTGATTATATCGATTTGGATAAGTTTTCAGATAGTTTAAATGTGGTTAGCAACTCTAAGAATACCGAATTTCTAAAGTGTAAAATTTTGGTTTGGTTAACATTTACCAAAACCGGTGATATTAACGAACTAAAATTGGATAAGGATAATAACCAGAACTACTTCTTAAACGTTGTTAGTGATGAACAAAATAGAGGATACTACATTAAGAAGTTAGCTCATGATTACCAAAGCGCTAACGTTATCTTGGTATCTCATGACTATTTATTGCAAAACGTCCAAAGGTTGCATCAAAACGACCCATACTTAGTGATTAAAGATTCTAGAAGGCTAAGTGATAATGCACTAGATAACTACCGAATCCAATTTAAGCTAAGTGAAAACAAGATTATTTGTAATCACATTACTAACTTGATGTATCAAACTCATAACAGAAACGTGTTTGATATCTTTAGTAAAGCTAAAAAGCTTGCTGGCATGGCTAAAAAGATTGAAAACCTATTAGCAAAGAATAGTGATCAGTTCGAAACGATTAAGGATGACTTCCTTAATGCATTTTATTCCAAGAGCAAGCTTAATCGAACTGTTGATGGATACATTGTTAAACCGGATGTTGAAAGATTTAAGACATTTGTCTTGAACAAGAAATCATTATTTAACTCAATCTCTAGAAACCAACAAACTATTTTGGACATTGTTGATGACATGAAGAGATCAATTAATCATTTCAATGGTCACGACAAAGCTATCTTATATGCGTTCTTCGATAAGTTAGAAGAATATTGTTCATTTATCGAGAATAACCTAGTCCGTTTATTTAAGCTAAATAAGCTTGGTAAACAACTAGTCTTTGCTTTTAACGTTAATGAAGATAAGGATGTTGAAAATGGACTGTTGTATGGTGGATTAGTTAGAAATGAAAACATTCTACCAAATGAGCTATACAAATACTTCAAAGGGATTATCTTCTTAGATAGTGCTATCTATTCGTCAAAACGTTCTCAATATTTCTACGATAAATTGGAATTAAAACGTCAAAATACACGAATGATTAAGTTCGAAGATGAAAATGATTTAAACGGACAGGTTAATTTGATCTTGGATGAATCCTTACAAATTCCGATGCCACTTGAAAAAGTGATGAAGTATAATAAGAGCAATTCATTTATTCTTACACGTTCGAAACAACGAGTAAAAGAAATTGCTAAGTCCTTATATGAATCTGACGTCAACGAACACAACGTCATCTTAAGTCAGGATTTCAGCGGAAATGACGACAAAATCGTCAAGAAGATTGTGGTTGATTCACAGAACATAATTGTTGGAAATAATGATTTATTAAAATCGTTACGCAACAAGAATAAACCAATCAATACACTAATCATTGATTCAATGGCTATCGATTCTTTTGATGATATCTACTTACAAGCGCAATATGATTTAATCAACAGTGAGCATGGTAATCCAAATGATGGATTGTCTATCCCATTGAGCATCCTAAATATCAAAGATGCGATTAAAGATGTGATAGAATTATCTGGTTCAAAGGGATTAATTTATCTAAGAGATAAGGAAGTCATTGAAGGACCATATGGTAGTAATCTAATTGACTTAATTCCGAGTCATATTAAGCCACAACTACTTGATAAAAGAAAGATTATCGAAAAACTAAAAAAGGTGTAAGGGAGTCAGAAGATGAACGTTTCGTTTTTAAAGAAGATTAACTATTTCAGAATTTTTAAATGGTTAATCGGAATCATAATCGTTTTATTTTTAATAATCATGGGTCTGTTCCTATGGGCTAGACAACCACTTTCATCTGCTAAGCACCAAGCGACTACATTGGCGGAAAAGAAGGTTGGTATTAAATCAGTCGATCATTTCTACATGTCTGATTTAAATAGAACTTATTACACTATTGAAGGTCCTAATAAAGACAACAAAAAACAATACGTAATAATTGAAAAGAAGACTGGTAGCATTAATGTTGCCAACGTTAAAGATGGGATTTCAGCAAATGAAGCTAAAAGCGTCGCTAATCAAAAGCAAAGAATTGCAAAATTGATTAGTGTTGCTCCAACAATCTTTAACGAAAAACCTGCCTGGGCAGTTAGTTACTTTAATTCAAAAAATGAATTAAACTATGCTGTTATTGACTTTAAGTCGGGTAAAGTACTTAGATTTATTGCTAACGTATAGATAAAGGGGTATGTTTTAATGGATAAATTTGCAAAGACGATACTTCAATCAGGTCAAACTACTATTTCTAATTATCTATTAAAGAATTATCCTAAATTAGGAATGACTAGTGACCAACTGGTGATTTATCTTCAAATTAAAAGAAACATCGATATAGGTAATTATTTCCCTGATATCAACGACATTACAAATTCAACTGGTTTTTCAAGTGCAAAGGCTTATCAAGTCTTGCATGAACTGGTAGAGAAAAAGTTAATGAGAATTAAGACACTATCAAATACAAAGGGACAAGCGTTTGATGTCTATGATTTCTCTTTAATGTACGAAAAGTTATCAGAATTAGATCCAGAAACCTCAGAAGACGAAACTTCAAGTGAAGTTTTCGAAGGTAACATGGCTTCCAATGAAATTACAGAATCTGATCGTAAAAAAGTATTTAATTCTATTGAATCAGAATTTGGTCGACCATTATCACCGATTGAAATTGAAACTATCAATCAATGGATTAATGATGATGAATACGATCCTCAAATGATTAAGTTGGCACTTAGAGAGTCTGTTTTAAATCAGGTATACAGTTTGAAGTATATGGATAGAATTCTAGTCAACTGGGAAAAAGCCAATATCAAGACGCCAGCTGATGTTGAACGTAATCGTCGCAACCATGAACAAAAGTTTAACAAGAGCGCTAAATTTAGCGATAAGGGAACACAAAACAAACCTGACATTCCTTTATTTAAGATTGATAAATAAGAATATAAATAAAAAAGCACCTAGAATTTTTCTAGGTGCTTTTTTCGTAGCTATAAATTAATGGTTGTTATTGCCATTGTTGTTATTTTGTTGATTATTGTTGGCATTGTTTGTGTTGTTACCATTATTGTTGTTCTGGTTTTGGTTATTATTTTGTTGATTCTTGTTTGAATCATTATTGTTGTTACCGTTTGAACCAGCACTCTTCTTAGCTTCGTTTTTATCCTTTTGAGAATCCTTGTCGTCATCATCATCTGATGATTTGTTTGACTTAGTATCCTTTGTTTGCTTCTTGGTACTATCTAGTACTGATGAAAGTGATCCACCAGCGTAACCGGTTGTTTTATCACCTTGAATAGATGAGTAGCCGTCTTTGTAGTACTCAGTTTGACCACCAGACTTAACAGCAGTTACATTGCTTGGTTTTACCCAATCGCTATTAGTTTGGTTTTGAGAAATGTATTGCATTTCGTACTTGTAAATTCTTTGAGCGATATCAGTTTGAGCGGCCGTTAGATAATTACCGGTTTGATAAGGGTGATCATATCCGGTCCAAACAGATAGGGCGTAGTTTTGAGTGTAACCAGTGAACCATGAATCCATTGCTGCATATGCAGGTAGGTAACCGTTGTAAGTGTTGTCAGGGTATTGAGTAGTACCTGTCTTACCAGCTTGGTATAAACCAGGAATGTAAGCTGCTGTACCAGAACCATTTGATTGGTTCATAACACCCTTTAGCATTGATGTCATCATGAATGCAGTAGCAGGACTCATTACTTGAGAACCTTCAGAACTGAAGTCATGTGATTCGTTATCAGGAGTAACAACCTTACTAATTAAGTATGGTTTGTGGTATACACCATTGTTGGCGAATGCTGAGTAAGCGGCAGCTTCTTGTTCGGTTGAGATGTATAAACCAATACCATTTTGTAGTGATAGTGGATCACTGAATGACATACCTAATGAACTTAAGAAGTCGGTTGCCTTACTTACACCAACGTTTTCAAGAGTTCTGATGGCTGGAATATTTCTTGATTCAACCAATGCCTTGTGCATTGAAATTGTACCTTCATATCTACCATCAAAATCCTTTAGAGTTGTGCTTGTTCCAGCATAAGTGTAAGGAGTATCGTGAACTAATTGATAAGTAGGGTAGTTTAGGTATTCAATTGCTGGACCGTAATCCATTAATGGCTTTGCAGTAGAACCACTTGATCTATCAGTTTGTACGGCTCTATTTAAACCTAATTGAATATCAGTTTTTCTATTACCAATCATGGCGTTAACAGCACCAGTCTTTGGATTTACTAATGTTGCACCAACTTGCATAGTGTTGTTAGGGAATCCAACGGATGCATCGTTATTAGCTAAATCATAAAGTTTCTTTTGCGCAGATAAATCTAAGTTAGTGTAAACCTTCAAACCAGATTGGGTGTTGTAACCCTTGGCTTTAAGTTCTTGAATCACTTGTTTTAGATATGAATCAATATATTTTTCTTTAACAGATTCAAATGAACTGCTCTTAGGATTCTTAACTAAACCAGACTTGATACTTGTCTTTTTAGCATCTGCAGCTTGCTTTTGGGTAATAGCACCATATGATGCCATTGCGTTCAATACTTCGTTTCTTCTTTCTTTTGCATATTGAGGATATACATAAGGGTTGTAGTAACTTGGTGATTGAGGCATACCAGCTAATAAAGCAGTTTGTGCTATAGATAGTTTACTTAATGATTTACCGAAGTAGTATTCTGAAGCAGTTTCCATACCGTATACATTGTTACCCATGTATACCTTATTAATGTAGAATTCTAGAATTTGTTGCTTTGAATATGTGCGTTCAATCTTAAGTGCTAACCATGCTTCTTGAGCCTTTCTCTTGAAAGTTCTATCAGAAGCAGCAGTGGAGAACACTGATAACTTAACTAATTGTTGAGTTAGTGTAGAACCACCTTGAAGATTTAAAGAACCAGAAGTTATGTTTGATAATGAAGCTCCCATAATTCTGATTGGGTCAACACCATGATGCTTGTAGAAACGACGGTCTTCAATTGAGACAATCGCATTCTTTAGTTGGCTAGGAATCTTATCGGACTTAATATAATCTCGATCTTGAACTCCTAGTCGTGAAATAACATGGCCAGAATTGTCGTAAATCTTGGTTGAGTTATCACTTGATAGTGATTGATAGCTAATTTCAGGTGCGCTAGAGGCAAAAATCATGAAGACAATGCTTCCTAGCACAATTAGCAATGAAATAAATCCTAATCCACCTACAATGACCTTTTTGATCCATGTAGCGTGTTTAGACGATTTATGTTGCTTTTGGTTTCTTTGGACACGACTGTCCAAGTTAGGATTGTTTTGAGACATTACTATTCTCCTTTACGGTCTATATTAATTCATCCACGGCATCCAAATAAGGTATCGTGGGATTTAATGAATAATTAATTTTATAACCAAGTTCCTCAATTATATCCTTTTTTATGGATTTTTTTCCACCATTATTTTGTTTATCCCAGAAATAAAAGAGGTCGGAAGCCTTAAATAAATAAACTTCATCCAACACTACGAATTTGATAATTGCAAAACAAATTCCACCATTATCAATGCATTTTCTCATATGTTCTACCTGATGTTCATGAAAGTTAGATAGTGGAAACGATGTCTTATTTTTGGTTTCCTTTGCATCGAAGTCTATGTATCTTCCTTTATATACACCATTGTAATCGGTAGTAGATGCTTTACGAAAATACGCTTCTTTTATCGTAGCAGCACTTCTTTTAGGATAATCAACTTTAACGATTTGAATAGGGGTTGGTTTTTTGTGTATTACGGCAATATCTTTACTTAAATAATACTCATTGCTTCGATTCAATTCTTCTTCAAGAGTCATTCCACGACCACCATATAATGTTGGTTTTACGTATCTACTCTTGGGTGATGAACTCTTTTTATCCAAGCCGGTATTATAAGACTTACCATTTGGATAACGGATAGCCATGTGTACCACCTTTCAAAAAATAATAAATTATTACTGTAAGTTTATTAATGATATTATACCATTAGTATTGAAAAGTTAATAATAAGGTAGGGGGCGTTACTATCTCAAGACTTTGGGTAACCGGATATCGAAGTTATGAACTAGGCGTGTTTGGTGATAAGGATCCAAAAGAACTAGTTATCAAAAATGTAATCGAAAATAATTTAAAACAAGCAATTGAAGATGGGGTTGATTGGATAATAACTGGTGGTCAAATGGGTGTCGAACAATGGACAATCGAGGTGGCAGACCAGCTAAAAGAGGAATATCCAGATGAATTTCAAATTTCTATGATGCTACCATTCAAGGAGTTTGGTAAGCAATGGAACGAACAAAATCAAATGAAATTATCACAAAGTATTAATAAAGTAGACTTCTCTGCCAGTGTTTCTAATGATCCATATAAATCACCAATGCAGTTAAGAGCATATCAGGATTTTATGCTCAACCACACGGATAAAGCGCTACTAATCTATGATGTTGACAATCCTGGTAAAACACAATATGATTATGAGCAGATTAAAAGATTTTCAGAAATACATGACTATGATTATCATTTAATTGACTTTGACGAACTACAAGAAGCCGCGAATGAGTACCAAAATAATTTAAATAATTTTGAGGAATAAATTGAAAATGTTTAAATTTCTGGTACAATAATACTTGTTCGTGATTATTTATGATATGAGGTGTGAATAATGAACAATATACAATTTACCCCTAAGGACATCTTAGAAAAGACATTTTCTCAAAAGATGAGAGGGTACGATCCAAATGAAGTAGATACTTTCTTGGACGGTATTATCAAGGACTACCAAGCATTCGATAACCGAATCAATAGTCTAGAAAACGAAAACAATCAACTAAGAATGGAAGTACAAAGATTAAAGCAATCTGCTGGTACTGTTACACCAGAACCAAGCGTTTCTCCATCTGGTTATTTCAATGATTCAAATTCAGCACCATCAAATCATGATACTTTAGGTAGAACACGTATTGAAAATGAACTTCTAAAACGTGTATCTAACCTAGAACAACGTGTATTTGGTTCTACTGAAGGACCAAGTAGCATCGACAGATATTAATCGTTAATAACTGGTGTATGTTCTGAGTAATCGCGGTCAACTTATGTTGGCTGAGGAAAGTCCACTCTCGCACAAGCTGCGATGCTTGTAGTGTTCGTGCTCGGTGAAAAAATAAGCCGGGGGACTACAATTTGTAGTAATGGCGAAGAAACGAGCTAAGGTTTTGCTATGCTTTAGTACTTCTGAAAGTGCCACAGTGACGATACAGGATCGGAAACGATACTGGTGGAACGCGGTAAACCCCGCGAGCGGGAAACCCAAACTTTGGTAGGGGAGCTTCACACACGGAAATTGAACCAAGTGTGGGGGAGAAATTTATTTCTCAGATAGATGATTACTACTTTATATTTAAAGGCCTGACTTAAATATAAAGCACAAAACATGGCTTACAGGAATGTACACCATTCAGGAAAAGGGTGGAAGTTTTCTTCCTCCCTTTTTTTATTGAAAATAAATAATTCATAAAAAGGATGAATTAAATGAAAACTTTTAAATTAATGGCAACTTGTGCCGCCGGAATTGAAGCTTTAGTTGGTAGAGAACTTCGTGACTTGGGTTATGAAGTGCAGGTCGAAAACGGAAGAGTTAGATTCGAAGGAACAATTGAAGACATTATCAATACTAACCTTTGGTTAAGAACCGCCGATCGTGTTGAAATTATTGTTGGTGAATTCGAAGCCAAGACTTTTGAAGACCTATTCCAAAATGTTAAAGCACTTCCTTGGGACGAATTGTTACCAATGGATGCTCAATTTCCGATGAATGGACGTTCTCACAACTCTGCATTACACAGTGTTCCAGACGTTCAAGCAATCGCTAAAAAGGCTGTAGTAAATAAGTTAAATGAAACTTATCACCGTCGTACAAGACTTCCAGAAACCGGTCAACTTTACAAGCTTGAAACTAGAATTAATAAAGATCACGTTATGGTCACTCTAGATACAACTGGTGAAAGTTTATTCAAACGTGGATACCGTGTTGCCAAAGGTCCTGCACCCATCAAGGAAAACATGGCTGCAGCACTAATCATGTTAACCAGTTGGTACCCAGACATGCCTTTCTTAGATCCAATGTGTGGTTCTGGAACTATTCCAATCGAAGCAGCTATGATTGCAAGAAACATTGCACCTGGTTTTAACCGTGAATTCTCATGTGAAAAATGGGATTGGGTAGATGAAGACGTCGTTGAAGATGTTCGAAACAAAGCTGATGAAAAAGCTGACTACGATAAAGAATTAGATATCATGGCTTCTGATGTAGATGGAAACATGATTGATATTGCTAAAGTTAATGCTCAAGAAGTTGGATTACTTCATGATATTCAATTTAAGCAATTATCTGTTCTAGATTTCAAGACTGACAAGATTAATGGCGTAGTTGTTTCAAACCCACCATACGGTGAACGACTAAGTGATAAACAAGAAGTTCGTAAGCTATACAAGGGATTAGGACGCGTATTTAAACCAATGACTAGTTGGTCTAAGTACTTCCTTACATCAGATTTGGAATTTGATAAGTTCTACGGACAAGCTCCAACTAAGACTCGTAAACTATACAATGGTTACTTAAGAACCGATTATTTCCAATTCTGGGGTAAAAAGATTAGAAAATAAAGGGTGTATATATTGACCAAGAAAATAGCAATTATTGGTGGCGGAATTGTCGGATCAACGGCTGCTTATTTCCTAAGCCAACTAGATTCTGGTAATGATTTTGAAGTAACCATGTTTGATGATGGTAATGGACAAGCCACAAAGGCAGCTGCAGGTATCATTTCACCATGGTTATCAAAGAGAAGAAACAAAAAATGGTATAACTTAGCCCGTGATGGCGCAACATTGTTAAAACAAATATCTAAGCAATCCAAAATGCCTGGAAGTATTTACAACCAATGCGGTACCATCATTACGCGTGAAGATTCTGAAAAGTTAAAGGAACTTTATCAATTAGCTGAAGAACGTCGCGCAGAAACTGATACAATTGGTGAAATTAAAGAACTCACTTCAGATGAAGTAATGAGATTTGTTCCGATTATTGATAGTTCATATCCTGGAGTATTTGTCTCAGGTGGTGCTAGATTGAATGGTGATAAATACGCCAGTCATTTGACTAAGATCGCTAAGAAAAAGAATTTAACAATAATCAAACAACCTGTATCAATTAATAAAGATGGTAATGTTGAATTAGATGGACAAGTCCTAGAATTCGATAATATCATCTTAGCAACTGGTGCTTGGACAAAGAATATTTTAAAAGAACTTCCTTTAGATGTTGATGTTAGACCACAAAAGGGACAATTAATCGAATTATCTACCACTCAAATCCTTGGTGCTAACGTTGATATGCCGGTTGTGATGCCTGAAGGTGAATCAGATTTCATCCCATTAGGTAATGGACGTTTAATTGTGGGAGCTAGTCATGAAAATGATAAGGGGTTTGATTTATCTGCCGATGCGGATATTATTGATGAACTATTAAATAGTGCTCACAGTATGTCTAATCAAATTAATGCTGAAAACTTAATTAGGGTAAAAATTGGAACCAGAGCTTATACATCCGATTTTGCTCCATTCTTTGGACGCATCCCTGGATACGAAAAAATCCTAGTCGGCAGTGGACTAGGATCATCTGGTTTAACAACTGGACCTTTAGTAGGTAAGATTTTAGCAGAAATGATTGCTGATAAAGTCGATTACGATCTCGATGAGTATCGCAAACCAATTGAAAATTATATTAAATTAGTAAAATAAGTGAAGGGCCTGTGTCGCAAGATTATGGGCACCTTCATTTTTTGTATCCGGAATCCAATTATTGATTACCATGCTGTACTTAGCTTGTTCTTCTAGAATTTGATCAACATATTCTTGATAATGTTTAGCGTATTGTTTTTCCAAACTTTCATGAACAATTTTACTGTCTGTATAATAAACAATGATTGAGTCCTTATTGGTTAAAGGTGAAATCGCTTTAAAGCCGAGGAGACAAGCTTCAAACTCTGCTTCATGATTGTCTTTTGAAGTTAATTTAAGTTTTTCTTGGTATTGTTCACTATCATGAACAATTAAAATTCCACAAGAACTGTTCCCAGAATTGTTCATTGTGGCCGCATCAGTGTATAATTTAAACATAATCTAATTCTCCAAAGGAAGGTTTTACTTAATGATAACCCAAAAACGAACATTTTTATACCAGCCAGAACCTTTGTATACAGTAATCACCTGGGCTTGGACCTTTGCTCTTCTATTTATTGGAATTATTTTCTGGCTTGAAGTAACAGTGATTCAATGGATTACAATCTTTTTCTTTTTAGTATTCTTCTTATTTGCGATTTTTCAAATTATTTTTAGAAGAATCACCATTGAAAATGATAAAATAACAGTAAGTAAGCTAATGAATCCAAAATGGTTGGAAGCAAATATTAGCGATATTGATAACGTTAGTTTCACCAAGCATACTGCTGACATTGAAGTTAACAAAAAGCACTACAGATTGTTATTACCTGTCAATTCAATAATTGAGCTAAGCAACTTACTTAAAAAATAAATTACATAATTCTAGGAGATGTTCTTACCATGAAAACAGATATTGAAATTTCACAATCAGCTGAGTTAAAAAACATTAGCGAAATTGCATCAAGTTTAAATATAAGTGACGATCAAATGGATCCTTATGGTAAATATAAAGCGAAAATCAACTTACCATTTGCTGGTTCAAAAAACGGTAAACTGATTTTAGTAACATCAATTAATCCAACCGCTGCTGGTGAAGGTAAAACAACTTTAACCATCGGTTTAGGTGACGCATTCCACAGAATTAATAAGTCTGTTGCAATCGCACTAAGGGAACCATCACTTGGACCTGTTATGGGAATTAAGGGTGGTGCTACTGGTGGTGGATATGCTCAAGTAGCTCCAATGGAAGATATTAACCTATTCTTTACTGGTGATTTTCCTGCTATTACTGAAGCACATGACACATTATCAGCATTAATTGATAACCATATTCATCATGGTAACAAGTTAAACATTGATCCTAGAACAATTACATGGAAGAGAGTCGTTGACATTAACGACCGAGAATTAAGAAACGTAATCGTTGGATTGGGTGGACGCACATCTGGTGTCCCTCGTGAAGACGGCTTTGACATTACTGTTGCAAGTGAAATCATGGCAGTTTTATGTTTAAGTGAAGATTTAAACGACTTAAAAGAAAAATTAGGTAAAATCCTAATTGGTTACAACTACGATAGACAACCAGTTACTGTTAGTGATTTGGGTGTTACTGGTGCATTGGCATTACTATTAAAGGATGCAATCAAGCCCAACTTAGTGCAAACACTAGAACACACCCCAGCATTCATTCATGGTGGACCTTTTGCTAATATCGCTCATGGTTGTAACAGTATTTTAGCCACTAAAGCAGCCATTCAACATGCGGATTACGCAATTACCGAAGCTGGTTTCGGTGCTGATTTAGGTGGAGAAAAGTTCCTAGACATTACATCTGAAAAGTTAGGCAAACGTCCAGATGCAATCGTTATTGTTGCTACTGTTAGAGCATTAAAGCTAAATGGTGGTGTTAATAAGAACGACTTAGATCAAGAAAACGTAGATGCATTACTAAAGGGTGCTAAGAACTTAGGTAGACACATTGCTAACATGAAGCAATACAACAAACCGGTTGTAGTTGCTGTAAATGAATTTACCAGCGATACTGAAAAAGAAATTAACGCACTAAACGATTACATCAAAGAACAAGGTGTGAAACCATTCAATACAACTGTATGGGAAAATGGTGGAGCAGGTGCTACTGAATTAGCTGAAGAATTAGTTAACGTTTGTGACAACAATCAAGAATTCAAACCACTATACAATAGCGATGATGACTTTATGGACAAGTTAAATGCCATCGTTACTAAAATTTATGGTGGAAATGGTGTTGTTTTAAGTAATAAAGCTAAGACTCAACTAAAGAAACTAGTTAAAAATGGTTGGGATAAGTTACCAATTTGTGTAGCTAAGACTCAATACTCATTCACTGATAACGCTAAAGAATTAGGTGCACCAGTTGACTTCTCAATTAATGTTTCTGACATCCAACCTAAACTAGGTGCCGGTTTTATCGTTGTATTAACTGGTAAGATTCTAACAATGCCTGGTTTACCATCACATCCAGCCGCTTTAGACATGGATATTGATAATGATGGTAAGATTACCGGACTATTCTAAAGGAGTTTTTCAATGCCAATTGTATATATTTTAATTAGCCTATGTACTCTTGTCGGAATTGATCAAGCAATCAAAATTTGGATTTCTGCAAACATTTCAGAAACATCAAGTACAACAATCATCCCTGGAGTATTATCAATTACCAATCTGCATAACAGTGGTGCTGCTTGGAGTATCCTGGAAGGCCAACAATGGTTATTTTCCATTATTACTTTAGTAGCAGTCGTAGCGATTGTTTATTTTATGATAAAATTAAAAGGTAGAAAGCTTTATTTAACAAGTACAACAATCTTATTAGCTGGAATTTTAGGTAACTTCATTAACCGCTTCTTACAAGGCTATGTAGTTGATATGTTCCAAGTTGATTTTATTAATTTCCCAGTGTTTAACTTCGCAGATATCTGCATTACATTTGGAATTATCTTGTTATTTTTTGCAATATTAAGAGATGGTGATTTAGATTAAAGATACAGTAACTTATACAGTCACAAAAGGAAATGTTCGACTAGACAAATCATTAACTGATAACGTTGAAGATTTAAGTCGTTCAAGAGCCAAAAGTTTGATTGAAGACGGATTAGTTTTGGTGGATGGGCAAAAGAAAAAGGCAAAATACGATGTTAAAGACGGTGAAGTAATTCAGGTAACCATTCCTGAACCAGAAACAATGAACGTTGAACCTGAAAACATCAACATTGATATTGTATATGAGGATGACGATGTAATTGTCGTCAATAAGCCGCAAGGAATGGTTGTTCATCCTTCTCCAGGGCATCCTGATCATACGTTAGTGAATGCATTACTTTATCATTCACCACTTTCAACAATTAATGGAACCTATAGACCAGGAATTGTTCATAGAATTGATAAAGATACATCTGGTTTATTAATGGTTGCTAAGAACAATTATGCTCATGAATCTTTGTCAAAACAATTAAAGGACAAATCAAACATTCGTGAATATATTGCATTAGTACATGGAAATATCAAAGAAAATAGCGGCGTTATTAACGCACCAATTGGTAGATCTAAAAAAGACCGTAAAAAACAGGCAATCGTAGATGATGGAAAGAATGCCGTTACTCATTTTAAAGTTTTAGAACGATTCGGTGGAGAATATACACTTGTTTCATGTGTCTTAGAAACAGGTCGTACGCACCAAATTAGAGTTCATATGAAGTATATTGGTCATCCACTTGCTGGAGATCCTCTATACGGACCAAAGAACACTTTAAAGGGTAATGGGCAATTCTTACATGCTAAGAAATTAGGCTTCGTTCATCCAAAAACCAACGAACAAATGATTTTTGAAACACCATTGCCAGAGATTTTTGAACAAACAATTACTAAATTAAGAAATAAGTACAATCAAAAATAGGAGGATTTGTAATGAGTAAAGTCGTTGTTGATAAAATGGCCATGCAAAGAGCGTTAACTCGTATTACTTACGAAATTATCGAAAAAAACAAAGGGGTAAATAACCTAGTATTGGTTGGAATTAAGACTCGTGGTATTTATCTTGCTAAACGCATTGCTAACCGTTTACAAAAACTTGAAAACAAAGAAGTTCCTGTTGTTGGAATCGACGTTACAAAGTATCGTGATGATATTCAACACACTGACAACGAACCAGCAGTCCTTTCTGATGAAGCTGTTTCATTAAAGGACAAAAACATCATCTTAGTTGATGACGTTTTATTCACTGGTAGAACTATTAACGCTGCCTTATCAGCAATTGCTGAGTTAGGTCGTCCTAAGAACATCAGATTAGCTGTATTAGTTGATCGTGGACACCGTGAATTACCAATTAGAGCTGACTTTGTTGGTAAGAACATTCCAACTTCAAAACAAGAAATCATCAATGTTCAAGTTGATGAAATCGATGATCAAGATTCTGTTGAAATTGATGAAAAGTAACTCTTAAATAAAATATTTAAGGAGATTGTTGTTATGACCACTAGATATTTAATATTAGAAGATGGAACTTCATATAAAGGTAAAGCCTTCGGGGCTGAAGCAACCACAACTGGAGAAATTATTGTAAATTCTAATATGTTAGGCTATCAAGAAGTTATAACAAATCAAATTTACCATAATCAAATCATTGTGTTTACACAGCCATCTATTGGTAATACTGGAATTAACCACAAAAGTTTTGAAGCGATTGTAACTAATTCAAAAGGGGTAGTTGTTAAAGAATACTCCAATATTTCTACCAATAGATTAGGAAACTTAAACTTAGATTTATTTTTAAAGCAACACAACATTCCTGGTATTGCTGGAATTGATACTAGAGAATTAACACGTCGCTTAAATCGAAAACAAACAATGAAGGCAAGTATTGTTGATATGGATGATGAACATGCTTTTGATCAACTTCATGCAACGGTGCTTACTAACCAACAAGTAAATCAAGTTTCTACCAAAGCGCCATTTCCAAATACTGGTGATGGATACAATATTGTATTGATTGATTTCGGTCTTAAATACGGTATTTTACGTAAGTTGGCTGACCTTGATTGTAATGTTATTGTGATGCCATTTGAAACAACTAGTCAGGAAATCTTTGATTTAGACCCTGATGGTGTTGTTTTATCAACCGGACCTGGTTCTCCAAGAGATTTACCAGATTCTGTCCTACAGATGATTAGAGAGGTCCAAAAAGAAATCCCAATGTTTGCGATGGGATTAGGACATGAATTGTTTGCATTAGCTAATGATGCCAACGTTTACAAATTAGACGGTGAACATCACGGTAGTAATCATCCAATTAGACAAGTTATTACCAATCAAATCATCTATGCATCACAAAGCGAAGGATACGCTGTTGACCCTAAATCAATCATTCATGATCAGTTATTGATTACATATGTTGATTTAGTTAATGGTACTGTCCAAGGTATCAGACATCGTGATTATCCTGCTTTTTCTGTTCAATTCTCACCAGATGGTGGACCTGGTCCACAAGACAGTGCAGACTTGTTTGAAGAATTTCTAGAAAACGTTAGCTCACAAAGGAGATAACTAATGATAGATAATAAAATCAAGAAGGTATTAATTTTAGGTGGTGGACCTTCTAAAATTGGTAGTGAAACTGAGCTTGATGCTGCTGCATTTCAAATGATGACAGCCTTAAAGAAAAATGGCGTTCAAGTTTTAGTGATTGATAATAATCCTTTTTCACTTACACTTTCAGAAGTTCAACCGGCTAATGTCTTTATAAAAGAAATTAATTTAAAAAATGTTCTTGATGTAATTAAGAAGGAATCTCCTGATGCAATTATTCCAATCGCTGGGGGTTTAAGAGCAATTCACGTTACACAGGAACTATTAAACCAAGGAATTCTAAGTGATTTAGGAGTCCGTGTTTTAGGGATCTCTAAAGAGTCTTTAAAGGTTATTAATAATCCAGACAAGATGAAGATTGCTATTAATAGTATCGATGAACCAGCAGTACCTTCTAAAATCGTTAGAAGTGAATCCGAAGCATTTGAAGTCGTTCGAGAAATTGGTTTTCCTGTTAACATCAAAAAAGTTAACCATAAGGAAAGTACTGAAAGAATCATTTGTAATAATGCTGAAGAACTTTCTGACATGCTAGAAGACGAATTTGAAGATGACAGCGTATGTATCATTGAAAAGAGCATCGTTGGTTACAAACAAATCGAAACTGTTGCGGTTAGAGATCAAACCAACACCAAGATTCTAATTAGTGGTTTGGAAAATATTGATGCTGTTGGTGTCCATTCTGGTGATTCAATCGTAATTTCACCAGTTCAAACACTGGGTGATATTGAGTACCAAAGCCTAAGAACAGCAACATTTAAGATGATGGACTTATTGAATATCGTTGGTTTATGCCATATTCAATTTGCACTAGATCCTAACGATGGTAGCAATTACTACATCACAAAGATTAATCCAATGATTAACAGTAGTTCAGCACTAGCTGCTAGATCAACGGGTTATCCATTGGTTTACGTATGTACAAATCTTTTACTAGGTAATTCATTACCAGAAATTCAATTACATGCTAACTATCATCGTTTAACACCCATCATGGAACCAACATTAGACCACGTGGTAATTAAGATGCCGGTCTGGCCATTTGATAATGTTCCAGAAGCTAATCAACATCTAAATACTACTATGAAGTCTGTTGGTTCAACGATTGGGGTAGGTAGAACTGTTGAAGAAGCAATGTTGAAAGCTTTGCGTAGTTCTCAATTCTCACCTCGTGATGTTCTACCAAGCATGTACGAAATCAGTAGTGATGAATTAATCAGTCAATTGATTCACCCTAAGTCAGACCGTTTATTAGTGCTAATTGAAGCGCTAAGACGTGGTTACCAAGTTGATGAATTAGAGGAATTAACTAAGATTAATCAATTCTATTTCTACAAACTAAAAGAATTATTGGATGTAGAAGAACTAATCATTAAAGAACCAATGAAACTAAGCACCATTGAAGTTGCTCATGATCATGGTTTTGGTGATGGTATGATGGCTGAAACATGGCATCAACCAATTGAAAAAGTTAGAGAGCTATACCACGCTGCTGGTGAATACCCAACATATAAGGCAATTGAACCTTCAGCTGGTGAATTTGATCAAAACATTCGTTCTTTCTACAGTAGTTATGAAATTGAAAACGAATCTAGTCAAGAATCAGAAAAGACCGCTTTGGTAATTGGCCGTGGTGGTAATAAGCTTGGTCCTAATACAGCAGCTGATTACTACACAGCTGAAATGTTAATCCAACTACACAGAATCGGTTACAAGACAATTGTGATGAATAATAACCCAAATGCATTATCATTAAGTCCGCAAATTAGTGATAAGCAATATATTGAACCAATTCAATTAGGGGCAATTCTAAACATTATTGAACTGGAAAAACCAGTTAGAGTATTCATTCCAGGAAACAGACATTTCCTACTAAAACAATTGAAGCAATACACTGATTTAAACGTTCAAGTATTGCCACCTGATCAAGAAACAGGGGTTGTTTTACCTAAGGACGTTACCTATGCATTGAACTTCTTTGTAACTCAAGATGAAAGTTACTTTATCTCATCAGAAAAGCTAATTAGTAATAACAAGAGTGACTTAGATTATGTAACTGCATACGAGACACCATATGTATTAGATGATGAAGCATTACAAAGAGATATCGAAGAATCTAAATCCCATATTCAAAGTTCCAATTGGATTGGATTAGTCCAAATCTTGTTCAATCAAAACAAGAAGGGTGAATCAGAGTATGTTGGTATTAGACCGCTACGTTTAACCGAAACAATATTCTTAAGCAGAGCAACTGGAATTAATTGGGTTAGGGCACTTGTTCGTTTCTACACCAAGCGATTGGATATTAACGAATTAATGAAGAATATGCCTGATATGTCTAACAGAGTTACTCATATGCAAGCAACCTTCCCATTCAAACAATTAAATGTCAAAGTTGATCACGCTAATAGTTCCCAAGAAGTAGGGGCTAAAATCAAATTTAGATTAGTCGATGACAAATAAAAAAGCATTCCAAAACGGAATGCTTTTTTATTATCAAAATGTAGTCAAAGCGGCTGACGTGTTTTTATTAATACTTTTATTATATATCATTACCAGCTGGTTCAAAGGTTATCTTACCTGTATTCACTTTTCCAGCTATCTTTTGATATATATTACCCTCTATTTTATTATCTACTATTTTTAAATCATTAAATTGTCTTAAAGCTTGACCCTTATATGGTCCAACTACAGCAATCATTTTAAAGCTATTAGGTTTCACAAAATCATATTTTGCTTGAGCATCATAATCAACATGGTAGTTAATGTGAGATGAAGTAAAATATAAAACATCGCTGTTTGCACTAAATTTAAAGAAGTTTGTCTCACCATCAGGAAATGTTAATTTCCAAATTTGCTTTTTATTTGCGGCTTCAGAGATAAACTTCTGTGGAGTTTCACTAAAACTCATAGGTGATCCATTATTTTTATTGTTAGAAAAACCTACTACAACAACTGTTATAACAACTACGATAATTGACCAGAATGCCATAGGGCTTTTGGCTTTAAGATTCTTGATAAAATTCATAAAAAACTCCTATTAAGAAAAATTATTTTATTAGTTTGCTTGAGTTAATGTAATATCCGTATTTTTATGTTCACCGTTGTATGAATAGTCCATTGATCCCTTAATTTCATTTTTTTCAACTTTTAAATTCTTAAGATCTAGAATGTAACCATCGTCAGCGTTAAATCCAGTAATCTTTAATTCATTATTACTCAAATATTTGTAATTATCATTGCTTATGCTGGCTATATTATCTTTATCTTCTCCACCATATGCTTTATTATTTTCACCAAACTTAATATATTCAGAATTTCCGTTAGAAGATAACTTCCAAACCTTATCAGTTCCAGCATCTTGGATCATCTTTTCAGGTGTTTTAGTAAAACTAAAATATGATCCGTTGTTGTTCTTATTAGCGAATCCAACTAATAAAATGGCTACAACGATAACGATAATTGACCAGAATGCCATAGGGCTTTTGGCTTTAAGATTCTTGATAAAATTCATAAAAAACTCCTTAATTAAAAAATGATACGTGTATAAGTATATCATAATTTAAGGTATTCAGAACATAAAATTGTACATATAGTACAAAAAAGGGGCTTTTTTGTCTTTTAAAACAGAAAAAGTCCCTTTTTATTTAATAATTTATTTAATATAACCATCTTTGGTAATTGTGATATTCTTCTTGAATGAAGTACTACCAGAGTCGGTTTCACTAATACCAACAAACTTGTTATCGTTAACCTTCTTTAAATTGTAAAGTTTTATATTAACTTGTTCTTCATCGTACTTGATGTTGAAAGTAATTTCGCCACCGTTATTTTTAAATGTTCCGATATCATCACTGTAATTGTTTGGATTCTTATAGATTCCATTTAGATCAGATTTGTCCTCAGCAATTAATACTTGGTTATTCTTGTTGAAATATAGATATGTAACATCTGAGTCTTGATTTACCATTTTCCAAATAACTTTTTTGCTTTCATCAGCTTTTACGAGCAATCCAGCATTGTTATTTGTAAATTGATAGAACTTACCATTATCAATAGTGTTTCTGATTCCTAGAGCAACCAATATAATTATTATCCCAATAATTAAATATGTAGATCTTTTTAACTTTAAAACATTCATTTTGCTTCTCCTTAAAATTTAAGTATGAATGCATTCTATCATATGAAACTTAAAAACCATGATTATAAGTCTTATCAAAATAATCTTATGTATTTAGGGCGTCTCACACTGCACGCAAATGTATAACTATACATATAAACATTTAAACGTGCAGCAGAGAGCGTCCTATTTTTTGCTATTTATTGTATTTAATTACATCCACGTCTAAGCCAAGGATTTGGTTAGCTTTCTTGTATAGATCAACACCAGCATCCTTATTAGAAGTAAGTAGGTGGAATTCGTCATCAGAATCCTTGCTTGCTAAGTCAGTATCAATCATACCGTTACTGGTATAGAAACGATATCTAGCATTTCGTTGTTTAGGATTAGCAGAATCGACTAAAACAGACTCAGATTCAAGGATAAAACCATCTTTAAACCTTGATTTCAAGGCGTTTATGGTAGATTTTCCTAAACCGTTACCACGCATATTAGCATCAATAGCAAGATATAATATGAATGCTTGATCGTTAAAATCAACAAGATAAATAATGCCGATATTTTGAGCATTTAACTGAATTAACAGCATTTGAACGTAGTCATTAGAATTAGCAATATTAGTTAAATCATTGAAATCAATTCGTTGGTTAATTGGAAACGAATCTGAATAAAGATCTAACCAATAACTTGAATCATTATTATCAGATAGATTGCTAAAGGTAATCATATATAAATAAAACCTCCAAAGAATTTATACAAATCATACCATAAACATATTACGGGAATATATAAATCAAATTAAGTTATAAATAAATGTAAAATTGAAAATCATTGCTACTTCTTCTTTTTAAGTCTACTTCGCATAATATATATTATGTAAAGTAGATAATTTTAAGTAAACTGAGAAGTGTTCTCTGTATTCCCCATCAATATATGTATTAAAAAAGCATCCGAATTGGATGCTTTTATTATATTTAATATTTTCCTTTTATTACGCGCCAGTAATTTCTGACAAATAACATTGCTATAACTATGATCAATACCACGGCTGTTGTTATAAACCATAAATATATTGCTTTAGCAATTAATGCAATAAAACCTTGTATTACATAGCTGGATCCATAATCAATCATAGTTATTTTCCTCCTTTATGGTGTTCATACATGCGTTCTGGATGATAATAATTGATACCTTTATCATGATTCATGTAAACATTAGTAAGTGTTTGTGCCATTACCAAACCACCAAGAACAATAATAATGATTGACCAACCCATACGACGGATCACAGATGCGTGCTTACGTTGTAACCACATTAGAATAATAAATAATACTATCGCGCTGATTATTATTAAAAAGCCATATTTGAACGTGTTTGATAAATCATTATGATAGATTTCATCAAAATGTTTAGGTGTCATACTTGGTAAAAAGTAATATGCACGTTCTAACGAGTTTTGAAATGTCTCTAGTGCAACACCAATTAACGCTACTAACCATGCAATTGCGGATGAAACTAACAAACCATATAAATCCTTTAACGATTCAATTGTTCTTAATCTTGTTTCTTTTAGTGTTTCCTGATTAAACATTGCCAAGTTCCCCCTTTATACAACAAAAGCACCCGAAACGGATGCTTTTAGTTATTAATCTAGTTCATTGATAATATCTTGTTCAATTTTACGTGGATTCTTTAATGGCGAGTAACGTTTTACGAATTCACCATTTTTATTAATCAAGAATTTGGTGTAATTAAATTTAATACGACCCTTACCAGATGCTGACTTCAAGTATGTAAATAATGGTAATTCATCTTTGCCATTTACCTTTGCTTGTTTAGCCATTGGGAATGTAACCCCATAATGTAATTGACAGTATTCGCTGGTCTTTTCATCACTATTTAATTCCATGTGGAATTGATTGGATGGTACACCAACTAAGACAAGTCCTTGATCTTTGTACTTATCATATAAGTATTGTAAATCTTTTAATTGTCCAGCAAGACCACACTTGCTAGCTGTATTAACTATTAAGATAACTTTACCCTTTAAATCACCGAAATTGATGGATTGACCATTCATTTCAGTTAACTGGTAATCATAGATAGTACTCATAATTACACTCCAAATCTAAATTATTTCCAACGAGATTTTATCAACTTTTGCATAATCGGATTACCTAGCACAACTACTAGTAGCACCATTTGGATTGGTGTTGTAATAAGTTGTTTGATCAATCTAGTCATTAGGAATACTTTGAAACTGTAACCTGCTGTCAATGTAGACATTGATAGCCATAGAGTATTCAAGAAAGTATTAACTAATAATGTGATGACCAATTGAGCTAAAATAGCTTTCCATGGACTGAACTTTTCATTTTTGTATAAGAATAAACCAAAAATGAAAGCTGATAGAACTGCTGACACAGTAAATCCAGGCAAATACATTTGACCGCTTAGGATTGTAACGAATACGTCATATACCCCACCTACGATTCCTGCTACGATTGGTCCGTACATTGAAGCCAATACAGCAGTAGCTAAAAATGAGAAAGTAAATACAACGATTGGTGTATGTATACCGACTCTTCCTAAAACATAAGTCATTGCCATTAAAATAGCAATTGTAGCGGCGTCCCTTACGTTAATACGTGGAACCCTGAATAAAGTTGAAACATTCATCAAAAGACATCTCCTAGTGGAGCTGCCACTCATATAATTATAAAAAGTTGATATTATAAAAAAGTTGTGGCGAATGCGGCAGTTACATCGCAACCTAAGTTTTCGTCAGACGTTCACATTCCGTTCCGTCTGCACTTTACGCATAACTACCTACTCCCAAATTTTTTGTTGCAACTTAATATTATCATTTTTATAATTACAAAACAATTATATTTGGTGTCTAATTATTTGAATTGTCTCATTTGTTCAACCAAATGAACTTGATTTACAACAAATTCATGAGTACGACATACGTAGTCGTTATCTCTACCTAATTTAGCAATGTATCCATTGATGTAGTCAACTTCCGTTTCCCTACCTTTTGAGAAGTCTTGATACATTGAAGGATAATGGAATTTTAGTTGATGACAGTTATCGATAACTGTTTGTACTTGTTCATCTCTGGTTTGATCCATATAGATTCCAGCTCTTTCACAAGCATCAAATGATTCATTAAACAGTTGTCTTGCCATTTCTGGGGCTTTTGGATATTGAATGAATTGTCCCATTTGGACTTCAAACATTGTACAAAGAGTGTTAACAACAGCGTTGAACACAACTTTAGTCATACACATGTTAATCCAGTTATTGGCCATGATTGGTCCTAATTTCGCGTCTTTCAAGTCATTAAATAGAGCCTTAACAGTTTCATCAGGTTCTTTATCATTGTATGGTGCTAAGTGCATTGATTCACCGTTTACTGGTCCCATGAAATCAACATCACCAGGTCCGTTTAAAACGGTGGCAATCATTGCTGTACCACAAACAATTTTATCTTTATCAAAATACTTTTCAATCTTATCAAAATGGCCCATACCATTCATCGCTGCAAAAGCATATTGATCGTCATGGAAGATTCCAGCGGCACTATCTCGTTTAAGTTCTTCTTCCAATTGCATTTGTTTTTTGAAGAAAATCAAAACATCAGGATGTCCCTTATAGTCTTCTGGGTAATAGATATTAATCGGCACTAAATGTTTATTTTCATGGTCACGTGAAACGTAAACACCACCTTGTTCCTTTACCTTTTCAACATTAGGTTCCCAGGTTTCGATGAAATCTACTTCCACGCCGGCATTCTCTTGCAATAAAACACCATACCTGTATCCCATTGCTCCTGCTCCAATAATTCCGTATTTCATAAACAACACCTCATATCTTTATAAGTTGTTATGAGTATAGAACTAATTATTAGAAAAAGCAATGTATTTTCTAATTGTTTTTTAATAATAAAAAAGAACTAGTAAAAACTAGTCCTTTTTGTCAGTATCAATCATCCAAGCTAGAGCAAGTGATTTGTTACCTAAATGGGTACCAATAACAGGTCCAAAGTAACTTTCTTCAATACTCATATCTGGATATAATTGTTGAATATTTTCTTTCCATTCATGTCCAGCTTCTGGATCATTACCATTAATCACGATTGCCTTTAATGGATAATCAACCTTAGAAGCAGCTTCTTTGAAGATTTCTTCAGTACGTTTAAGTGCCTTCTTACGAGATCTTACCTTTTCAAAAGCCACAATTTCATTACTCTTCTTATCGAAAGTTAGTAATGGCTTAATCTTAAGTAAACTTCCTAAAAATGCTGAAGCATTTGATAGTCTTCCACCTCTTACAAGGTTTTGTAGGTCATCAACAACGAATACTTCATCAATTGTGTCTCTAACGTGATCTAAATGTTCAATGATTTCATCGACGCTAGCCCCCGATTGTACCTTCTTTGCAGCTTCGATTGCCAAGTTACCCATTAGTTTTACAGTAATCTTTGAGTTATAAGGAATTACCTTAATGTTTTCAATGGTTGGTGCAAGTGCTGACAATGAATTGTAAAAACCAGAAATGGTACTTGCTAAATGAATACTGATTACAGTGTCGTAACCTTCATCTGCCAACGAATCATACAAGTTAATCAACTCACCCATTGGTGGTTGTGATGTACTTGGGAATGATTGTGAGTTTTTTAGTTTTTCATAGAATTCATCTGTTGAGATGTTGCTGCCTTCTTCATAGCTTTTACCATCAATCATTACAGGCATATGAACAATATGAATTCCATATTTTTCTTGTTCTTCTTTTGATAAATAAGAAGTACTATCTGTTACGATTGCAATTTTCATTATCTTTCATCCTTTTTCATAATACATACGATTATTTATAAATAAAATTATAACATTAAAACATATTTATATCATGAGAACTCTGTTATTTTTGCTAATTTGCCTTCATATCAGTTATACTAGAATGTAATACTTTGTACGAAAGAGAGATGAGATAATGTCATTTGATGGATCATTTACTCATGCAATGACTGGTGAATTAAATCGATTAGTTTCAGGTGGGCGAGTATCTAAAATCAACCAACCATATGATAACGAAATTGTGTTAACAGTTCGTTCAAACCATGAAAACTATCCTATTTTAATTTCAGCCAACCCTAACTATGCACGTGTGCAAGTTTCAAGAATTCCATACGTGAATCCGCACACACCAACTACTTTCACAATGACATTGAGAAAACATCTTAGTGGATCAGTTTTAAAGAAAGTATCTCAAATTGATAATGACCGTGTAATGATTTTTCATTTCACAACTAGAAACGAAATTGGTGATTTAAAGGAAATGCGTTTAGTCGTAGAAATCATGGCTAGACACAGTAACATTATTTTAGTAGATACACAAGATGATATGCGAATCATCGATGCAATCAAACGAATTGGCGCAGATAAGAATAGATACAGAACCATCTTACCTGGTGACACATACATCACCCCACCAAACCAAGACATGGTTAATCCATTTGATGAAAACGTTGACTATCAACAAATTGAAGACTTAACCAAGGAATTCCCTAACCAAGAAGTGCTTTCTTCTGAACTACGTAAGAGAATCCAAGGACTAGGTAAAGACACATCATTATATCTTGCTCAAACAATGCATCAAGATGGTACCGTCAAAGATAAGTTTGATAAGTTCTTCGATCACTTTGACAATCCAATCCCAACCATGATTGAACATGGTAAGAGTAATAGTTTTAATGTCTATCCATTTGAAGACAATAACATTCAATATGATACATTAAGTGAATTACTAGACAACTTCTACGAAACAAAGGCTAGATTGGATCGTGTCCGTGAACAAGGTGGCCAATTAATTAAGGTTGCTAAAAGCGAATTAAAGAAGAATAAAAACAAGAAGAAGAAACTTGAAAAGATTTTGGATAACACTAAGTATGCTGATGAATATCGTATTAAGGGTGAAATTCTAACCACATACCTATACAAGATTCAAAAAGGAATGACTAAGATTTCCCTTCCTAATTTCTATGATAATGGAAATGAGATCGACATCAGTATTTCTAATCAGTTGACTCCTTCAGAAAACGCGCAAAAATACTTTAAACGTTATCAAAAGGAAAAGAATGCTGTCTCATTTGTGACTGAACAATTAAAGAAGACCAATGATGAAATTGACTACTTTGAAAACATCCTTTCACAAATTGAGATTGCTAACCCATCTGATTTAGACGACATCAAAGTCGAACTAAAAAACGAAGGATATTTAAAGCATCATAACAACCGTAATACTAAGAGCAAGAATAAGAATACCAAGATTAGTAAACCCGAAGAATTTATTACTGACAAAGGTATTCATATTCTTGTAGGTAAGAATAACCTTCAAAACGATAAGTTAACAATGAAGGATGCTGATAAGAGAGATACTTGGTTGCATACGCAAAAGATTCACGGTTCTCACGTTATCATCAAGGACTTCAATCCAGATGATGAAACCATCGAAACTGCCGCAATGCTGGCCGCCTACTTCTCTAAAGCAAGAGATTCAGCAACCGTTCCCGTTGACTATGTTCAAGTTAAAAAAATCAGAAAACCAAATGGTTCTAAGCCTGGATTTGTTATTTACGAAGGTCAAAAGACTATCTTTGTAACGCCAAGTAAAGAATTCGTTGATCAATTAATAGAAAATAAATAAAGGGATGCATCTTTGATGCACCCCTTTTTATTTTAAGTTTTTATATAAATAGAAAATCAATTCAATCACTACTATCGTAACGGAAACATATCTAATCATGATTTCTTTCATACTATGAACTTTATATCTAAATATGCCCTTTTTACGTATGATTTTACGATTTCCTAATGGATATAGCCATCTAATTCCTTCAACCGAAAAAGCATCTAATAGTTCATGCAGGAAGTATCCCAAAACCAACGTAAAATAAAAGTATCCCATCACTTTATATCCATAGACACTTATTCCATTTAGGATTGGGCTATTAGAGCTGTAGCGTGCTAAAATAAATAGGAAAGCTGGTATCCAAATACTGTGTGACCAGGTTCGATGACCCCATAAGGTCAGAAAGGATGTTTCTACACCGGTTTTCTTATTTATTCTAGTTTGTCTTTGATCAATATCAGGAAGTTGACTACCAATCCATACACCAATTGCCTCAGTTATGATAATTGGTAATGGTTGACTAGTCGAAATGGCATAACCCATCATTACTGCTTCTGCTGAAGCAATATGCGTTTTTCTTAGCGCCAAAAATAACATTCCTTACGTATTTAACATTAGACAACTATTTTATCATACATAGGTTTATTAGGAGGATTTTTAATTGAAATATACTAAACTAATGGCTACTATTACTATTGGACTTTCATTAGTCCTCAGTGGCTGTGCAAATAATAGTAATGAAAGCACTGCTACCAAGAGCAGCAAGTCATCAGACGTTACCAAAGATTTGCCCAATACTAATACAAGTGATTTAGCATCACTTAACTATCAAAATAATACGTCAGCAATCATGACCGTGAATAATGATGCGTCTAATTTAAAAACATTTGATTGGAAATATAACCACGTAGAATACACCAATCTTGATTCCTTAAACAGAACATCTGAAGGTAATACTGCATACTTAGAAAAGCGTAATATTGCCAATGACAGCCTAAGAACCAGACAAGTGGTTCAACCAACTGGATGGCACCAAAAATTCGTTAACAACGACGCTATTATCAATCGTGGTCATGAAATTGCCTACAGTTTATCTAAGGGAATCAGCGTAAATGGTAAATACGAACCATCGGTACAATCTGGTGATCAAAATAATTTGAAGAACCTATTTACGCAAACTGCATTCAGTAATCAAAAACTACAAACAATTTACGAATCACAAGTTAGAGAAGCACTTAGAAAAGATAAAAAGGTTATTTTCCAAGTCACCCCTATTTTTAGAGGAAATGAATTAATGGCTCGCGGTGTTCATATGCAAGCCATTTCAACTGATGGAAGTCTGAACTTTAACGTTTACATCTTCAATGTTCAACCTGGTGTTGAATTCGACTATGCAACCGGTAGATCCAAGATAAATAACGAGATTAAGGTGCCTACACCTGCAAACGCGCCATCGTTCAATAATCACCGTAACTCATACAAGAAACATCATTACGTAAGAGATGCTGTTGTAGCAGGTGTCGTTCATCACGAAATTAAAAAGCACTACGAAAGAAAGTATCGAAAAGAATATAAGAAAAATACTAAACATTACCAATACCATTCACGTCGTCACTATTATAGACATAAGTATTAAAAAAGGTTCCTAGCTTATGCTAGGAACCTTTTTTTTATTATTTAGCCCACTTTGTATCCTTGAATTGTTGACGGCCACCTAATTCTTCAATTTGAGCTCGTAATGGGTTCTTCTTGTAGAAATCTTGGTGATAGTCTTCAGCTGGATAGAATGGTTTAGCATCTTCGATTGATGTAACGATTGGTTCATCGAACATGCCACTTTCAGCTAGTTGCTTCTTTGATTCTTCAGCAACTTTTCTTTGTTCTTCACTGTTAACGAAGATAACAGGACGGTAACTGTCACCTCTGTCTTGGAATTGACCAGAAGCGTCAGTTGGATCTGTTTGTCTCCAGTAAATTTCGACTAAATCCTTGTATGAAATTACTTCAGGATCAAATGTAATTTCAACGGCTTCAGTATGACCTGTTGTATGGCTACATACTTGTTCATATGTTGGGTTTGCAACGTGTCCTCCTGTGTAACCTGAGATAACACTTTCAATTCCTGGTTGTTGATCGAATGGTTCAACCATGCACCAGAAACATCCTCCTGCGAAAATAGCTGTATCTTTACTCATAAAACAAATCTCCCTTCCTATTTAAATTCTGCAGCGTATTGGCCGTAGCCTTCTTCTTCTAACTTATCAACTGGGATGAATCTTAATGATGCTGAGTTAATGCAGTATCTTAATCCGCCCTTGTCTTTAGGTCCATCAGGAAAGACGTGACCTAAGTGTGAGTTAGCTTCGCTACTTCTTACTTCGTTTCTAACCATACCATGTGAGGTATCTAAATTACTCTTAATGCTGCTTTGTTGAATTGGCTTAGTAAATGCTGGCCAACCACATCCAGAGTTGTATTTATCTTTTGAAGTGAATAAAGGTTCACCTGATACAATATCTACGTATAAACCATCTTCAAAAAAGTTATCATATTCGTTTGAAAATGGCATTTCTGTACCGGCATTTTGAGTAACTTCATATTGTTCGTCAGTTAATCTACTTCTTAATTCTTCTTCACTGTATTTCTTCATAATCGTAACAGCTCCTTTTGCTTGATCTGATATATCCGGTGGAGATATATCGTACACGACATAACTATAATGATAACGATTATAAAAAATAATGCAAATTATTAGCACAGAAAAATATAGTAATTAATCCTTCCAATATGCATTTCCAGCAAGTGCCATTAGGATGTAATAAATGTACTTACCGACGTTTGCAAAGTTGAATTGGCTAATTGCCTTAGCTAGTTGAATAAAGTCGTATAATAGCCAGAATTTCCATTGTGTTGATATCTTCATTGCATTCATGATATTTGCAATCAATGAAATTCCAAATACAAAACTAGTTAATACATATAAAACTGAATCAGATGAATTTAAACTACCGTATCCAATGTAATTAATACCAAAACTGAATGCTAATGATAATAATGACAATAGTACAAAAACAATTTGTCCCTTTTTGGTATTCATAAAATCAGATTTCTTGAATTTATCAGAGTTAGTCCATGTTCTAATTGCCCAAATTTGGATAATAAAACTAATTGGATAAGTTAAGATTGCCCCATGGTTTCCCAATAAATAATCAATTGCACATCCAAGAATGATTTCTGGAACACCAATCCAGTTACCTAGGTTACTAAAACGGCCGACCAATCTAGTAGACATGATTGACATGCAAGCGTCAAAGGCACTGATTAATCCAAACGGAATAAATATTGCCCAATGGCCCCAATGAGTCACATCGTTTAGTGATTCGAATAAATAACCTGAAAGAAACGCTGATAAGAAGATGATTGCGATTCCTAATAAATCCATTGTCTTTGAAGTAGCTAAATTTCTAAATACCTTTACCATTTTGAAGATCTCCTATTGTTTTTATTTGAGACAGCCGTATTCCGGAAGCAACGCTGTCAGATATTTTTATATATAAAGAAAGAACACACCCATTAGGATGTGTCCTTTCAATACGTCCTAGTATTAGTCTAAAACATCAGTTAATTGAGGAACAACTTGTTTCTTTCTTGATACTACACCAGGAAGTGCAATTGTATCTTCTGAAACTTTTTGGTTAAATGCTTTTTCTACAGCATCCTTTGGTTCACCATAAACGATAGCTTCAGAGTTACTGTCTAATACGTTAGTAGCAATTACTAAGAATAAGTCGTAGCCTTCTGCTTTGGCTTCTTCTTCCATTGCCTTTAATAAGTCTTCTTTACGTTTTAATACGTCATTTAAATCAACAGTGTTGATTTGGTCAATACGTACTGCTTTGCCACCCATAGTGAATGACTTAGCGTCACCGTCGATTAGGTCCTTGTCAGATCTAGCATCAACGTTAGTACCAGCTTTTAGCATCTTGATACCGTATTCTTCAGCATCAACCTTAGCAATCTTAGCTAATTCAGCAACGGCCTTTTTATCAACATCAGTAGTTGTTGGTGATTTTAGTAATAAAGTATCTGAAATGATTGCTGAAAGCATTAGACCAGCTAATTTTTCAGGAATTTCAATATTTTTTTCGTTGAACATTTCAAATAATACAGTACTTACACAACCAACTGGTTCAGCACGGTAGAATACAGGCTTTTCAGTGTTGAAATCTGCAATTCTGTGGTGATCAACTACGTGAGTAACTGTTAATTTATCAATATCTGAAACACTTTGTTGAGGTTCATTATGATCTACTAGCATAACTGAGTCTACTTCTGATGAAGCTTCAGTAATAACACGAGGTGCTTCTTGACCGAAGTAATCTAAAACAAATTTAGTTTCTTCGTTTGGAGTACCTAGAGCAACGGCTTCAACGTCGTATCCTAGTTTATTTTGTAAATATGCATATTCGATAGCTGCACAAATTGCATCAGTATCTGGACTTTGGTGTCCGAAAACTAATTCTTTAGCCATAATAAAACTTCCTTCGTATTTTTAGTAGTTGTCCTTTAATCTTGATAGGTAGTCTTCTTCATCTAAGAAGGCATCGAATTCGTCTAGGAATGAACCAACACGAGGAATCATCTTCTTGTTAGTTCTGTAAACGAATGCTAAATCAAAATTGATATTTGGATTTAAACGGGCAACCCATGTATTATTATCTTCCAATGTTTTGACATCTTTGTCAATCATAAATGAACTTGGAAGAGCAGTATTTAATCCAGTATTAACAGCAAAACGTAAAATTTGGTCAGGAGTTGAGAAGCAAGCGCCACTCTTAGGATTATCTAGAAGTTGATCTTTGTATTCAGTCTTTAGGATTGAATCTAAGAAGTAATCTTCTGGGTAAGTAACCCAAGGACGATCCAATGTGTCCTTGAACTTAATCTTATCCTTACCAGCTAATTTTTCGTTGTGATGAATGTACATTAAGTCATCGCTCATAATTTTTTGAGCTTCGTATGGCTTCCAGTTCTTAATTGATGAATCTGGTAAGTACATAATTGCTAAATCAATACGGTTGTTTTCCAAACTTTCCCAAATTTCCTTACGAGTTAACATTCTTAGGTTAACCTTTAGTTCAGGATTCTTCTTGTAAAGTTGAGCAATGAACTTTTCAAAAACTTTAACTTGAATTGATGATAGAACACCAATGTTAATGTCACCAGTTGATGCACTGTTAGATTGTTCAATTTCATCAGCAGTTTGGTTTAGAATTTCATAAATATCTTTAGTTGACTTAAGCATAATGTTACCGGCAGATGATAACTTTAGCTTTTTACCAATTGAGTAAAACAATGGAGCGCCAACTGTCTTTTCTAGTTTTTTAATTTGTTGAGTTAATGCAGGTTGCGTAATTCCCAAAATTTGCGCAGCCTGGGTGTAATTCATAGTTTCTGCTAATTGCAAAAAGTATGAAAGTGTCTTAGACGAGAAAATATTTTCTTGCTTAGTTTTTTTCATGCTTATACCCCTATATCATTTATTACATATTATTATCTATTAATAGTTCATTAAAATATAATAACCTATTCATCATAAAATAACAATATATTTTATAATAATAATAATAAATTTCTATTGGAGTTATATTACTTAATATTTGCCACTACTTCAGGATGTAATACAGCCATGCTGGTTGGTGTACCTTCAGCATCGACATCCATCACAGCAGAACCGTTTGATTGACGATCATTTACTGGATGGTCACCTGGCATAATATCATGGACACGGCGTCTATTAGTAAATACTCTAATTGGGTTAAAGCTATCAGTTGCCTTTTCTAGTTTTACAAAGTCAACCAATTCATGTGGGTTCTTCTTCAATGATTTTAGAACTTGAACCCCTCTTCTTGCACGACTAGCAAGAGGTACTTCATCTACCTTCATGTTCTTGTAGAATCCGCGTTGGGTAATCATCCCTATCTTATCGTCTTGTTCTACTAGTTGCACATCAACAACTTGTTCTTCATCCCTAATGTCCATTGAACGAACACCAGTAGATCTTGCACCAGAGTATGATACTTCATCTAATTCAAAACAAGTAGCTAGTCCAACGTTAGATGCAATAAAGACATTTGGATTAGCATTTGCATCTGCTAGGTAATCAACATTAACTACATTTGCACTATCATCTTTTAGTTTTTCAAATACAGCAGGTCTTGAACGGTAATTTCTACCAGGAGTTAACTTATCAAACTCAGTTTGTTTGATGTATCCGTCACTAGTAGAGATTACAAACTTACCAGTTTCTTTCAATGTCTTAAATGACATAACCTTCATGATTTCTTCGTCATCGGCTAGACCGATAGTTTGAGAAATATGTTCACCGGTTTCTTTCCAACGAGCATCTGTAATTTCATGAACTGGACGATAGATAAGATTACCTTTATTAGTAAACATGAATAAGTGTTGTAGTGTAGTCATTTGTTCTAAGAAGATTGGATAATCGTCTTCCTTTAGACCATTTTCTTCAACTTCTGAAGCTTTGTATGAACGAACACTACTACGTTTTAGATATCCATCATGACTGACTAGTACAACAACGTCTTCTTCTGGCACAGTGATAGTTTTACTAATCTTAAGTTCTTCAACTTCTGCTTCAATCTTAGTAAGACGATCGTTACCATAAGCCTTCTTAATGTCTTTGAACTCTTCGGTTAATACCTTATTTAGTTCGTTCTTGTCATTTAAGATGGTGTTGTATTCTAGAATGTCTGCACTTAACTTATCTTTTTCGGCTTGTAGTTCGACTACATCAGTATTAGTTAAACGATATAGTTGTAACTTAACAATCGCATCTGCTTGTTTTTCAGAGAAGTCGAATTCAGAGATTAAGTTATTACATGCATCTTTTCTGTTATCACTTGCACGAATGGTCTTAATAACTTTGTCTAAAATTGATAAGGCCTTAATTAAACCATCTACAATGTGTTGTCTTGCCATTGCTTTGTCTAAGTCGTACTTAGTACGTTTAGCAACAATCAAGCGTTGGTAATCTAGGTATGATTCTAGAATTTCCTTTAATGATAGACGTTCTGGTCTCATCTTATTAATTGCAACGACGTTAAAGTGATAGTTGATTTGTAGATCAGTGTTCTTAAATAGGTAGTTAAGAATACCAGTTGCATCAACATCACGTTTTAATTCAATTGCAATTGATAGACCGTTTCTATCACTTTCATCCCTAACTTCAGCAATTCCATCAATCTTCTTGTTAATTCTGATTTCATCGATTTGCTTAACTAGTTGTAGCTTATTAACTTCGTATGGTAATTCACTTACACGAATAAGTGTCTTGTTACCACGTAATTCTTCAACATCTGTCTTAGAACGGATGATAATCTTACCGCGTCCAGTTTCATATGCTTTCTTAATACCGTCTAGGCCTTGTACGATTCCACCAGTTGGAAAGTCTGGTCCCTTAATGAATTGCATTAAGTCGTCTAAGGTAGCGTCTGAATGCTTTTGTAGGTAAATCAAAGCATCTAATACTTCAGATAGATTGTGAGGAGGAATTTCGGTTGCATAACCTGATGAAATCCCGGTTGCACCATTAACTAATAGATTAGGGAAACGAGATGGTAATACTGTTGGTTCATTTTCGGTGTCATCAAAGTTAGGCACCCAGTCAACAGTATCCTTATCAATATCTCTTAGCATTTCAGAAGCAATCTTACTTAGACGTGCTTCTGTATAACGCATAGCCGCAGCTGGATCTCCATCCATTGAACCATTGTTACCGTGCATTTCGATTAATGGTTCTCTGATTTTCCATTCTTGACTCATACGTACTAATGCTTCATAGATTGAACTATCACCATGGGGATGGAAGTTACCCATAACATTACCAACGGACTTAGCTGACTTTCTAAATCCCTTATCATAAGTATTTCCGTCTTTATTCATGGCGTATAGAATACGACGTTGCACCGGTTTTAATCCGTCACGAACGTCTGGTAACGCTCTTTCTTGAATAATTGACTTAGAGTATCTACTAAATCTTTCACTCATGATTTGTTCAAGCGTTAGTTTTTCAATAACTGAATGATTAACCACTATAGTTCCTCCTATCTACTCGTTTTCTGTTTCTTTGGTGGTATCTAAGATGCTGCCGTCTTCTTCAAGTGTGAATTTAACGTTTTCTTCAATCCATTCACGTCTTGGTTCAACCTTGTCACCCATTAATGTAGTAACACGTTTTTCGGCTAATGCAGCATCGTCGATTTGAACTTGAATTAATGTTCTGTTTTCAGGATCCATAGTAGTTTCCCATAATTGATCAGCATTCATTTCACCTAGACCCTTAAATCTTTGAAGAGCTGGGTGTTGACCAAATTCTTTTAACTTGTCAGTCAATTCGTCATTGGTCCATGCGTAATCAACATGATTCTTCTTACCTGCCTTTTGTTGAATCTTGTATAGCGGTGGTAGTGCAATGTAGACACGACCTTGTTCAACCATCGGGCGCATGTATTTGTAGAAGAATGTTAAAAGTAGAATTTGAATATGAGCACCATCATCATCGGCATCGGTCATAATGATAACCTTGTCGTAGTTGGCATCAGAAATGTTAAATTCTGGGCCTACTCCGGCACCGATTGTGTAAATCATGGTACTAATTTCTTCATTTTTGAGAATATCGTCTAACTTAGCTCTTTCGGTATTTAAAACCTTACCTCTAAGTGGCAAGATAGCTTGATGTTTTCTGTCACGGCCTTGCTTAGCAGAACCTCCGGCAGAGTCCCCTTCGACTAGGAACAATTCATTTTTAGAAACATCCTTAGATTGAGCTGGTGTTAGCTTACCTGACAGTAAACGTTCCTTCTTGTGTTTCTTCTTACCATTTCTACTTTCATCTCTGGCCTTACGCGCAGCTTCTCTGGCCTTACGGGCACGAAGGGACTTATGAACCAATTCATGGGCGAATTCACCGTTTTCCATTAGGTAGTAACCTAATTGTTCGGAAACGATGTTGTCGACGATAGAACGCACTTCTGGGCTTCCTAGCTTTTCCTTGGTTTGTCCTTCGAATTGAAGCATTTCTTCAGGCACCTTAATAGAGATGATTGCTGATAGTCCTTCACGAACATCGCTACCATCTAGGTTCTTTTCTTTATCTTTAAGTAACTTTACCCTTCTAGCAAAGTCATTGAATGATTTAGTCCAGGCACTTCTAAATCCTGATTCATGCGTACCACCATCTTTGGTACGAACATTATTAACGAATGATAATGTGTTTTCTGTATAACCATCGTTGTATTGAGCAGCAACTTCTACTTCAACACCATCTTTTGATCCGTCAAAGTACATAATGTTACCTAATGTGTGTTTGTCTTCGTTTAAGTATTGAACGAATTCCTTGATTCCATCTTTGAAGTAGAATTCATCGCTTCGTTCTTGTCCTTCACGTTCGTCAGTCAAAGTAATTTTAATTCCGTTTAACAAGAAGGCAGATTCTCTTAAACGTTGTTTTAGTATTTCATAGTTATAAATTGTGGTAGTAAAGATTGCTGAATCTGGTTTAAATGTTACAGTTGTTCCACTGTGTTCACTTGTCTTACCAATTTTTTTCAAAGTTCCAATTGGTTGACCACCATTTTCAAAATCTTCTTCATATTTGTAGCCATCTCTTACGATTGTCACGCTTAAGTGAGTTGAAAGTGCATTAACAACACTTGATCCAACCCCGTGTAGTCCCCCTGAAGTCTTGTATCCACCATTTTCGGTGAACTTACCACCGGCATGTAGCACGGTTAAGATAACTTCGGGAGTTGGCTTACCTGATGAATGCATTCCCACTGGCATCCCACGTCCGTGGTCCACCACAGTTATACTATTATCGTTATGGATAGTAACGTCAATTTCGTCACCATATCCTGCTAATGCTTCATCGACTGCATTATCTACAATTTCGTATACCAAATGATGAAGACCCTTGCTATCAGTAGAACCGATATACATACCAGGGCGCTTTCTAACTGCCTCCAGACCCTTTAGGACCTGGATGGAGTCATCATTATAATTTTCTGACTTCTTAGCCATCGTAACGCACTCCCTTTCATACAATATAATATATTACCTTATTTAAAACGCTTTTAAAAGGGAATATTAAACGTCCTATATAGAGAAGATGTTGTCATAATGCTTAAAAATGGTAAAATTAATAGATAGTTAATTTTTGGGAGGAACCATTTTTGAAAATCACAATTTTATTAATTGTCGCCTACCTGTTAGGGGCAATTCCTAATGGAATCTGGATTGGTAAGGTCTTTTTCAATAAAGATATTACCAAGTTAGGTTCTGGAAATATGGGAACCACCAATACATTTAGAGAACTTGGTAAGACTGCCGGTGCTGTTGTTATGGTATTAGATATTTTAAAAGGTACCATTGCAACATTGCTACCAACATTCTTCCATATCTCTAACGTATCACCAATCGTATTTGGTTTATTCGCTGTATTGGGACATACATTATCAATCTTTGCTAAGTTTAAGGGTGGTAAAGCCGTTGCTACTAGTGCCGGAATGTTACTAGCAATTCATCCAATCTTATTCTTATGTGCTTTTATCTTTGAACTTTCATTTACTTACCTAACTAGTATGGTTAGTGTAGCAAGTATGATTTCATTTCCATTAATCACAATCTTGATTTTATTGGATCATGATTACGTACTTGGCGTTATTGGTATTATTCTAACAATCTTTATTTTCATTAAGCACAGAAGTAACATTCAACGTATTAAAGAAGGTAACGAAAACTTAGTTCCATTTGGTTTGGTATACAAACATCAAAACAATAAATAAACACAAAAAAGCACTGCTTAATTGCAGTGCTTTTTTATTGCGCTTATTGCTTAGTATTCTTATCTAGTTGTTTCAAATGTTCAATCTTATCCTTTGAAAGGATTGGGAATGAAATTGTAAAGATTGATCCATATCCCGATGAACTTTCAACATTGATCTTACCGTTATAGGCCTCTACCAAACGTTTGGCGATTGATAGTCCTAAACCATTACCACCTTGGTTGCGGCTTCTAGCCTTATCAACACGATAGAATCTGTTAAAGATTTTATCAATGCTTTCTTGGCTTAATCCTTCACCAAAATCTTGAACCGCAATATCGACATAACGATACTTACGAGAAAGTGAAATATGAATTTCCTTTCTTTGTTTAGAATACTTAACAGCATTGTCTAACAAGATAATCAAGATTTGTTCCAAGTGATTACGGTAAATTTGAATGATTGTTTCTTCCCCAATATCATCATCTAAGATGAACTTGTAATCAGGGTGAATCATTTGGAAATCATTGTATTGTTGATGAACAACATCTTGAACATCCGTTGTCTTGTTTCCATAGTTGATTTCAACTTGTTCAGCACGAGAAAGATCTAACATTTCTTGAACTAAACTCTTCATACGATTAATTTCGTAGATTGAAGATTTAATTGATTCATCTAGGACTTCAGGGTCATCCTTTCCCCAACGAGAAAGCATGTCTAAGTGTCCCTGAATTACAGCGACCGGAGTTCTTAATTCATGGGAAACATCTTCAACGAATTGCTGTTGTTGATCAATGTATCTTTGCATTGTATCAATCATATCATTGAATAAGTCCCCTAAGTCAGTCAACTCATCGTTTTGAGTCAACTTAGGCACACGACTGTCCGTTTCAGGAGATTCTTTAACACTGTGAATGGTGTTAGAGATAATCTTGATTGGACGAAGCATGTATGATGATAGAAAGTACGACAATGCAGCAGAGAAGAAGATACCAATAATTAAAATTACAAATAAAATTCCGGCTAATTTGTTAATGTACAAATTGTAGTCAGACATTGAATCAACTACTCTTAGATAACCAATTAATTCATGCGTCTTGGCAGAATAGATTGGTGAATCTAAAACTAAGATTGTCTTACCTGAGTTCTTGGTAATAACCGTTTTACGGCTATCTACCGGTTTGAAATTGTAAATCTTTTTTGGCGACTTCTTCGATGAGAAGATTTGGTCTGAATTCTTATTGTATACACTAACCACGATATCCTTACTAAATAAGTTAGTATAAATAGAATCAGAATAAACGTCTGTCGACATTCCATTATTAGGGTTGCCGTCCCTAAAACCACTGTTTGGATTTAAAGCAGAACTAACTGTCTTTTCATCCAATGATCGATTAATCGTTCTTAATCGATTTGATATCGTTACATCCGATTCAATAGTACGTGAGTTCTCCTGGTGTAATAAGACATCAGAAAAACGGTTGTAAATCAAAAAAGAAAAAATTGATAGAATTACAAAAATTATAATTGCTGATCCAATTGACCATTTCCATTTAAGAGAAAACCATCTTCGATTGCTGCTTACTGTCTTTGAAACTTTATCATCATGGTTGGAAATCATGATCTCATCACGTAACCGGTTCCTCTAACAGTTTGGATGTAGCTCTTTTGATCAGGTCTATCAATTTTGTTTCTTAGGTAACGGATGTAAACATCAACAACGTTTGTTTCAGCACTTGAATCGTATCCCCAAACCTTAGTTAAAAGAACGTCTCTAGCTAATACAACGTTTACGTTTTCCATTAAAGTAAGTAGTAATTCGTATTCACGCTTAGTTAAGTCGATAATATCGTCTCCACGTTTTACGATTCTACTTTCTTTTTCGACAGTAATGTCCTTAAAGTAAACAACCTTTTGATCTTCAGCGTTTTCGTCACCTTCGATATCAATACGACGAAGTAATGCTCTAACACGAGCTAATAATTCTTCGATAGCAAATGGCTTAACGATGTAGTCATCTGCACCATGATCGAATCCTGAAACTCTATCAATAACAGAATCTCTTGCTGTCATCATAATGATTGGAGTTGTCTTCTTTTCACGAAGTCTTCTAGCAACTTCCATACCATTAAGCTTTGGTAACATAAGATCTAAAAGAATAACATCATAGTCGTTGTTTAGTGCTTCTTCTAGTCCTTCGCGACCGTCTAAGGCTACTTGAGTTTCGTAACCTTCATGCTTCAACTCTAACTCTACAAATCTAGCTAAGCTTTTTTCATCTTCAATTATCAAAATACGGCTCATTAAATTACACCTCTCCATTTATTTTAGAAAATCTTAACTTACTTTGTACATTTTATCACGTTTTTTCTCATAATAGAAGAGCTTAATCCGAATATTATTATTAAAATCTTAAATTTTTTCACCAATTTACTATTTTAAATTAGAAAACGAACCATTCTCTCGATTTAAGTTTAATATAAATGTTTAAATAAATAAAATAATTATACTTACATAACAAAAAAAGCTACCAGGACCCATGGTGTTCTGGTAGCTTTTTTATTTAATTAGTTGTTTTCATTAACAACTTGTTTTCCATCATAGTATCCACAACTAGGACATACCATGTGAGGTTTACGTAATTCACCACAGTTTGGGCAAGCACTCAAACCTGGGTTAGCCAACTTAATGTGACCACGACGCATACCCTTCTTAGCTTTTGAAGTTCTTCTTGCTGGTACAGCCAATGCAAAAACCCCCTTTATATTAAAATATCCACTAGTGAAAAATTTTTAAGTCTTGCTTAATTATCACTATCGTCAAAGAAGTTCTTTAACTTAGCAAGACGTGGATCTACTTTTTTATCATTTGCCTCTTTTTCGGCTAAATCATCTTCGGAAATAACTTCCCAGTCATTTCCTTCTGGCATTTTACCAGTTTCGATTTCCTCAGGAGACAAAATGTGCATTGGAATTTGTAGGATGATGTTGTCGGCAACTGATTTATCAAAATCAATTTCGCCTTCGTCATCTACTAGGAAAGCAATTTCACCTTCATCTTCACGTTCTTTCAAGCGCAAATTAGTTTCAACATAAACTTCGTTAATTGAGAAATCCAATGGTAACTCAACCGGAGTTAATGATCTTGATGAAGGAACCACAATCTTACCTGTTACACGAGCAGTCACAATTGCATCACCGTTTTCAGAGAAAACGTTAGCAGCAACGTGAATATCGTCATCAGCAGAAATAACATATTTGCTATATCTACTCATAATATCATCAGATAAGTTCATATCTTCTGATACTGAAAGTGGCTTGTTTTTGTATTCGGATAGTTCCTTTAAGAACCATTTCATGTCTATTCCTCCTAATGCAACAGCGTTAATTATACATATTAAGAAGTTAGTTTGTCAAGGTCATATCCTTGATACCCGGCCTAAAAATTAATAAATTAATGGAATTTTTCCTGCATCTTGAGGAATATGATTTATATTTTCATAAATCCTACCAGATACTACATCAAAATTTAATTCTGATTCAGATAGTTCCTTATTAATCTTAGTAATTACAGGTAGTTCTACTTGCTTCTTAATGTCATTCAAATACGCTCTACCGCTTTTATTAAAGCCTAATACTCTGACATACTCTTGACTCAAATCATCGCTTTTACGCCAATTTAAGAGCGTATAAACGAATAAACGTTGAAGTCTTGCGTATGTGTAGCGTTTAGATTTAACCAAGTGTAGAAACTCATCAAAAGAATGTGATTCATAGATATACTTCTTTAGTCTATATTCTAATCCCTCAGTCATTTGATAGATATGATTTAATTCATCAATACTTGATGTTTCAATCTTATATTTTAATAATGGCCAGAAATCTTCCCAATCAACATGATTCTTTAAAGCTTCGATATCAATGCTATCGGGAAGATATTGGACCAATTCCTTACCATTATTTAAGATAGCAGCTCTTATTGCAGAAGCACTAGCAATTACCCCATCATTATTTAAATCACAATCATGATGGTTAGCACCGTTTCTCTTAATCGGAACTAGCTTCATTCGGTGATTATTTTTTTGGTTAGCAATTGCATAGTTTAACGCCAATACATCATTTGGTGCACTGACATCTTCTCCAGTCGCATTAGTTAATGCATCCCTGATTAACTCAGCATAGCTTTTGGTGTAATCATGATCTATTTTAGTTTCCTTTAAATCAACATTAGCCAGCTCATTAAAGTTAATGTTTGGATGTTCACTACCAAATGATAGCCACTCACACTTAAGACTAGCTAAAATGTTCACTGCGTGCCTAGCAAATATATCAGCAGGCTGCACGGCACATTGCACTGGTAACTCAATTACCATATCAGCACCATTTTTCAATGCCATTTGTGCCCTAGACCATTTATCTAATATAGCAGGTTGGCCTCTTTGTACCCAATTTCCTGACATAATTACGATGACTGCGTCAGCATTGGTTGCTTGTCTTGCCTGCTCAATTTGGTACTTATGCCCATTATGAAACGGGTTATATTCAGCAATTATACCAACAGCTTTCATCGAATCATCCCTTCTTACATACAAAGAACCATCTAGTTGTAGTATCAGTGATTTCGTCTTTACCAAAGTTAGCACTAACCTTGATATCTTTGAATCCTGCATTCTTTAATAAATCAATGTAAATATCAACTTTATAAGTTCTTTCCAAATGAATTTCACTAAATTGATCATATGCATTGATTGACTCGTTGTACTTAAAAAATACTAAGTCATGTTCTACTGAGTGATCTTCATCACCTAAGTATGATTGCCACATGAAAGCATTGCTATCATCATGGTAATTATACATGTATCCCGGATATACGACATCTGTTTGATATGGCGTAATTACATCAAATAAGAATTGTCCCTCATCATTTAGATGTTCATGTACCTTTTCAAAAGCAGTCTGTAGTACGTTTTGATCTGGCAAGTAACATAATGAATCATCAAAACAGGTAATCACATCAAAGTTAGGAATTCCTTCCATTTCAGTCATGTCACCTTGAATTAATGGCATATCTGGTTTAATATCTCTTAAATGTTCTTCTGCTAGTGTAAGCATGTCTTCAGATAAGTCCATACCACAAACATTATAGTTTTGAGCGGCAAGCAGCGCTAATAAGCGTCCGGTTCCACAAGCCATGTCCATAATTGAATCATTCTTTGATACATTTGCTTTTATAAAAGAAAGCCATTGATCATACATAGTTTCATCAAATAATTCATCATAGAATTTTGCGAATTCTTGATAAATCATTTGACTAGTCCTTAACCCATTCTGAAACGTCTACTGAATCAGCATCTGACCATAGTTTTTCTAGGTTGTAGTATTCTCTTTCATCTTCTTGGAATACGTGCACAATAACGTCACCTAAGTCCAATAAAATCCATTTAGCAGTGTCTTTACCTTCTACTTCTTTAACACTGATACCAGCTTCTTCAGCTTGGTCAGCAACTTCATCAGCAATAGACTTAACTTGTCTGTTTGATGCTGCATCCATGATTACGAAGTAGTCAGCCATTAAACTAACTTCGTGGACGTTTAAAGCAACGATGTTGTGAGCTCTCTTACTGTCCGCTGCTTTAACAATTACTTCTAATTTTTCTTTACTATTCATTTGAAATCTCCTCGTTATTTGATGTTTGATCCATTTACCCATTCGTTATAGGTATCAATGGTCTTTGGATAAACGGGTTTATTGGCACTAATTAAATATTGTAGAGTGTGCTTAGTTTGATATGCCACCCCGTCAGCTAGATTATTAAATGTAATCTCACGTGCTTCTTCTACACCTGGGAAGTCGCGTCCCATTTCGATATAGTCGGCCATGTATACAATTTGTTCTAGCTTTGACATGTACTTTGCACCGGTGGTGTGATGCTTAATGGAATTCAAGATATCGATATCAGTAACACCTAATTCGTTTTGAACCATTAAGTAACCAACTTCACCATGCCAAATTGCATTACCATATTGCAACAATAAGTCATCCAAACGATATTTCTTAATTAGTTGGATGAAATCGTCATCAGGTCTTTGCTTAGCATAATCGTGGCAAAGTCCTGCAACACTTGCTTTTTCAACATCTACATTATTTTTCTTTGCTAGTTCAATCGCCATTTGTTCAACACGTAAAACGTGTTCAAATCTTGATTGGGTTAAAGCATTGTTTAGTTTTTCGATTAGTTCTTCTCTGGATAAAGGGATGTACTTATTTGTATATGTTAATTCAACATTATTCATAAAGATGATGCTCCTTTATATATTTTAAAACTGCATCTGGAACCAAGTATCGAATTGATTGATGGTTAGATACCAGTTTACGAATTAAGGTTGAAGATATGTCCAGCTTGGCGACATCTACCCATATCACTGGATAGTTAGTCGACATTGGATAATTTTCCCTTCTAACACCTACAAAATGAGTTAGTTTAAATAAATCATCAACACGATACCATTTAGGTAGGTATTCAACCATGTCACCACCAATAATAAAGTAGTATTCATAGTCGGGATGTCTTCTCTTTAATTCTACCATAGTGTTGTAAGTGTAACTTTTACCACGATTGATGATTTCTAGCATTTCAATATCAAACTTATCATTATCGTTGATTGCTAGATTAACCATATTGACGCGGTCATCAGCATCAATTGCATCTTTATGATCAACGTGAGGTGGGATGAAATCAGGCATGAAGTATACCTTTTCTAGTCCTAATTGACTCCTTACTTGATCCGCAATAAATAGATGACCATTATGAATCGGATTAAAGGTTCCACCAATAATCCCGATTTTTTTGCGCTTGTTTAAAGATTTTAACTTAGGTAAAGTTTGCACCTTTTCACTATGCATTGATAAGAACTCCTCTAAATATTTCTAACTTCTACAGAGTAAATTTGGAACTTTTCCTTACTTGCAGGTAAGAATAATAGTAATGTCTTTCCAATTGTTTGAACAACATTGATGTCACTGTTTGCTTCAATGTATTCTTGAACATCACTAACTTCTAAATCAGAATTTTGTTGAATGTTAACCTTGATTAGTTCACGTCTGTGTAAAGCATCCAATACTTGTTCTAACCAAGTTTCGTTTAAACCATTCTTTCCAACAGAGAATAAAGGTTTCATTCTGTTAGCTTGTGATCTTAAATATCTTTTTTGTTTTCCGCGTAATTTCAATTTTGTACCTCGCTTTTTATATCATTGCTCTTCTAACTAATACGTCTACACCCTTAGGTGCCCATCCAGCTACAACTACACCAGCTGGAACGGTAATCCATCCAAGTCCTTCGAATACTAAATCGCTCTTTTGATCGGTCTTGAATTCGAAACGAACCAATTCTGGAAAATCATCAATTGATTCACTACTTGGTGGAGTTAATAATTCACCAAAATGCTTGTCGTAGAAGCTGTCAGCATTTGCTAACTTAGTACGGTGAATTAGTAAGTTGTTTTCAACATAAACAGTAAAACCATGCTTCTTGTCACCTTGAACGTAATCAAAACGGGCAACACCACCAAAGAATAGTGTTTGTTCTGGGTTCAATTGATAAACTTTTGGCTTGATTGGCTTTTGTGGTTGAACAATCTTTAGATCCTTACCGTTTAGGTAATGTGCCATTTGTTCTTTATGAATGATACCTGGTGTATCTACTAATTCATGTCCATCTTCCAAATCAATTGAGATTCTATCTAATGTAGTTCCAGGGAATCTTGAAGTAGTGATTAGTTCCTTAATTCCAGTGTTTTGTCTAATGATTTGGTTAATCAATGTTGACTTACCAACGTTAGTAACACCTACAACATAGACGTCACGATCATTTCTGTACTTATCGATGTTCTTCAATAAATCATCAACTGATTCATTAGTTTTAGCAGAAACTAGTTCAACATCAATTGGACGAATTCCGGCTTCATTAGCACGTTGTCTAATCCAATCCTTTAGTTTAGAACGTTTTAGTGAGTTGGGTAGCAAGTCAGACTTGTTACCAACCAACATGATTGGGTTATCACCTACGAAACGGTGTAATCCAGGAATCAAGCTTCCGTTAAAGTCAAAGACATCAACCAAGTATACGATAAGCGCATTAGCATCTCTAATTTGGTTTAATAGTTTCAAGAAATCATCATCAGTTAAGCTAACTGGTGAAATTTCATTATAGTGACGTAATCTAAAACAACGTTGGCAGTAGATTTCGCCACTTTCTTTTCCCTTTTCAAGAGCAGAGTTAGGAGTGTATCCTAGTTCATCAGGATTTGTGGTTTGAATTAACGCACCACAACCAATACATCTAATTTCTTCATCTTGTAATTGATTAATTTCTGTCATTTATATCCTCCTGCCAGTCTAAATCATCATATTTGTTTCTTAATTTTTTCCATATTAATTTTTCTAAGAAGCGATTAGGCTTAGTATTCCAAGCATCGGATTCAATTAATGGCTTAACTAACACACTTCTAACGTTTGCATTGTTTGAAGCCCAAACATCAGTTAATAATTGATCTCCACACATAATTACTTCTTTGTGGTGTAAATGGTAATCTCTCAAAGCCTTATTAATACCTCTAGGTAATGGCTTTAAGGAGCGTGAGATGAAGTTTAATTTCAAACTTCTTAACGCTCTTTGAACTCGGCTATGTTTATTATTTGAAATAACAATTAATTCAATATTGTTTTTCTTGAGCTCAGATATCCATTCTCTTAATTGAGGAGTTCCATCAGGATTATTCCAAGGAATCAAGGTATTATCTAGATCACTAAAAACGGCCTTAATCCCCATGTCTTTTAGTTTTGATGGTGAAATATTATATACGACTGGAATCATCCATGTTGGTTTAAACTTAGAAATCATTTTAATTCTCCTCAATAATATTATGTATTATATGAGCACCAAAATTAGCGGTGCCCATAATAAGAAAAAAACTCCCACCTACTTACCTTAAGTGGTGAAAGTTTTTATAGATTATTTAATAGCTTTCTTTGCAGTTTCTGCTAATGAAGCAAATGCTTTTTCATCGTTAACTGCTAAGTCAGCTAGCATCTTACGGTTCATTTCAATGTTTGAAAGTTTCAAACCGTGCATTAACTTGCTGTAGCTTAAGCCGTTCATACGAGCAGCAGCATTGATACGAGCAATCCATAATCTTCTGAAGTTTCCTTTGTTTGCTCGACGATCACGGAATGCGTATTCACGTGACTTCATAACTTGATCTTTAGCAGTCTTGAATAGACTGTGCTTACCTTCACGGTAACCTTTAGCTTCTTTTAAAACACGCTTACGACGTGCATGAGTAACTGTTCCACCCTTAACTCTTGGCATATTTAAATCCTCCTAAATTATGTCTTACTTAAAAGTATTAATTAAAACATCTTTGTGTATTTGCTTGCTAATGTATCGTTTACCATGCTTGTACCACGTAGGTTACGACGTTGTTTCTTTGTCTTACCGTGGAAACGGTGACTTGTGAATGCGTTAGCACTCTTTAAACCACCCTTAGCAGTTTTCTTGAAACGCTTTGCAATTGCACGATTTGATTTAGTCTTTGGCATTGAAAAAATCCTCCCTTAATTTAACTTAAGTATTATAAAAATACTATCTAATTTTTATCGCTTGACTTAGGTGCGAGCATTAGGAACATACTTCTTCCATCCATTTTTGCTCGTTGAGTAACGCTAGCAACATCTGATGTAGAATCTGCCATTCTGTTTAAAACATCACGACCAATTTCCTTATGTGTGATGGCACGTCCCTTAAAGCGAATTGAAACTCGAACTTTTTCACCTTTTGCGATGAATGTCTTAGCTCTCTTCAACTTAGTATTAAAATCATTAGTATCAATAGTTGGACTTAATCTAATTTCCTTAACACTAACTACCTTTTGCTTCTTACGAGATAGACGAGCTTTCTTTTGTTGTTCGAAACGGTATTTTCCGTAATCAATAACTTTAGCAACCATTGGCTTAGCCTTTGGAGCAACAACTACTAGATCTAATCCAGCAGCTTCAGCAATTTGCATTGCTTCGTCCTTTGACTTAATACCTAATTGATCACCATCAGCACCAATTAAACGAACTTCGCGAGCTCGAATTCCATCATTAACCATCATATCGTTTGCTATGGTAATTCACCTCCAAGTATATTAAAAAGCAGAAAAAAGCGGATGCCCACAATTGAGCACCCGCTTTTGGTCCTTTGAACATTAAATCAAAGGTTAATCCGATATCATGCCTAGCCATCTCTTTCGATCACTCAGGCGAGAAGCGGGATGCTTCTGCTTTTTCGTTACTTATATAATACCACATGAGTGGTACATGTCAATAACATTTATTATTTTTCTCTTGAATAGTTACTAATATCTTCTTGAATTTCTTTGATGAAGTCATCAAGACTTAGACTTTCACTATCTTGTTCACCGTACTTACGTACAGAAACTTGGTTTGAGTTCATTTCACTTTCACCAACAACGATTGTGTATGGAATCTTGTTAGTTTGAGCATCACGAATTAAGTAACCCATCTTTTCGTTTCTGTCATCAACACTTGTACGGATACCTAATGCAGCTAACTTACTGTTAACTTCCTTAGCGTAGTCACCGTATTTTTCCATACTTACTGGAATAACTTTAACTTGCTTTGGAGCTAACCAAGTTGGGAAAGCACCCTTGTACACTTCGATTAGGTAAGCAATAAATCTTTCCATAGTTGAAACTAAACCACGATGCATCATAACTGGACGGTGTTCTTCACCATCTTCACCAACGTAGTGTAGATCAAATCTTTCAGGTAGCATGAAGTCTAATTGAATAGTTGATAGAGTTTCTTCATTACCCATTGCAGTGTAAGTTTGAACATCAAGCTTAGGACCGTAGAATGCTGCTTCACCTTCGGCTTCAACGTAATCTAAGCCAAGGTCGTCCATGGCACCCTTAAGCATTGATTGTGACTTGCTCCACATTTCTTCATCATCAAAGTACTTTTCAGTGTTCTTAGGATCTCTGTAACTTAATCTGAAGTGGTAGTTCTTAATATCGAAGTCTTTGTATACTTCAACCATTAAACCAAGAACCTTCTTAAATTCATCTTGGATTTGGTCTAGTCTTAAGAATGTGTGACCATCATTTAGAGTCATTTCACGAACACGTTGTAGACCTGATAAAGCACCTGATTTTTCGTATCTGTGCATCATACCAAGTTCAGCAATTCTCATTGGTAGTTCACGGTATGAGCGAATGTGGTGCTTGAAGATTTGGATGTGACTAGGACAGTTCATAGGACGTAGTTCTAGTTCTTCACCATCACCCATGTCCATTGGTGGGAACATGTCTTCACGGTAGTGTTGCCAGTGACCAGATGTCTTGTATGCATCTAGGTTCATTAGAACTGGTGTAATAACGTGTTGGTAACCGTTAGCTAATTCCTTATCAATGATGTATCTTTCAACAACACGACGGATAGTAGCACCATTTGGCATCCAGTAAGCTAAACCAGCACCAACCTTAGGGTCAACGAAGAATAAGTCTAACTTGTTTCCGATAACTCTGTGGTCTCTTTCCTTAGCTTCTTGTCTTCTCTTTAGATCTTCTTCTAAATCAGCTTTCTTATAGAATGCTGTAGCGAAGATTCTTTGTAGCATTGGGTTTGATGATTTACCTTCCCAGTATGCACCGGCAACTGAAAGTAACTTGTATTCCTTAACAGCCTTAGCTTCTGGTAATACAACACCTTCACCTAAACCTAGGTAGTCACCGATTTGGTAGAAGACAACTTGACCATCTTCAGCTAGTTCGTTAACTAGCTTAGCTTGGTATGGATCTCCATCAACTTGCTTTAAAGCATCTTCTAGAGATAATACTTTTCTTTCGATTTTTACATTGTCTGAAACCATTTTGTTAATACGTTCTTCTACTTGTGGTAGTTCATCGGCACTAACTTGTGAATCACGTTTGTCAGTATCAACGAAGAAACCATCTTCGTCAGAAGTACTTTCACCAAATTGGATGTTATTAAATTGGTCAGCAAGGGCAGCTTTTAATAATTGTGAAGCTGTTTGGCGTAGAACCTTTAGACCATCTTCTGTATCTTTTGTAACGATTTCAATCTTGCCACCTTTTTCAAGTGGTAAATCAATTTCAACCATTTTTCCGTCAATCTTACCAGCTACTGATTTCTTAGCTAAACTAATTGAGATTGATTTAGCGATATCTTCAGTAGTTACTCCCTGATCGAATTCTTTTACGCTACCGTCAGGAAATTCAAATGAAATCTTTGCCATAATAGAGCACTCCCTTGTGTAATTTTCGAATAGAAACAAAAAAGCCCCTAGCATCTAAATAAATAGACACTAGGGACGTTATAAACGTGGTTCCACCCGAATTCTACCTATTTGCACGAACAAATAGGCCTCATAATAGTCTATAACGAAACAACCCGATTCAGAATTTTCCTCTGATTAAAAATAAAAGTGGTAACTTCAAACCTGAACATGAAGATACTTCCAGCAAATGTATCCTCTCCCTGTAAGTCGAGATCTGAAATCATGTCTTTTATCAACTGTCTTTATTATCGACAGTCACGCTTAAATTGTCAAGCATTAATTATTGTGGGCGACGATTTTGACCAAACATCCCTACTTCTTTTGCCAAGTAGTGAACACGTTGCATGATTCGTTTAGCCTTAAGTGGTTCTACGTCACCTTTATTGTTAATAGCTAGGTGTTCTTCTTCAAATTGTTGCATTGAGAAGTTTGAAGTAAAGAATGTACTTAGTGAGTTTTGCATTCTGTATTCAAGAATAACACCTAAGATATCATCCCTTACCCATGATGACATAGAATCAGCACCAATATCATCTAGGATTAAGACTGGTGTCTTCTTAATTGCATCTAGTTTGTCAGCAACCAAGTTACTTGAAATCGCACTCTTCATTTCAACTGCAAAACTTGGGAAGTGAACCAATGTTACTTCAAATCCGTTCTTGGCTAATTCATTTGCCATTGCAGCCATTAGGAATGTTTTTCCAACACCAAATTCACCGTATAGATACATCCCTTGGTGCCATTTCTTAGGCGTGTTGGTATATTCCTCGATGAAATCAGTAACTAATCCCATCGCATTCATACGATAATCATTTTCACTTAAATCAAATTGATCTAAAGTGACGTTCTTAATGTTCTTAGGCATGGCAACTGCATGGATTCGTTTAAGCACTTTGGCCTTCTTCATGTTATCCTTAGTTTCTTGTGTAGGAACGTATGAAATATCAACCAATCCCTTATTAACAACTAATACTGGAGTATATCCAGGAATCGTTGTTGGTTGATTGTTCTTTAGTTTGTTATTCTCTTGAACAAATTCATATAGTTTTGACATTGAGCGTTTTACAACATCGTCTTCCAACTCATCTTTGTGCTTGTTTAAAAATGATTTAACGTCTTCATTATTTAAAACAGCATTGACTGATTGTTGGTAACGTTCATTGTATTTTGGTTTGCTTAAAGTCTTGGCAAATTCATCACTTAAGTTTTTCATTCTCTACCCTCTTTTCTACTGTTACGAAGCTTTTGAATTCTAGCTTCTAGTTCTTTTTTCTTATCTTCGTTTACCTTACCATATTCCTTTGGCTTTTCGTTATCTTTTGCCCAATCGGGAAGGGTTTCTTTAACCGTCATCTTACGATTGTTATTGAAACGTGATTTTCTAGGTTTGTTTAATTCTTTTTGTCTGTTCTTGATGAAAGTAATTGCCTTGCTTGCATCGGAAACATTGTTTTGTGACCAGTTATCAGCAATTGCTTCAAAGAGGTTCTTATTTAAACCGGACTTTTCTTGATCAATTAGTAGATGATAAACAATCATATTGATTACTTCTGGTTTTAGAATTTGTCTAGAAACCAAGTCAGAAATCATGCGTTCCTCATTGCTATGAACATAACCACCCTTAGCATTCTTCAAATAGTTTAAAAATTCGATTGGTGCATATTCACTGGCCGATTTAATCAATTGTCTTTCCTGGGCGTTTAAATCGTTGCTATCTGCCTCGGTAGATTTATCAGCATTGGTGGCTTCACGTGATATGTTATCCGCATTTGATTGAAATTGTCTAGATACCAAAATCTTAAAGTTGTTTGGATCAAAGACGTTATTGGTAACATTAGTTGCCTTTTCAATCAATTTAGCCATTTCAATCTCATCGATACCGTACAATTGATGTTCTGAATTAATCAAATTGATATTCTTCTTAACATCGGATGTATTAACGTAAGACTGGTTTAGCATGTCTAATAGTAAATTAAAGTCAAAGTCATCACTTTTTTCGATGACTGGACCGGCTTTAACGTGACTACTATTATCATTAATACTATTTTTAACTTGTTGAACAGCCTTTGGTGTGTTGGTAACTTCGCTATCACGAATATTAAACACTTGAAGGAAGTTTCTTGAAACGTCTTTATATTCGGACAAATCAAATCCAGGTCGGATAAATTCATTGTATAAGTCAACGTATCTATCTTCACCAATTACTTGTAAAAGTGAAACGCTTAGTAAATCATCAATAAAGAAATCATTAACGGATAGTGGACTAACCAGACGATAGACGTATTGTTTTTCGCCCTTATCACTAGTCTTGATGTATGTCTTCATCAAACCAGCCGCTTCTAATCTTAAGCGGGCCTCGTAAAATGATTTCATGTCGACACTCAAATAAGACAAGGTTTCAAAATGACTATGTGCTTGATGTGTCTTTCTTTCATGACTCATACGCCAAAAATTGTTAATCAAAGCATATGGCAAGACACCAATGATTGGCTGATATAAAACATCCAAAGAAGTTCTTTGTAAGTCAGATAAATCATCATCTGCCAACAATATAAACTTGGATAGAGGATCTACCTCTCGCCATTGATCTGTCATATTAATTCCCCGCTATTTCTTATTTTTTTGGTCCTTATCTAATACCTCTTTTAATTCATTATAAAAGACCGTCATATCTTTAAATTGACGATAAACACTAGCAAATCTAATATAAGCAATTTCATCGACATTCACTAGTTCTTTCATCACATATTCACCAATTAGTTGGCTTGATACTTCGTTTTCACCTAAAGAACGGATACGGTTTTCAACCTTATCTGCGATAGATGTCATTGCGTCCATTGGCACTGGACGTTTTTCAGCAGAACGAATAATTCCGCGAAGAATCTTTTCGTGATCAAATTCTTCACGATTGCCGTTGTTCTTAATAACTAATAATGGTGTTTGTTCAATTCTTTCAAATGTTGTATATCTGTAATTACAATTTTCACATTCACGTCGACGTCTGATTACCTGGCCATTTTCGGCAGGACGACTGTCAACTACTCTCGAAGAGTTTTTATGGCAATGAGGACATTGCATATGTTTCACCTCAATTAATCTATGTTATTAAACAATTTTACCACTTGATTGCGTGTTTGCATAATGCTTCCATTACTATCAATCACATAAGTGGACAATTCAGCCTTAATTTTTAAAGGCCATTGACTCTTAATTCTTGCGTCTGCATCTTCCTTAGATAGAGAATCACGTTCCATCAAGCGCTTCTCCTGTTCAGCGAAATCACAAACAACGCTGATAACGTCGTCACACATAAAGTGATAACCATTTTCAAACAATGTCGGTGCATCTAGGATTACTACTTCATTTGTAGTTTCATTAATTCTTCTAATCACTTCGCTGCGAATGAATGGATCAATGATTCTGGTTAATTCAATTAGTTTAGATTTGTTATTAAACACGATTGAACCTAATTTTTGTCGATTTAACTCACCATCTTCTTTGATAATATCTTTACCAAAAAAGGCAGCAATAGCCTCTAGACCTTTGCTGCCTTTTGATTGAACCTGGTGAGTAATTTTATCAGCGTCGATGATTTCGTATCCAACACTTGCTAGATACTCAGCCACTGTTGATTTTCCAGTGGCAATTCCACCGGTCAAACCAATTACTCTTGTCATATTATTCAACCACTTTTCTTTGACAGTTAGGACAGAATGTTGTGCCTCGTTGAGCCACCTTAATCTTTTCTAATAAGGTATCGCAACGTTCGCAAGGTTCACCTTTTCTACCATACACATGTAGATGGTTTTGGAATGATCCAGCTTCTCCATATGCATTTGAATAAGAGTGAACAGTAGTTCCATGTCCCTTAATTGCCATTTTTATTTCTGCAATAATGTTCTTTCTTAATTCTTCAATTTCTTCATCAGTAATTAAGTTTGTTTGAGTTTCAGGATGAATCTTGGTCAACCATAAAACTTCGTCACAGTAAATATTACCTAATCCAGCAATATTACTTTGGTTTAGTAAAAATGGCTTAATCTTTCCTCTAGCCTTGTTCATGATTGATTTCATGTAATCAAATGTTAGAGTTTCATCTGTTGGTTCAGGACCAATTGTTCCTAACCCAGAAAGCGTCTTTTCGTCACCATTTTTAACTAAGTACATTCGACCAAACTTACGACTATCTTTGTATCTTAGTTCACGGTCGTCATCCAAATGAAAAATAATATGAGTATGTTTAGTTGGTTCAGTTCCATCTGGTTCAACGTCATACTTACCTTCCATTCTTAGATGTGAGACCAAAGTCATTGCGTTATCAAATCTAAATAATAGGTATTTACCACGTCGATCAATACGATTAATAGTGTGGTCTTCTAGAGTATCCTTGAATTCCTTTGCACTAACATTAATCATTTTTGGATATAATACATCAATTGTCTTAACCTTAGCACTTTCCACTAAGTTAGTAAGACCTCTTCTAACAGTTTCTACTTCAGGTAATTCAGGCATATCATTAAACCTCACTTAATTTATTTCAAACTGTACCAGTTTTTACCGTAATGGCTTTTAACATTTAGCGGAACGTTAAGTTCAACAGCTGAGTCCATTACCTTTGGTACTAATTCGCTTAGTACTTCAATTTCTTCATCAGGTGCTTCAAAAATCAATTCATCATGCACTTGTAATAACATCTTGGCTTTCATGCCACGTTTGTTTAATTCGTTTTCCATCTTAATCATTGCAATCTTGATGATATCAGCAGCACTACCTTGGATTGGTGAGTTCATTGCTGTTCTTTCTGCAAAAGATCTTAGGTTAAAGTTCTTTGAATTGATGTCAGGTAGATAGCGTCGACGGTGAAGGATGGTTTCAACATAACCATTTTTCTTTGCGCTTTCAACACTTTCATCCATGTATTTCTTAACACCAGGATATTCAGCAAAGTACTTTTCGATGAACTCCTTAGCATCTTTACGACTGATTCCAGTATTCTTTGCTAAACCAAAATCGGAAATACCATAAACAATTCCGAAGTTAACGGCCTTAGCTTGACGACGAAGTTCAGGAGTAACTTCACTGTTATCCTTCAATCCAAAGATTCTTCTGGCGGTTGATGCATGAATATCATCGTTATGAATGAATTCATCTTGCATGTTCTTGTCACCAGAGATAGAAGCAAGAACTCTCAATTCAATTTGAGAATAATCGGATGAGAAGATTTGGTAGTTATCATGACTAGGCACGAATGCTTGTCTGATTTTACGTCCTTCTTCAGTTCTTACCGGGATGTTTTGTAGATTAGGATCTACAGAAGATAATCTTCCAGTTTGGGTAAGAGTTTGTAGGTATCTAGTATGAACCTTACCATCCCCATGAATATCAGATAATAATCCTTCAACATAGGTTGATAGAATCTTGGATAGTTGACGATATTCAAGGATTGCTTCAACGATTGGATAGTCAGGAGCAAGTTGTTCCAACACACCTACTGCAGTCGAGTAACCGGTCTTAGTTTTCTTAATTACAGGTAGTTGTAATTTTTCAAATAGAATTACACCCAGTTGCTTAGGGGATGCAATATTGAATTCTTCACCAGCATCGTTATAGATAGTTTGTTTGATTTCTTCCAAACGTTCTGAAAGTTTGCTTTGCATTTCGTTTAAAACGTCTTTATCAACTACCACACCAGCAATTTCCATTCTTGCTAATACGAATGTTAATGGTAATTCAACATCAGTATATAGGTCCCATTGGTTATTTTCCTTTAAACCATCAAATAACTTATCTTTTAATGCGTCAATGGCATTTAACTTTCTAGCAAAGTGGTTAAATAACTTGTCGCCTTCAGGAATCTCACGCTTAGCACCTTTACCATATACATCATCATCTGATTGAACATCAAAATAATCATGACGATTAGCGACCTTACCTAAATCATTGCTATTGTCGTTTGTGTCCAACAGATATGAAGATAGCAATAAATCAAAATCAACGTTGTTTAATGTAATGCCTAAACGATTTAAACCAACATAGGTTCTCTTAGCATCAAACACATCTTTTTTAACATCATTGCTTTCAATGATTTGTTTAATCTGATCACTCTTTAGATATTCAGCATCGTTTGATACATATATCTTATCGTTAATCTTTAGAGCAAATCCAATGAATGGAGCATCATGATAGTTGTCACCATCCATACCAAGGTAAAATGTTACCTTGTCGCTGTCTTGTTTAGCGATTTCAGATAATGTATCATCACTAACTTCAACGTATTCAATATCCTTCATATTAGCATTTTGAGTGGTGTTCATTTCACTAAGGAATTTTCTAAAGTTCATTTGACGATAAAATGCGATTAAATCGTCTAAATGATCTCCCTCGTATTCTGTATCATCAATTGAAATTTCGATTGGAGCTTCACGATTAATTCTAGCTAACTTCTTGGCTAGGAAAGCTTCATCCTTATCTTCAATTAGGTGTTCCTTTAGTTTCTTACCTGAAACCTCATCGAGATGGTCATATAGGTTTTCGACGCTACCAAATTGCTTTACTAGTTTTAGGGATGTCTTGTCACCAACACCGGTAACACCAGAGTAATTATCAGATGAATCACCTTTCAAGGCTTTCCAATCAATAATTTGTTCGGGAGTAATCCCCATTGTTTCTTTAACATAGTCAGTATCGTATCTTACAACACCAGAAACACCACGGTTAGAAATTGATACAGTTGTCTTATCTGAACATAGTTGAGTTAAATCGTTATCTCCAGTAACAATGGTGGTATCGAATCCTAGACCATCAGCTTGTTTTGAAAGTGTACCGATAATGTCATCTGCTTCATAATTTTTTAGTTGGTAATATTTAATACCACGATTTTTTAATAGCTCTTTTACGTAGTCGAATTGCTCAACTAATTCTTCAGGAGTCTTGTCTCTACCAGCCTTGTAATCAGAGTACATTTCTGTTCTAAATGTAGTTTTTCCGGCATCAAAGGCTACCAGAACGTGAGTAGGTTTCACTTTATCTAACATGATATTTAGCATGTTATTGAAACCGTAAATTGCGTTAGTATGTACCCCTTCGTTATTAGTAAAACGATCTACTAATTTAATTAAAGCAAAGAAGGCTTTATAAGTAATACTATTTCCATCGATTAATAATAATCTCTTATCAGACATATAATTCTCCTTACCGTTTTCTTCGATAATTTAATTTTAACATGCACGCATAGTATATTATATAAAAAATAAAAAAGATGGTGTTGTATAAACACCATCTTTTTTTATTATCTGTTGTCATCACCAAGACCAAAAATTCTTAGTAAGTTTAGGAATAAGTTAATAAAGTCCATGTATAAAATCATCGCACCATTAATGGCTAAACCATTTTCTGATACTTCAGAACCATATTCGTTAAATGCTTCCTTAATCTTTTGACTGTCATAAGCAGTAAATGCGGTAAAGATAATCACAGCAATAAATGAAATGAATAGGTCAAATAATGGATTGTGTAAGAACAAATTAATGATACTTACAACAAGCAATGCAATAAATGCAGCCATTGCTTGAGTTCCAATCTTATCTAAGCTCTTCTTAGTAGTAAGACCAATGATTGCCATAATGGCGAAATCAATGGTAGTAGTGAAGAATGCTTCGGCAATTGCAGTTGGACTGTAAAACATAAATACGTATGAGAATAATCCACCTGTTAATGCTGAAAAGACCACTAACATAATAAATCCAGCGAATGCATTACGCATAGCAACTGATTGAGTAGCAAAAGCTAACACAAACCATAGAATGAAACCTACGATAGTTGCTCCAGAGCTAAAACTAGCGTGGTACATTCCACCCATTAGATATGCAACAATTCCAGAAATTAATACTGAAAGAGTCATCCATCCGTATGTTTTAGTTAAAAATCTGTTCATACCGAAAGCATCGTTTACTAAACGACGTCCAGCTTGATCATAGTTATTCATAAAATCCATAAACCTCCTTGTTTACGATGTGTTAGAAGTATTCTACCAGAATCGTAAGAAACTACAAGTGTTTAATTCATGTTATTTGTTACATCATTCAACAAGTTTTCGTAGATTCTTTCGTACTTTTGAATATCTCCAGCACCCATGAATACGACGACAGCGTCATGATATTCAAGTAATGGTGACATGTTTTCGGCTTCAATTAATCCACCATTCTTAGTAATCTTGTTTGCTAAGTCAGCACTTGAAATCTTACCAGATTTTTCACGTGGTGAGCTGTAAATCTTGGTGATGTATACGTCATCAGCCTTGTTTAGACTCTTAGCGAAATCATCTAGGTAAGCGATTGTACGACTGAATGTGTGTGGTTGGAATACCGCAATAATCTTCTTGTTTGGGTATTCTTGTCTTGCAGCATCAATGGTTGCGTCAATTTCTGATGGATGATGAGCATAGTCATCAATAATAGTCATATCAGCAACTTTTCTTTGTGCAAAACGTCTCTTAACACCCTTGAAAGTTTCTAGTTCACGTTGAACTTCGTCTAGGTTGTCGTGTTCGAAGTATGAAACAGCGATAACTGCTAATGCGTTCAACACGTTGTGTTCACCATATAAGTGAATTTGGAAATGACCTAATTTCTTACCCTTGTATTCAACATCAAATTCTGAACCAGAAGTGCTCTTAACAACATTAACAGCTCTAAAGTCATCGTCTTCTCTAGTTCCGTAGTAATAGATTGGAACATCAGCTTTAATGTCTCTTAGGTTTTCATCGTCACCCCAAGCAAAGATACCTTTCTTTGTTTGGTTAGCAAATGTTTGGAATGCACTCTTAACATCTTCGATTCCTGTGTAGTAATCAGGGTGATCGAAGTCAATGTTAGTCATGATTGCATAGTCTGGACTAGTTGCCAAGAAATGACGACGGTATTCGTCAGCTTCGTATGCAAAGAATCTAGCATTCGGAACACCTTTACCAGTACCATCACCGATAAGGTAATCAGTAGGTGCAATTCCTGACAATACGTGGGCTAATAAACCAGTAGTACTTGTCTTACCATGGGCACCACAAACACCAATACTAGTGTGTCCTTTAATCATTTCACCTAGGAATTCGTGGTATCTAAATACTGGTAATCCCATTTCTCTTGCTTTTTTGATTTCTGGTTGATCATCTGTAAATGAGTTACCTGCAATTACAGTTAAACCTTCTTTAATGTTATCTACGTTAAAAGGAAGTACTTTAATTCCTGCTTGTTCTAGACCCACTTGAGTAAATGTGTATTTATCAATGTCTGAACCTTGTACTTCGTATCCTCTATCTTTAAGGATTCTTGCCATTGCCGACATTCCTGTACCTTTAACACCGACAAAGTGATATATTTTCTTTGCATCCATAATTAAATGCTCCTTTTATCTCTCATTAATCTTATAATATCAGATTTGAGCTGATATGGCGCCCCTTTTTTAAATATTTAACTTTTTGTAATCACTTTCGGTTAAATATACATCTCTCGGTTTAGAGCCATGTTGACCTGATACATAATTATGCTTCTCTAATTCATCAATCAAACTGGCCGCTCGATTGTATCCAATTGAGAAGACTCTTTGTAGTTTTGATGTAGATACTGTTTCTTCATTGGAAATGTATTCCAAAACATCTGGCATTAATTCGTCTTGCTGTTCAACTTGGTTTACGCTCTTCAACAATGAATCAGGTTGAAAGGCATACTTAGGTTCACCTTGTTTTCTAACTTCATCGGTTACTCTTTCGATTTCATCGTTAGTGACAAATGTACCTTGTAAACGAGCAGATTGACTTGCCCCATTTCCTAAGTACAACATATCACCTTTTCCAAGTAACCTTTCGGCACCAGCGGTATCGATAATGGTTCTCGAATCAACTTGACTGGATACCATGAAGGCAACACGAGTTGGAATATTATTCTTGATTGTACCGGTAATAATATCAACACTAGGTCTTTGAGTAGCAACAATCAAATGAATACCTGCCGCTCTGGCCTTTTGGGTAATTCTAACGATGTAGTCTTGAACTTCGTTAGAAGCGACCATCATCAAGTCGGCCAACTCATCGATTACAATCAAGATGTATGGCATCTTCTTGGTGTATTCACCAGCTTGTTCAGCCATTTGATTGAATTGTTCGATGTTTCTTGCCCCTGCTGCAGCAAGTTTTTCATATCTTTCGTCCATTTCCTTAACAGACCATTTCAAAGCAGCAGATGCTTGTTTTGGATCTGAAATAACTGGTGAAAGTAAGTGTGGCAATTTATCGTAAGGAGCCATTTCAACGGCCTTTGGATCAATTAAAATCATCTTTAATTGTGCAGGAGTTGCCTTGTATAGTAGTGAAATTAACAAACTATTTAAGAACACACTCTTCCCTGAACCAGTTGCCCCGGCAATCAAACCATGAGGCATCTTGCTCAAGTCTGTCATTTGAGGTTTACCTGTTAGGTCGACCCCTAAAGCAACAGTAAGTGGTTTATCAGTCTTTTCAAACTGTGGCGTGTCCAATACTTCGGATAATCTAACCGGTCTTGGTTTTGGATTTGGAATTTCAATACCTACAGTTGTCTTTCCAGGAATTGGTGCTTCAATTCTGATGTCTTTGGCAGCCAATGCTAGTTTCAAGTCATCTGTCAGGTTAGTAATCTTACTTACCTTCACCCCTAGTTGAAGTTTAATTTGGAATTGTGTAACTGTTGGTCCATTGGTCCAATCAACAACGTTTGCATCCACATTAAAAGCACGGAGTGTTTCATCCAAGATTTCAGCTTGATTTTCAATCCAATCATCCATTGAATCATCTTCAAATTCATCTGATGGTTCCAACAAATTCATAGATGGGAATTGATAGCCCTTATCGTCGTAGTCAGCAGACACACTTTCATCATGGTGATATTCTTCCTCAGGTATATCATCTTCTTCAGAAACGTCTGATTCCGATACTGGACGATCATTAAAGATAGACAAGTCTTTTTGCACGTTTTGTTCTTGATTCAAGATTGATGCTAAAGAGTGTCCTAATCCATGATTTTCAATATTTCTCTTTTCTTCATGTGGTTCTTCGATATGTTCATTATCGTCATTACCACTTGTTTTCGTTGCTGTTGCATCAATTTCGTCACTCTCTGCTTCATTGTATGAAACATCATAATCAGATGAAACATATTGAGTAGTATCTTCATCAACTGATGAATTATTTACTTCAGCATGTGAAGAGATAATGACATCACTATCTGAATTAGCGTAACTATCACCATCAGATTCATCATCGTAATAGTCATGAGTTTGCGTGTCATCTTCATTATCGTTTTCTGATTCTGAATCCAGTTGATTATCAGCATCGTGGTTTACCATCCCCATAAACTTATCAAATGAAGATTGATTAGATGAACTGCTTTGTTCGGCACTTTGTGGGACTTCATTACTTGAAGTCTCAGTATCATCATCAACAGTATCACTTACCGAAACAGATTCACTATCAGCCACAACTGCTTCTTGAGCTTTCGCTTCGCTTTCAGCAGCCTTACTTCTATCGATATAAGGTGTTGAGTATGGTTCTGCTTCTATGTCATTAAATTGTTCGATTGATTGTTTATCAACTGCATCAGCTTGACTAGTTGCAATTGATTCGTCTTCAGAAGTGCTAATTTCTTCTCGATCCAAATCAATAGCTCCAGTATCATCACTTGTCATACCAATTAATTCTTCATTGTGACGATCAAGTTGATTCATAATTTTTCTGAATTTGCTAGAAGTTTCGTTTTGGTAGAATTGAACTTTTGAGCCACTAGTTGAATTATGACTAGGTTTAAAAGCTGCTGCTCTTTTAGCAATTGGATTATCTCTGTTAAGTAGAAGATAATCTTCAGAATCATCATTTTGTCTTACAGTTGCATCTCTATTAGTTCGGGATTCACTTTTATTAGACTTATTATTATGTTTTAATTCATTGTTTTCACCTAAAACGTTATATTTACGGTAAAAAGCAGGTCCGTCATAGTGTTCCATTCAAGCGTCATCCTTAATCTAAAAATTTATGTATAGCGGGGATTTTAAATCCCCTTTTTCTTACTTATTTTGAAAATAATGTGTCAGCTTTATCAAAATCAAAAGCTTCTCCAACTTCTTGGTAATCGTTAGGTAGAATCAAAGCACCTGGTCTTTGTGGTGCATTTGGAATTAATAGTTCACGACCTGAACAAATCATTCCGTTACTTTCTTCACCCTTCAATTCACCAGGCCAAATGATTAGACCATCAGGCATCATTGCACCAACTTTGGCAACAACAACCTTGATGTCTTCTTGCATGTTTGGAGAACCACTAACGATTTGTAGTGTCTTACCATCATTAATTTCAGTTTCAGTAATCTTTAGGTGGTCAGACTTAGGATGTTCTTTAACAGATTTTACATATCCCACAACAAACTTTGGATCAGTATCCAATTCAATAGTGTCCTCAATTCCATTATCAGATAATGAATTGTTTAGGGCGTCTAAATCTTCTTGAGTTAAGGTAACTTCACCGTTTACTTCTTTTAGACGTGGTAATACTTCTGAAGCGTTAGTAAAGTTAAAACCAGTAACGTGGTCGTTTGATGCATCAGAAATTCTGACAACATTACCAATTTGTTCTACCTTTTGTTCTTTAGCATCTTCATCCAAGATGACAACTAAAATGTCACCAGTTTGTTTTGGGTTATAACTTGCAATTAACATTAAATCTTACCTTCCACATATTAATTATTATAGAGAATCGATAAATTCTTCTACTTGTTTCTTTGTTTTTCTGTCTTTATTGACGTAACGGCCAATTTCTTCACCGTTTTCAAATGCAACAAAGCTTGGAATACCAAAGATTGCTAAATCAGCAGCTAAATCAATGTTTTGGTCACGATCAACTGCGATAAATTTGTAATCTGGGTATTCTGCTTCAATTTCTGGCATTGCTGGCTTGATAAATGAGCAATCTGGACACCAGTCAGCTGAGAAGAATAGCATGTACTTGCCATCGCTAACAGTCTTCTTTAATTCATCTAAGTTCATTGTTGGTAATTGTTCCATGTTTATTCACTCCAATTATTTTTTCTTTATTATAACTTATTTCTTGCTATTTTCGATGCAGTTTGATTATAAATTTGAATGTAATATAATGTATCCTATACAAAAGGATGTGATATATCATTAAGTCTAAAAATGCAATCGTGTCAACCCTTGCCATTGGAGTTATCGGCACTAGTGTTTTAGTTGCTAAAAAGATTAAGCAAGAAAAGCATATTAAAAAAATTAACCTACAAATAACTCATGCAAAAAATACTTTAAACAAAAGCAAAGTTTACGGTAGCTGGGTTATGAAAAAGAATAACAATAAAGATTACGTTGGTGCTATCAACGTTTTAGAAAACGATGAAATAATTGAACGATACTTTGAAATTAATTCTAACTATCAATTCAAATGGATTAACGAACTTCAAGAAGACTATTAATTAGTCTTCTTTTTTGTTGAAGTAAGCAACAATCTTGTAGATTGGACCCTTACTACTAAACTTATGTTCATATTCAGTTTCAACATTATCTTCCATGTATTCACTATTGTGTAAATCAAGTGATAATAAATCGAAGTACATTCCGTAATTATTGAAAGTAATTACAGAGTATTCAAATAAGCCACGGTTATCAGTCTTGAAAACGACAGGAGCGTCCTCCTTTAGAATTGTCTTGTAACTATCTAAGAATGTTGGTGAAGTAAGTCTTCTCTTAGCATGACGCTTCTTTGGCCATGGATCTGAGAAGTTTAAATAAACTGTATCAATTTCATGTTTACCAAAGAAAGTATCTACACCTGCACCATCGGTATGAACCAATTGTAGGTTTGGTAAATCAGCTTCAACAACTTTTTTCAAAGCAATTGCGATAACTGTCTTTTGGATTTCGATACCTAAAAAGTTCACTTCAGGATGTTTTTTGGCCATTTCAACGATGAATTGACCCTTCCCTGTTCCAATTTCAATATGAATTGGTTGTTCTTTTTCAAAACGTTGTGACCATTTGCCAATCCAGTTTTCAGGATCAGTCACAATATATTTTTGGTTATCTTTGATATAACCGTCTGCCCATGGCTTATTTCTAACTCTCACGAATTATCCTCCTCATAAAAAATAGCCAAAACCAAGGTTTTGACTAATTAAATCTGCCAAATGTTCTATTTTTATTCTGTTACCTATTTTACTGGCTTTTTAATAGCTACGTCAAGCAACATCAATAATTTGAACTGGCTTTTTTTATTTTCTTTGGTACATATATTTTAATTAATAAAATCCATTCAATAACTAACGCCAATAATAACATTATTGACCCTAATAAATTAAACATGAAGATGGAACCAATCATCAATACGATAACCACTAAAATCATTATCTTGCCAATCACGTTGGTAAATGATTTTACTTGTTGATCAAAGGTAATTGGGTACAACGATGTAAAAACATTATCATCGAAGTTAGTAAAGTATGGAATTAGTTGAAACACAATCAAATACATAAATAGCAATGCGATTAAAATAGCCATCCAGTCTAGTTTAATTGCCCCAATGATGATTGCTCCCAGGACAGAAACCCGTGTTAATAGACCACTGATTTCCTTATCTCTAACTATTCCTCTTGAATATAGAACTGAATAAACGTCATCATTGAACATTTTGAACAATGAATCGAGATAGCTGCGTCTCTTAATTGCCCCTTGCATGTTTTCAACATCGGTAAACATGTTGAAGAAGCGATTAAGACTGTTTTCATGGCTTTCCGTCTTTTCAATCACTACTTGCCAATCGATGCTTTGTTGCTTTAATTTGGCAACCAATAAATGCGACAAAATCAACACCGCAATACCAATTATCACACCTACATAAACATTAATATAAGCGGCTAAGGCAACAATAACCAAAGGAATAATCACGCGGTAGAATATTTTTTTATTCAAAATATTACGATTGTGATGGTAGTTATCGATCATTTGAAAGTTTAAAATCATCATCTTTAAAAAGACCATGACTACTAAAAACATCGAAATTATAGCGATGTTAGTATTTACCATTGATTTTTCAATAAATGGAATCATGACAAACCATGCCACAATTTGGACAACGACTGCCAGTGACTTCGAGTATCTTAAGCCACTACGTAGGAAAGCAAAGAATTCTTTTTCCTTTGGCAACCAGAAGACGAAGTCGGCTCTTTTTACAAAAGTGACCAAATTATTTAGTTGAATAACAACTAATATAAGAACTACTAAGACTAGTTTTTCCCACCATTGGCCTGCTTGAAGGTGTTTAATAAACATCGCATATTGATAGCCAATTCCACCGATGATAAACATTAATGCAATCACAAAGAAATCATTAAATACATATCTTAAATATTTAGACATTTGCGTGAAATGGGATTGCAAACGCTGATTAAAAAGACTATTCATTAGCTTCTTCCTTTGCAAGCTTCAAGTAAATATCATTTAAGGAACTATCTTTGCTACCAAATTCATCCTGTAGCTTTTGAATGTTTCCTTCTGTTCTGATTTGCCCATTGTGAATCAAAACAAAACGATCACAGAATCTTTCGGCTGTATCTAATACGTGGGTAGACATTAAAATGCTGCTACCCTTTTTCTTTTGTTCTTCAATTAGGTTAAGCAAGTCATTTACTGCAACCGGGTCCAAGCCTAAGAACGGTTCATCAATAACAAATAATTTGGCATTTGTGATAAACGCACAAAGAATCATTACTTTTTGACGCATTCCCTTTGAGAAATTGACCGGGAACCATTCAAGTTTATTTTCTAGTCGAAACATCTTTAGCATTTTATTAGCATCTTCCCAAGCAGCTTGTTCGTCTAGATCGTAAGCCTTAATGGTAGTTTCAATATGTTCTTTTAAGGTTAGTTCTTTATATAAAACCGGGAATTCCGGAATGTATGCAATTTGTTTCTTATATTCTTCAATATCATCTTGCATTGCGATTCCATTAATCTTAATTGATCCAGAAAATGGTCTTAACAATCCAATGACATGATTGATTGTGGTTGACTTCCCTGCACCATTTAGACCGATTAAGCCGACTAATTCGCCGTCTTTTACGTCAAATGATACATCTTTTAGTACTGGAATTCGTGAGTATCCACCCACTAAATTATCCACTTTTAATGACACGGAATATCACCCCTATGAAATTTATTAACGTCAATTATATCACAAGTTCCTTTAAGCTTAATTTATGTTAATATGTATATAATCACAGTAATATCAAAGAAAGGAAGAATAATATGAGTGATTGTGTATTCTGCAAAATAATTGATGGTGAAATTCCTAGCTACACTATTTACGAAGATGAATATGTGAAAGCATTCTTGGATATTTCACAAGCTACACCTGGTCACACTTTAGTTGTGCCAAAAAAACATGTTGCTAATATCTACGAATATGATGAAAAGCTTGCTGAACAAGTATTTTCAAGAATTCCTAAGATTGCTAGAGCGATTCAAAAATCAGCTCCAGACATTTTAGGAATGAACATCGTAAATAACAACGGTGAATTGGCATATCAATCTGTGTTCCATTCACATTTCCACCTTATTCCTAGATATAGTGAAAACGATGGCTTCTCTATGAGCTTTCAAGACAACTCAGATAAGTACAATGAAGAAGCTTTTGAACAAATTAAAGCAAATATTATTAGTTCATTGGAGGAATAAGCATGATTAAATCAATGCTAAAGCTACTAGGATTATCTGCAGCTGGTTTGGCCGCTTATCTAGTTGTTACTAAACGTGATCCAAAAGAATTTGCCAACAGTGTTTATTCATCTACTAAGGATAAAATCAATGGCGTTTCAAACGTTTTAGATCAAAAAAATAAGCTAACTGCTAACATCTCAAAGTTACAGGATGAAGTTAGCAAGTCAAAGCCCACTATTGAAGCTATGCAAAGAGATATTGATGAATATCAATTCAAAATTAATCCACACGTAGATTTAATTAACCAAAGAATTAATAATATCACCAAATAAATTTAAAAATTTCTTAAGTTTTTTTGTGATAGAATTTACTATGTGTTAACGTAAAACTATCAGTTAATGATAGATAAAATAAAGAAATGGATGTGTATTACATTATGAATAAAAAAGTTCTAGTTGGACTTGCCGGTGCATTACTAAGTGTTTCATTAGTTGCCTGTGGTGATAAGACTGTTGCCGTTACTAACGGTGGTAAGATTACCCAAAGCGAATACTACAGCAGCATGAAGAACACTTCAAACGGTAAACAAGTTCTACAACAAATGATTTTAGACAAGGTATTGAACAAGGAATATGGTAGCAAGGTTTCTTCATCAGAAGTAAACGCTCAATACAACCAATACAAGAGTCAATACGGTTCAGAATTTGAAACTTTACTTGAACAACAAGGTTTAACTACTACTAGTTTCAAGAACCAACTAAAATCTAACCTACTTCTAAAGGCGGCTGTTAGAGCTAACATTTCATACTCAACTGCTGACCTAAAGAAACAATTCAAGAGCTACCAACCAAAGGTTACTGTTAACGAAATTTTAGTATCTGACAAGAAAACTGCTGAAAAAGTTATCTCAGAACTTAAGGATGGTAAGAAGTTCTCAGATCTTGCTAAGAAGTACTCAAAAGACACTTCAAACAAGAACAAATCAGGTCGTGTAACTCCATTTGATAACACAGACTCAAGCATCGATTCAGCATTTAGAAAAGCTGCTTACAAGCTATCAAACGGTGAATACACTAAGACACCTGTTAAGACTCAATACGGATACCAAATCATCCAAATGGTTAACCACCCTAAGAAGGGTTCATACAATGACCACATCAATGATCTAAAAGATCAAATTGCTACTTCTAAGTTAAGCGACAGCACTACTCTAAAGAGCGTTGTAACTAAGGTTCTTAAGAATGGTGGAGTTGAAATTAAGGATAAGGACTTACAAAACATCCTATCATCATACTTAACTAGCTCATCAAGCAGCAAATAATAGTTAAATAAAAAAGACTCCGGAATTTTCCGGAGTTGAACTGAACCCCTTGAGTTGGAGAAATCTAACTTAAGGGGTTCTTTTATGTTTTCTAAAGAATTAAAATTAGCTGCCATTAAAGATTA
>NZ_JXDF01000016.1 GCF_001308195.1 Apilactobacillus kunkeei | reverse complement strand
AAACTGGGAGGAATGTCACCGGTTGAATACCGGAACAATTCCTCCCAGAAAATTGCATAACCATCCTCCAATTTTAGGGGTTCAGGTCAAGTCTTTTTTTAGTAATCATTTAAATTTAGTACTGATTTATCATCAACTAGTTTTAAAATATCAGAATCACAAGTAACATAAATCACCTGCATTGATTCGCTGATATTATCTAATAGCTTGATTGCATTACCTGTTCGTTGTTGATCGAACTCAGTTAATCCATCATCGATGATTAATGGTAAACGATAGTCCCTACCGAATACCACAGAAAGTGACAGAATCAATGCTAGGTATAGTTGTTCAATTGTTCCTCTAGATAGTTCTCCAGCATCAAATTGAACCTTATCATCCCTAGTTACCTTTAACTTGCTCTTGTAGTAAGTAATTCCTGTGTATCTATTATCGGTCAGGATTGCAAAGAATTCTTTTGCTTTAGATTCGAACAACGGAATTCTATCAGCAGTCGCAATGTTCAATGATTCATCAATCCATGAATTAGCTAACTTCATGCTCATCCATTGATCAACCATATCATTAATTTCTGCTTCTAGGTTACTTTGTTTTTGCACTAGTTCGTTGTAGGTTCCGTCAGCAATAACATGTTTCAACTGAATGTTTAAACTTTCTAGTTGTTGGGATGCATTTAGTAATGATTGCTTTTCAGTAGTCATTTCTGCATCCGCTGCATTCAATTGATTATCCAATTCAGTTATGTCATTAAAAGTATCTAAAACCTTTACGTCATCATCGGTAATTTGATCCTTAACGTTTTGTAGTTGAGCCGCTTTAATTGAATGATTTCTTTGTTGTTCTACAATCTCTTTAAATTCGTCACCGTCATCGACTTTTCTAGTATTTAAGAATTCAGAGTAGTCCTTCTTATACTGGATTTGTTTATCGATTAATGATGATTTTTGTTGTAGGTAGTTTTGCAATTGATTATTATTTCTTAAATTAATCGCATTTTCTTCATTCATCTTATTTAGATAAGTACGAATTTGTGAAAGTTGATTATCAAATGAATCATTAATGTTAAGGCCACTAAATACTCGTTGCCATTCAGCAAAGTATGCTTTTAGACTCCCATTTAGTTGATTCATTTCTTCTTCATACTTAGCCTTTTGACTAGTATCTTGAGTCTTACGAGCTAGGTATTTTTGTTCTGATAACCAATCATCAACATTTTCTATATTAAAGGAGTATTTATTACCATAATCTACTAATTGATTATTTAATGCATCACGTTCCTGATTGGAATTACTATCTTCGTTTTTCTTAAACTTAACGGATCCGGTATAAATCCCACTGAGCAATAATACGATAATCCCGACTAGTTTTAACGCTCCTGGTAATACGGTAAGCATTGCAATTCCAATAACTACACCAATTAAACCAATGATAGAAAAACTATTAGATGGCTTTTGCTTTCTTGTTTGAAGTTCAATAAGTTGTTGTTTAATGCCTTGAATTGTAACGATGTCATCCCTGCTAGCGACAACTTGTTGACTATCTTGGCGATTAATTTCGTTGATCATTGATTGGCTAACGCTTAATTGATTGATTTCTTCATTCACTTTGGAGAATGATTGAACCAGTTTATCAATTTCAGTCTTGTAATCATTGAATTTCTTCAAATCATCATCATTGTTCATTGAAGCGTTTAATTGGTTAATTGATTTTTCGATACTATCGATTTGTTGATTGATTAAGAATAGTTGATTGGTTAATTCATTAAACTGTTTAACATCGTCATCGGAGAATCCATATTTGAATTCAAATTTGTCTTGCTTTAAAGATGAAAGTTGTTGATAGACTGGCCAAACTTGTTTGAAATGATTTAACTGACTTAGTTTCTTTTCCAACTCACTAACCTTTTGCTTAGATTGATTCATGGATGCTTCTAAAGCATTCTTTTGACTAATCAATTGGTTGTAATCATTTAAACTATTCTTGCTTTCAGCAATCTTGTCCAATAAATCATCGTATTCTTTCAACTTTTGATTCAAAGGTGGCTTACGACCGGTTGGTGCGTATAAGTCCTTTGCTTCTTTGTCGAACTTGTCTCTTAATTCTAACCATTGGTCACTTCCGACAAAGCCAACCTTTTGAATGCGACTAACTAATTCATTTTTACTCAACTTAGAAATTTGCTTAATATCTAAATCACCAAAATAAAATAGTTGTTCAAAGGTATCTCGATCAATTGGTCCTAAGATTTTTTCTAAAATGTCATTTGAGGTTTGCATATCATTATCAATATCGTAAATTGATAACTCTCCACCATGGGTTCCGGCAATTCTAGTTAGAATAAAATGACGATTGTCATCGGTGGTGATTGTTAGTTTCCCACCATATGATTTAGTATCACGCGGAATATATTGTTCATATGCACTTCCACGTCCGTCAACATAACCAAATAAAATCCCTTCAATCAAGCTTAGTAAAGTGGTTTTCCCTGCTTCATTGTTACCAAATATAATTTGTAGGTTGTCATCATTAAAATCAAAGGATACGTCGTGCCATTTACCGTAACCTAGCACTTCCAATTTATTAATCTTCATTCGTATCTTCCTTTCCACCTAGTAGCTTCATTCTTGTTTGTTCCATTAAGTCCTCTTTGGATTCATCCAAATGTTGTGCAATAAAATCGTACTTACGTAAGGACTTAGAAACGGAACTGATTTCATCTTCAGAGAACACCTTTTCCTGTGCTTCATCCCAAATTTCTTGGTCGATTGATGACATCTTTTGGTCATCACTCAATCTGACATTAATTTCGTAAATCCATGCATTTAATTGTTCATAGTCCTTACTTAACGCATTGGTAACTCGATATTCTAAGTCCTGTCTTTGACCATCAGAAATTGGATTATTCAAGATAAGGTTCAAACTAATCAATTGCATATTTTCATACTTATTGCCCATTAAAACTTGTAAGATGTGATTTTTGGCACTTTCAACATCAACAAAGTCCATATTCAAATCAAGTGTCAACCAATCGATTAACGACGTAGCATGGAATGTTGCTTCCAGCTTTCCACTTTCATCATTAACCAATAGGTATCCTTTATCACCCGGTTCATTCTTATGTCTTCCCTGAATGTTACCAGAATAAAATACTAGTGGGCTTTCGTTTAATTGTTGGCGTTTATGAATATGGCCTAATGCCCAATAGTCATATTTCTTGCTTATAAGGTCTTCTAATGAGAATGGAGCATAATGATCCCCCGTTTGTTCCAAACCACCGTGTAGCATCCCTATTTGCACGTCTACATCATTTTTCACTGGATATTCATCAATTTTCTTATCTGTAATCCATTTATTGGCATAACTAAAACCGGTAATGGCAATTTTCTTACCATCCAGTGTAAATGTTTTAGTTTCAACATCATTACCAAACACATGAACGTTATCTGGGAATGATACTGATTCTTTTTGCATATCAAAATAATCATGATTTCCATAAATCATGTATACATCAATATTGTGTTCGTTTAGTTTTTGCATTTGTGATTGAAAGAAATCATAAGTCTTAGGGGTTTGATTGTCTCGATCAAACAAGTCACCCGCCAATAATACGAAATCGACATCGTATTCGATGGCATCGTTTACGATTCTTTCAAAAGATTTGAAGGTAGAATCATATATTTGTTTCCATAATCCATTTGGAGTTTCATCATTCTTCAAACCCTTAAATGGGCTCTCCAAATGTAAATCAGCGGCATGAATAAATTTCAAATTAACTACTCCTTTAACTAAAAACGTCGTATCACTTAATAATAATGATACGACGTTTTATATTAATTGGTCAATTTAGTCTCCAACAAATTTTTTGGCATCATTCCACCAATTACTTGCATTCTTCTTTAAATTGTCCCAGCCTTTTCCAAAGCTCTTTGATACTTGATTAGCACCATCAGAAACACTGTCCCAGAAACTAGAACCAGAAGAGCTATTGGCCTTCTTTTCTTGTGAATCCAAGTAAGCAGCATCTTTGACACTAAAGTTGTTATTACCAGTAGTTGGTAAAATTTGTTGTAACTCGGTCTTAAATAATGGTCCTACACCGGTTCCACTTAGGTTTTCCAAATGATGTCCAGCATTGGTATTATCGAAACCTTCCCAAGTTGCGACAACAACTTTTGGTGTATATCCAATAATCCATTTATCTCTTGTAGCATCTGAGTCACCTGTATTATCAGCCTCAGTACTACCAGTCTTTCCGGCAATTGAGTATCCACTTGGTTTAGCAGATGCACCAGTACCGTTATCAAAGACACCTAGCATCATACTAGTCATCTTATTAGCAACATCTTTTGACATTACCTTCTTAGAAGTTACTGATTCATTATTAACGATCACATTACCTGAAGAATCAACAATCTTTCTAATGTAATGAGGTGTAGTCATGTTACCTTCATTGGCAAACGCTGTATAAGCTCCTGCCATTTGTTGAGGAGATACACCTGATGATAATCCACCTAAAGCTAAAGCAAGGTTCTTATCCTTCTTTTGGACAGGCAAACCAAATGACTTAACTGATTCATAACCCTTGTCTACACCAATCTTATGAAGTAACCATACAGCTGGTGCATTCATACTTTGCGCTAACGCAGTGTACATAGGTACAGTTCCTGTATATACGTTGTTGTAGTTTTCCGGTGTGTACTTGTTAGAACCATATGATGTCTTCTTATTTTGAAGCATGTCATTGTAGTTATAACCGTTTTCCAAAGCTGGGGTGTAAACAGCTAGTGGTTTAATGGTTGAACCCGGTTGACGTTTAATTTGGGTTGCACGGTTGTACCCACGGAATACGTGTTGGCCACGTCCACCAACCACAGCAGTAACTCCACCAGTACTTGGGTCTAAAGCAATTGAGGCTGCTTGAACCTTAGTACCATCAGAAGCGTTGCTTGGGAAGTTACTATCGTTAGCAAAATCATCTTGCATACTGTTTTGTTGATCTTGATTTAGCGTTGTATAAATCTTGTATCCTCTATTCATGATGTCTGATTCGGATAAACCATACTTATTAATTGCTTCATCAATTACAGCATCGAAGTAATATGGGTACTTATAACCATCCTTGTATTGGTAGGTATTCTTGACTTGGATTGGTGTCTTCTTTAACTTGTTTGCTTCTGATTGACTAATCTTATTGTTATCAGCCATCAATTGTAACACAACATTTCTTCTATCCAAGGCTAACTTAGGATGATCAACAGGATTATATGCACTTGGATTAGTTAGCATTCCTGCTATCACAGCAGCATCTTGAACGGGTAAATCCTTAGCATTCATTCCAAAATAACGTCTTGATGCATCTTCAACACCGTAGACACCATTGCCAAAATATGAGTTGTTCATGTACATCGTTAAAATTTGATTCTTGCTGTATACATTTTCAACTTGAATGGATAGGAATAATTCCTTTAACTTTCGACTGAAAGTTTGTTGTTGGGTTAAGTATGCATTCTTTACCAATTGTTGAGTAAGAGTGCTTCCACCACCACTAATGTAGTCACGACGCATAATCTTGTTCTTAATCATTAATAGCATTGCACGGCCAAATCCTTTAACGGAAAAACCGTGTTCATTGTAGAAGTTTCTATCTTCAGTTGATAGGATTGCGTTTGGAATATTTGGTGAAATATCCTTAAATCCAACGTAGGTTCCTTTTTGTGAATAGATTTTACCGGCCTTTTTATTATTACCATCATAAATTACTGTAGATTGTTCCAAAGATGACTGCAAGTCCTGAACGTGCGTAGTCTTCGCAACAAATGTGCAATAAGCACTCATTACAAGGAATAGTAATAAAAATATGACGATAATCCAACGAGTTAGTTGGTATCGGTGCCAGATTTTTTTAAAAGCACTTTTTGGTTTTTTATCATTTTTCATCTAGTATGATTACTCCTTCACTGATGATGATATTAATACCATTTTAACCCAAATTAACCCTAATTGGTAAAATAAAAAACAGATTTAACTAATTGTTAAACCTGTTTTCTTTAATTACATTTCGTCTGGAGCCTTAACACCAAGTAATCTTAGTGATTCTTTAAGAACGATTGATACTGATTTAACTAATGCTAAACGAGCATCTCTTTGTTCGTCATCATCCAAAATCTTAGTGTGAGCATAGTACTTGTTAAATGACTTAGCAAGTCTTAATGAGTACTTAGCAATAACTGAAGGTTCAAATTCGTCACAAGCCATCTTAACTCTTGCTGGGAAGTCATTTAGTAACTTAATAACGTTCCATGATTCTGCATCGTTAAGCTTCTTGTCAACGCTTGAGAAGTCAATGTCACCGGCTTTACGTAAAATACTTTCGGCACGTGCACGAGCGTATTGTACGTATGGTCCAGTTTCACCTTCAAAACGTAATTGATCTTCTAAGTTAAAGTCAATGTTGTTAATCTTTTCATTCTTCAAATCACCAAAGACGATGGCACCAACACCAACTTCTTTAGCAACTTCTTCCTTGTTAGGAAGATCTGGGTTCTTTTCAGCAATTTGCTTCTTGGCAATTGCGATTGATTCGTTCAATACTTCGTCCAATAGGATGATACGACCTGAACGAGTTGATAGCTTCTTACCATTTACAGTAATTAGCCCGAATGGGATGTGGTGTAGGTTCTTAGCTGAAGGAACACCCATTTCCATTAATACAGCCTTCAATTGCTTGAAGTAGTAAGTTTGTTCTGAACCAACAACGTATAGGTTCATAGCTGGGTGGTAAGTTTGGTCACGGTAAATAGCAGTTGCGATATCTCTGGTGATGTATAGTGAAGCACCATCACTCTTCAAGATTAATGCAGGGTTTAAATCGTATTTTTGTAAATCAACGATTGTGGCACCTTGTGACTTGCTTAATAGACCCTTTTCTTGCAGTGAATCAACAACATCTTGTAGCTTGTCATTGTAGAAAGCTTCACCATTGTAGGTATCAAAAGTAATACCTAATTTGTCATAGATTTCACCAAAGGCTTCAAGTGAAACTTCTCTGAACCATTTCCATAGTTTAGTAGCTTGTTCGTCACCATTTTCAAGTTTTCTGAACCAATCTCTAGCAACATCGTCTAGTTCAGGTTGTTCCTTATCAATCTTGTGGAACTTAACGTAGTATTTAACTAAGTTATTGATAGGATCTTTTTTAACGTCTTCTTCGTTACCCCACATTAGGTATGCAGTGATTAGCTTACCAAATTGAGTTCCCCAGTCACCCAAGTGGTTATCCTTAATTGGGTTGTAACCATTTTTACGTAGGATTTCGGCAACAGAATTACCAATAACAGTAGATCTTAAGTGTCCCATTGAAATAGGCTTTGCAATATTTGGTGAAGACATATCGATGGTTACGTTACCACCCTTACCATCTTCGTTTTGACCATAGTTTTCCTTTTGGTCTAAAACAGCTGATAGAACGTCTTCACTGAAGTTAGACTTGTCTAGGAAGAAGTTAACGTATGGTCCAGCAGCTTCAACATGGTCAAATGAACTTTGATCAATCTTTTCTGCTACGTCAGCAGCGATTTGTTGAGGTGCCTTTCTAAACTTTTTAGCTAAAATAAATGTAGGGAAAGCTAAATCACCCATTTTTGAATCTTTAGGTCTCTCAATTTTTGGTAGAATGTCTTCTACAGATAGTTCGTTGTCCAATGCTTTAGATAGAGCATTAGCAACTAATTCTTTGTTTTCCATTATCCAAAACCTCCATAAATATATAAAAAGTCTCTTACAATATTAGTAATTGTAAGAGACGGAATAACCCGCGGTACCACTCTATTTGATATAAAATATCCGCTTTATTATTTAATTAATCATAATTCTAAAAAGTGCGAATTCAACATACCCTAATCATCGGCTCTCACCAAATCCGATGTCGCTTGTTAATGGAATATGTCTACTAGTCTTTTATTATCGAACAGTATCTGTCGGTTTATACGACAAAGCGGGTAACGGGAATCGGACCCGCGACCTGAGCTTGGGAAGCTCATATTTTACCACTAAACTATACCCGCAGATACAAAAAATATTATATCACACGTTACAATTTTTGGTAAGTTTGTTAAGCTGTTTTTTTCTTTGATGGTTTAGCAACTTTCTTGCTAACAACCGCACGCTTATTATATTCATTAACGACGATGCCATCTTCTTCATGGTGTTCGTCGATAAAGACCATTACTGAATTTTCGTATACTTTTTCAATTGTTCCAGCAAAGTCATGTTTTAAATAACCGAATCTAGGTGCAGAAACGTGGTCGCCAATTTGTAATTCTTTTGGTTCAGCCATCTTTTTGCCTCCTTAATAAAAAATAACGCGATATTGATAATATCAAAACGCGTTATTAATATCAAGGTATTTTTTGAGAAAATATTAATATCTCCTAATTACTGATTAATCAGTAATTTCGCGAGTTTTTTGATTAATATAATCTGCTGATGCTTGAAGTTGTTTTTGTTCCTTTTCAGTAAGATCTAAATCAATTTGCTTTTCAATTCCATTTCGTCCGACAATTGCTGGATAAGATAGGTATGTACCATATTCTTCGCGGTAGTTTGAAACAGCTAATTCTGTTTTAGCATCTTGTAAAACAATCTCAGCTAACTTAACAGCTGATGCTGAAATAGCAAAGTTAGTGTATCCCTTACCGTTGAAAACTGTAAATCCACCGACTCGAGCATCGTTATCGATTTCATCTAAGTCAATATTATACTTCTTTGCGTAATCAAAAATACTTTTATCGAAAACTTGGACTGTTGACCATGCAGTAAATTGAGAGTTACCGTGTTCACCAAGGTTGTAACCAATTACTGAACGAGGATCAATGTTAAGTTTTGCTGCAACTGCCCTCTTCATTCGAGCTGAATCTAGAAGTGTCCCTGTTCCGATAACACGTTCTTTAGCAAGTCCAGTTTCACGTTGATATAAGGAAGTAATAACATCGTTTGGATTAGTAATTACAATAATGATTCCATGAAAACCAGAATCTTTAATGTGTTTTGCAACATCTTTAACTTCTTTAACGTTAGCGTTTAATTCGGCAAAACGATCATTTTTATCCTTATTTTCTCTAATTAATTCAATGTGTCCAACTGCTGAAATAATAACATCTGCATCGGCTAAACTGTCATAGTTATTAACTTCAATATTTGTATGGTCCTTAATGTTAGACATTGCATCCCTAAAGTCTAAAGCATCAGCTTCAACTTTTGCTTCATTGTGATCAATTATGACTAAATCATCTGCAATTCCAGAAACAACAATGTGGTGCGCTACTGCAGCTCCCACACTACCGTCTCCAATAATACCAATTTTTCTTGTCATAAAGCATACCTCCTTTAATGTTGTAGTTATTCTATCACTCTAATATTTTAATTCAAGTTTTATTATGATTATTTATGATAAAATACCTATTAGGAGGAGATATTATGTGGGCTAGCTTAACACTAATAATGTTATTTATTTATATAGCAGTAACCATAATTGGTATCACCAGGGTCTCCGTTAAGAGAGTCATCCAATGGTTAATTGCTAGTCGAGTAATATATATATTAATACTGATTACGCAAATCGTTATCACCATTCGAGTTTCGGATCATCGTTTCTACACCGCAATAATTGCTGATGTGTTAGCTGTCCTACTTGGTGGTCTAACAGAATTAAACTATACAAACAAACAACAAAATCACCTTATTAATTTCAATGTGATTGGCCTAATCATAGTAATCATCGCTTTGATTTGCATCACTATCTATAATGTAATATAAAAAAGACATCGAATTATTCGATGTCTTTTTCTCTGTTCTTTAAAGCTAATTCAATTGAACGATCAACTAAGACTGATTGGGCATCAATCACTGGGTAGTCATGATCTGAGGCACGTTCTTCGGCAACAGATAATTCTGTACAACCTAAGATGATTACGTCACAATTCATCTCGTTCTTCATTTCATCTAAGATGTGATGATATAGTTCTTTGTTAACTTTATTTTGTTCTTTGACATATTTGTATATCAAATCCATTGTTTCTTCTTGAATATGCTCAGTTGGTTTTATAATTTCATAACCAGCGTTTTGCACTTCAGTATCGTAAATACCATCAAAAATGGTTCCCTTGGTAGCAATCAAACCAATTCTTTTAGCATTAGGATACACATTACTAATTTCAGCAACTGCTTCCTTTGGCATATGCAAAATTGGCACGCTTGTTGCTGACTGTAATTCATCAAAGAAGAAATGAGCAGTGTTACAAGGAATCACAAAGAAATCCGGATTTAATTGTGATTGTTGCTTAATATCTTCCTTTAATGGAATCAATGGGTTTGGTTTAGTATTGTCTAAAATGTAATTGGTTCTGTCTGGGACAGTCGCATGATTTACAAGGATATAATTTAAATATTCCTGATCATTACTAGCTGGTGTTCGTTGATTCAATAAATGAATGTAACTTTCGGTAGCTTCTGTTCCCATTCCACCAATAATTGAAAAGAAATGTCTCATTTTATCATCCCTATTTTTCGCTAAAGTAACGTTTGAAATTCTTAGCGTAGTTATGCTTAATCCAAACGTCTAATAACCAACGCTTAAAGCTCTTGTCACGGTTATACCAGAAAGTAGTACCGTATTGGCCCTTCTTGATTAATTGAAGAGCGAATTCCTTGTCTGCGTTGTCCTTAGCATATTTCTTGAAGACTTGTTCGCCAACACCTAACCATAGGTAACGATTGTCTTTGTTTTCGTTAGCGTATACAGTTTCTTTATCTGATAAGTCATCAAATGCGTAATCTCTAACAACCCAATCAGCTAAATTGTAACCATTTAAACTTACGAAGAAACTACTTCTACCTTGTCTCAAGTTAATTTCAAATAGTTTGAAAGTATTGTCTCGAGTATCGTATTTCATATCAAAGTTAGCGTAACCAACATAGTTAATCTTTTCTAGGAATCCTTGGACCATTGAATATAGCTTTTCGTTATATTCTGGAAGGATAGCTACATAGTTACCAATAGCTGCTGGTGATGGGTCTTCCAATAATGGATGACCTAAACACATCATCTTAACTTTGTGATTCTTGTCGATGTAGGCATTTAAAGTACGCATGTTACTGTCATCACCAGGGATAAAGTCTTGAAGAATCAAATCAGAAGTATATCCATTGGTATAAATCTTTTCAATTATATCTTCAAATTCATCTTGTGATTCAATAATGAATGCTTTTTTTCTGCCTTCAAAGTGAACATCCAACCATTCAACACTGTTGGTTGGCTTTAATGCGACTGGATAACCAAATGGTTGTTCAATCTTTTCATCACTTTCAAAATCATTTTTAGAAATAATCTTTGTCTTTGGATATGGTAAATCATATTCTTCACATAACTTATAGAAGTTTTCTTTACTGTTCAATTTCTTGATTAAGTCATAATCAACGTATGGACAAACGAAGACGTCTTCTAATTCATCCTTATGTTTTGAAATCAATTCAGCATAACCATCACCACAACCAATTAAGATAACTGGTTCTTCATGTGACGCATATTCCTTCTTAAGTTCTTTCATTGATTCAATCCATTTTGGATCTTCGCTAAAGCCATCAATCAAAGTTAAATCAACAATTTTTGTAAAACGTGTAGGTGCAAGTGCTTGTTCAGCGTATGCCTTCACGGGTTTTCTGTATTTTTCATATAATGAACGAGCCATTCCATAAGCATTGAAATCACTACCTAATAGAACAACTGTAAAATTAGATTCTAAATTACTCATTATCTATCCCTCTCAAAACATTTTGTACCACGACGGGATCTGTTTCGTATGGAGTATCTACGCCGTTGATTTTTTGGTAAGGATCTCTTCCTTTACCAGCAACTACTATCATAGCATTATTATCACCGGCGTGAATAGCCTTTTTAATAGCCATTTTTCTGTCTAGTTCAATATGAACGTCAACTTTATCATGATTAATGTAAGAATCTATTTCGTTAATAATGTCTTTTGGATCTTCAAAGGCTGGGTCATCAGAAGTTAAAAATGCAATATCTGCACTTTCAGTTAATGCTTTTCCAAAACCTTCTCTACGATCTAGTCCCTTATTACCAGGACTTCCCACTACAACAATTACCTTGCCATCAGGATTATTACTCTTCAAAAATCCTAATAGTGCATGCATGCTAGCGTAGTTATGGGCATAATCAACGTAAATTGTACCATTGTGCTTAGATTTGTATGATTCCATTCTCCCTGGAACAAACACATCTTTCAATCCCTTTTTGGCGTCTTGTGCACTAGCATTATCCAATGCAGAAGCGATAATCGCAGACATTGCATTAGCTTCGTTATAGTCTCCCACAACTCCAATTTTGTAGTCATCTTCGACATTCATTTTCTTAGCTTTTTCACTATTAGCAACTACTCTAATTTCATTGCTGTCGATTGTGTCTGAGATGCTTGAGAAATTGAAATCAATTTGTACGTCTTCAAATTCTTTTTTATCCCTACTGAATAGATAAATTTTGTCTGGATCAGTAGTTGATTTAGCTGCTTCGTAGACATCTAACATGTAATCTGTGTCTGCATCAATAATACAATGTGTGGAATTAACCATTAATTGTTCCTTGCAGTGTAGATAGTCGGCAAATGTTGGATGTTCGTTTGGACCAATATGATCCGGTGAAATATTTAAGAAAATACCCACATCAAAATGAAGTCCGTAGACTCTTAACTTTTTGTATGCTTGTGATGAAACTTCCATCACTAGACTAGTCATTCCATTATCCACTGCTTGTCTCATGTAGTTAAAAATATCTAATGACTCAGGAGTGGTTAAATGTGACTTGAAGCGTTGTGATGGTTCGTTTCCAACAACAGTATCAATTGTAGAAATCAATGCTGTTTTGTTGTTATTGGTGTTATCTAAAATACTTTTAGCAAAGTAAGAAGATGTTGTCTTCCCCTTAGTCCCGGTATAAGCAATAACAAACAAATCATTTTGAGGATAGCAGTAAAAGGCAGCGCCTACTAGAGACATTGCCTTTTGCACGTTATTCACAATGATTTGAGTTAAGCCATTACCTTCATCATACTTTTGTTCAGCAACGTAACCAGTCGCACCCATTTCCTTAGCCATCGCTAAGTATTCGGGCTTGAAATTACCCTTACAAAAGAACAATGTATTTGGTTTAACATTTCTGGAATCGTAAGTTACTTCATCAAATGAAACATCCTCACCTGATACAATTTCTTGTATTAGTCCATGTTCAGTTAATATTGTTTTTATTTCATCAATTCCAAGAGCCATTGTTTTTACTTCCTTATATCAAGATTTAAAAATTATGCTTGTAGTTGTACCTTGTTAATAGTATCAGCGTTTGTATCTTCTGGGAAGTATACTTCATACCATAGAATAAATAGGTAAGGTGTCATAATCTTTTGCATGCTTGATTTACCTTCATCATGTTCCTTTAGAATTCTTAACAATTCATCGGTGTTAAAGAACTTTTCAGCAACGTCAGAAGTAAATGCTCTCACAATTCTTTCATGGAACTTAGGTTCTCTGATCCATGATGCGATTGGTGATGGGAAACCAAGTTTTTCCTTCATAGCAACCTTGTCAGGTAATGCACGTTCAGCTGCTTTACGAAGTGAAATCTTAGTACCTTCTTTATTGATACGAGTCTTAATTGGCATAGTTGCAGCAAATTCAGCAACCTTCTTATCAACCAATGGAGTTCTAACTTCAAGAGAGTTAGCCATACTCATACGGTCAGCCTTTTGTAAAATATCAAATGGTAACCAAGCATTGATGTCAAAGTATTGCATTTGAGTCATTTCGTCTTTGTCAGCTACTTCATCAAAAATGTATTTTGAGTAAGCACCTGAATCAACGTTCAATGATGGATCCTTTAATAACTTGTTTCTGTCATCGTAGTTGTATACGTAGTTAACACGGTAGTATCTTTCACTCAATGGTTGAGCACCACGAATTAAGAAACGACGACCGTGGAAACGAGGCATCTTAGTAGCCATCTTAGCTAATGCACTACGGATAAATCCAGGAACGTATTTTTGGTATCTTTCAAATGGAATTGCTTCTAGGTAAGTGTTGTAACCACCGAAGAATTCATCAGCACCTTCACCAGATAAAGCAACCTTAACTTCTTTACTAGTACCTTGAGCTAAGTAGAATAATTGAATAGCTGATGGATTTGAAAGTGGTTCATCCATGTAGTACATCATAGTTGGTAAGAAATCAAAGTAGTCATCACCAGTAATCTTGATTGGTGTGTTCTTTTGACCGATTTGTTGAGCAAAGTCAGTTGACCATGATAATTCACTAAACTTAGAATCGTTGAATCCAAGTGAGAATGACTTAATTGGTTTTAATTTTGAAGCTTCGTTTAAAACGTAACTTGAGTCAACACCACTTGATAAGAAACTACCAACTTCAACGTCAGCAATCATGTGGGCCTTTACAGAATCCTTAACGATTGCTTCAATCTTCTTGGCATCTTCTTCAACAGTTTGTGATTCATCAATGTGATCGTAGTTGAACTTGTAATATCTGTGTGTTTCAGTCTTCTTTTCATCAATGTGGTGAATGAAGTAAGTACCAGGCATTACTTTGTAAACGTTCTTGAACATTGTTTCTGCTGATGGAATAAATTCAAAACTTAAGTGAATTGGTAGAAGCTTTAGGTTTAATTCCTTCTTGAATGCAGGGTTTGATAAGAATGCTTTTAATTCAGAACCGTACATAAATGCGTCGCCATCGTCGTAGTAGTATAGTGGCTTGATTCCGAAATGATCACGAGCACCGAAGATTTCGTTGTTAGCACTGTCATAGATAACGAATGCGTACATACCACGAAGTTTATCCAATAGTTTTGGACCCCATGCTTCGTAACCACGAATTAGAACTTCTGAGTCAACATCAGTTTCAAATTCCCAACCTTCAGAAATTAATTCATCTCTAATTTCTTGGTAGTTGTAAATTTCACCGTTAAAGGTTAATACTTTCTTCTTATCTTTACTGTATAGTGGTTGGCCACCATGAGCTAAGTCAATAATTGATAGACGACGGAATCCCATTGATACCTTATCGTCTTGGAAATACTTTTCATCATCAGGGCCACGATGCTTAATTCGATTAGCCATCTTTTCAATGGTGTCGTTAGGCACATCTTTATGATTTACATATCCACAAAATCCACACATAAGTTTTATTCCCCTTTGTTTTTTTAATGTATTAATAATTTTTAGTTACTTTTTAATCGTACTTATTTTATTGTAACAAAATATTTAGATTTTAGGCCATAAAAATAGCAATTTAATCAATGATACAAATTTATATAGTACACAAACTAATATTATTAAGTATAATCATATCTACACTTCTGTCCAGTGAAATCGTCTAAAAACCGCTATAAATTTGTATAAAACAAAAAGACGCTGATACGCGTCTTTTATTTACGAGCATTGTTATACTCTTTCATTGCATTTCCTGTGACTGATTTAGCGTCATTTAATGCGTCTTTTGGTGTTCCTGAATATAGGATTTCACCACCGTAACGACCAGCCTTAGGACCTACATCAATCATCCAATCTGACTTACTAATTACAGATAAGTTGTGTTCAACAATGATTAGAGTGTTGCCCTTTGCGACTAATTCATCGAATAAATTAGTCATTATGGATACATCTTTCATATGCAAACCGGCAGTTGGTTCGTCTAACAAGTAAACGGTACCGGTCTTGTTTAGTTGCAATGCTAGTTTTAATCTTTGGACTTCTCCACCTGATAATGTATCAAGTGATTGGCCAAGTGAAAGATAATCCAAACCAACCTTTTGCATATTAACTAACTTATCGTGGATTTCTGCAACGTCACTGAAGAACTTAATCGCTTCTTTAATTGATAAATTCAATACTTCGGCAATGTCTAAACCATTTAATTTGTATTGTAGTGCCTCATCACTGTAACGTTTTCCATGACATTTTTCACAAGTTTGAACAACTGGATCCATAAATGCCATGTTAGTAATTTGAACTCCACGACCTTTACATAATGGACATTTACCTTTTCCATTATAACTAAATAGTTGTCTTGAAACCTTGTTAGCATCCCCAAATAGTTTTCTAATATCATCTAGGATATTTAGATAGGTAGCTGGTGTTGATCGAATGTTTACTCCAACTGCATCTTGAGTTAAGTCAATGTAGCCAGTTTTTAGTTTATCCTTAACCGCTTGGATTAATGAACTCTTACCAGATCCGGCAACCCCTGAAATAACGGTTTGAGCGTTTAATGGAATTGATACATTGGCATGCTTTAGATTATGGATGTTAACATCCTTTAAATCTAAGGTGTCGTTGAAATTCTTGGCCTGCTTAAATACCAGTGGTTCTTGTAATAACTTACCAGTGATGGTGTCACTCTTAAGTAAGTCGGAATACTTACCGTTAAACATAATCTTTCCACCATCTTTACCTGGTTTAGGTCCAATTTCGACAACGTAGTCGGCAATTGGAATTAGTTCAGGATTATGTTCAACGACTAAAACAGTGTTTCCCTTATCCTTTAATTTTCTCAATGCATGACTGATTAGTTTAATATCCGCTGGATGTAATCCAACACTTGGTTCATCTAAGATGTAAACCATGTCAGATAACGAACTATTCATGTACTTAGCAATCTTAATTCTTTGAGTTTCCCCACCGGATAATGTGTCAGTACTTCTGTCCAATGTTAAATAACCTAAACCTAAATCAATTAATGATTGAATCTTGTTAGTTAGTTCTCTCAATAAATCGACAGTTAGTTTTTCATCAATTGAATCTAGAAATTCAATAACGTGGTTTAAGTCCATTTGTAAGACATCGGCAATGTTATATCCATTAATCTTACAAGTAAGAACTTCTGGTCTTAACTTAGTACCATGACACTTATCACAAGCCGTTCTAGTAACGATTTCTTGAATGGCTTCCTTGTGGTGTTCTCCTTCTTTACTTTCAATAATTGAACGTTTAATTCTTGGAATGACACCTTCATACAAAATGGACTTTTTCCATTCTTTGGGCGCATCAGTTAAATGATGTTGCGGTGCATATAATAAATCATTTAATTCCTTTTCAGAGTAATCTTTAATCTTCTTGTCGTTATCGAATAAGCCGGTGTAAGCATAACGTTTCCAACGCCATGTTCCAGGACCAAAACTAACGAATGTAATTGCCCCTTCGTTTAATGACTTATCGTAATCAATCACCTTGTCCGGATTGATGTGATCAATGTAACCTAGCCCCTGACACTTATCACACATCCCTTGAGGTAAGTTGAATGAAAATGTATCAGAGTATCCAACCCAAGGTTTACCAATTCTAGAAAATAATAATCTCAATAATGAATAGATTCCAGTGTAGGTAGCAAGTGTTGAACGTGGATTTTTCCCGACCTTCTTTTGTTGAATCACAATCGCAACAGGTAGATTGTCGATTCTTCCTACATGTGGAGCTCCATACTTTGGTAGGTATTGCTGGGTGAAACTAGGAAATGTTTCGTTTAACTCTCTTCTAGAGTTAGCAGCAATCGTATCAAAAACAAGTGATGACTTTCCGGCACCAGATAATCCGGTAAAAACTGTAATCGCATGCTTTTTGATGCTGATATCCAAGTGCTTTAAGTTGTTTTGAAAAGCATTATGAACCTCGATATAATCTTGATTTGGCATTTCAATCCTCCTGAATTCACTTTGTAGTAACAATTATAGTAGTTATAAGATTAAATTTCATTTATCTTGTTTAATAATTAAGAATTTATAAAGATAATCTGTTTTCTTGAGAAAAATAATTTTTTGATACTATAATGAAAGTATGGATACGATATCTAATCGAAAGAAGATGAAATTATGGCAGAAGAAAAAAGAGATAAAATGATTGGTTTAGTAATGTTCATTTGTAACAAATATAATCGTAAGGATTTTCGTTTCGCGAAGTCTTTAATCTCTCACAGCTATGATGAAACTGTTGAAAGATTACAAAAGGCTTATGAAGATTCTTGTGATGCTTTCAAAAAGCGTATCTTAGAACCAATTAAGATTCCAGCTGACACTGTCGCTATTGATTACAGTGCTGCATTCGAAAAGATGACAGCTACTAAAATTACTACCCATCAATTAAAAAAGTATTCAAAGCATGCCTTAATTGCTAAGGAAATGTTAGAAAGAATCAACGAACCACTAGACTAATAACTAACTAAAAAAGCCATCCTTAATCAGGATGGCTTTTTCTATTTCATTAATTGATATAACTTACCGTAGTTAACGGTTCCCAAACCAGTAGATTGGTTGTACTTCTTTCCGGGTTGGCCGGTATAGTACAAGTTACTATTATCTTTGTCAGAATCTAATGTATTAAATGGTGAGTTACCATTGTTAGCAAGTGCATACAACTGTGGATTCCATAATCCGAAACGATGGTTAGCTCTAGTAGCAAACAAAGCATTTACCGCAGCCACTTGTGGGGAAACAATACTTGTTCCACCATCGATAAACCATTGGTTGTTATACAACACAGTGTAACCTGTTTGAGGATCACCGTTTGCAACAATGTCCGGTAGGTTTCTACCCGACGCAGTTCCAGATGTTTGGGTTGGCTTTGCGTATTGCTTTGCATAACCGCTATCCATGTTCCAGTATTGAACAGCATTGTAACTATTTACACCACTAACATTGCTTTGGTAGGCAGGAGTTTGGTTAAACTTACTGAAACCACCACCGGTTCCCGCAAAGTAAGTACTTAGGAAACTATTTTGATCACTGTTGTATAGCTTCAATTGGTTAAAGTATGGATATAAGAAATCATTTGACCATGCACGTTCCTTATCAATCTTAACCTTATGACCGTTAACGCTGTAGTTAATTGGCACACTGGTTGCTCCAACGGCTGTAATGAATGGAGAGGAAGCAGGAGATTCAACTGTTAATCCAGTTACTCCCCCTTCAATCCCATCATAGGCACCATTGTCACCGGTTGAATTAAAAATACTAATCCCTTGCGCAGCACCTTGTAGTAGCAAACTATTCATAATCGAATTATAGTTCTTAGAAATGAATCCTTCATTCATCATTTGTTGTAATTCAGCTTCGCTGATTCCCCAACTTAATGATAAACTGTCAGACTTGTTGGAACTAATTGCTTTAGCAAAGCTCTCTACCATTCCAGAGATGGTTGGTTGAGAAACATAAACATTGATGTTTGACTTGGGAGCAATTGCACCAGCTTGTTGGATATCCATTGTGGTTTCATCACTTTGTGACTTGATTGAGGCATAGGCATCCTTGTAAACGTGAACTCGTTTAATACTTGAAGGAACTCCTACCTTCTTCCAAAATCTTGTAATGTCAGAATTCTTGAAACCACCAAATGAGATAATCCCAATTCCGTGTTTAGCACCACGTTTGGCTTGTTTTAGTGAAGTTGCACCGTAACGACTGATGAAGTCCTTAGGGCTACGCTTCATTGAGCTACTCTTAGTTTTCTTAGCAGCATTGCTATTAACGTGATCATAGTTACTTAATCCCATGAATCCATTAACATGCTTTTGAAGCTTTCCTCTCATTTTTGGTTCGTGGTTTGGACGGTAGACGAACTTCCCGTTGACCTTCACTCTCACTTGCTTATACTTAAGCGCTTTTTGAATGTTAGCCTTACTACCATAACCTCTTAATACGAGGTTTCCGGCATACTTGTTAGTTTTGATATGATACTTTTTGAAATACTTTTGAATTGCAGCAACAGTTCTATTAGTTTGTCCATAACGGTTGGCAAACTGTTTGGTAGATAAGAACTTCTTATGCTTGGTCAAAACATAATTTTCTAGTTTACTATTACTCCTGGTTTTTAGAATAATCGCGAAGTTGGAAGTCGCTGAACTAGATTTTTCTTTGGCCTTCTTATGAATTTTGACCTTATGTACCGTTTTCTTAGCTTGCGCATCAACATTGTAGTTAAATGCCATTCCCAATAAAACAGAGGTACTTAGTGTCGCAATAATTGTTTTTCTATAATTCACTCGTATCACCCCTTATGTAATTTCATAATATTCCTAAAAATATCTCAAGTATACAGATTTAAGCAATTCTTTATAATTTTTTATGTTAGTATTAAATATAGTTACATAGTGAAAGGAGGTTTGCAATTTGTTTAAAGAATTCAAAGCATTCATCTCTAAAGGTAATGTCTTAGATTTAGCCGTTGGTGTAATCATTGGTTCAGCATTCACAACCATCGTTAAGTCATTTACTTCCAACTTGATTAATCCTTTAATTGGAATTTTCATGGGTCAAATGAACTTATCATCAATCGTCTTCTCAGTGGGTTCAGCTCACTTCAGAGTCGGTAGTTTCATCAACGATGTTATTAACTTCTTGATTGTTGCCTTCGTTGTATTCTTGATTGTAAGAACTTACAACAAAGTTTCAAAACGCGATACTACTCCTAAGGATACCAAGACTGACATCCTATTAGGTCAAATCCGTGATTTACTTTCAGAACAAAAAAATAACAAATAACAACAAACCCAGGTATTTTTATGCCCGGGTTTTTTCTTTTGATATTAAGTTCGGTTTTAAAATATGATAAAATATTATTACTATTTCAAAAAATGAGGAGTTAATATGGTGATAATTACAGCAGGGATGATTGGTGTTGGTAAGACAACTTTGACCGGTAAAATCGCAAAACATTTAGGCACTAAGGCCTTCTATGAACCAGTTGGTGAAAATCCTGTTTTGCCTTTGTACTATAACAATCCAGAACAATATGGATTCTTATTGCAAATTTACTTTTTAAACAAACGTTTTTCAATGATTAAAAAAGCGCTATCAGATGATAACAACATCTTAGATAGATCAATCTATGAAGATGCCCTTTTCACAAAACAAAATAATGCTGAAGGTAACATTTCAGACATGGAATTGAAAATTTACCTAGAATTGTTGGACAAAATGATGGGCGAATTAGATCAACTTCCTAAAAAAGCTCCAGACCTAATGGTATATGCTGAAACCGATTTTGAAACCATTCTACACAGAATTAAAATGCGCGGCCGTGACTACGAACAATTCGATAACGATCCTAAGTTAAAAGAATATTACTATCACATGTGGTCAGCATACAAACAATGGTATGAAGAATATGATAAGAGTCCTAAGATGAAGATTGACCTTCAAAAATACGACCTATCAGAAGATGCTAACGTCGACATCGTTTTAAACATGATTGATGAAGAACTTAAAAAAATCAGATAATAAAAAATCCCAAATCAATATGATTTGGGATTTTTTATGTTTAGTTATCTTCTAATGTACCTAATTCAAAGATTGATTGACCATAAATTGCCATCGCTAACATCAAGTCATCTACTACTTGGTATTCATTAGCTTGGTGCATTGTGTTTACAGTCCAAGGGAATTCAGCACCGAATGCTACCCCTCTCTTCATCATACGACCGTAAGTACCACCACCAACTACTTGTGGTTGAGCTTCAGTCTTACCAGTACGTTCACGGTAAACATTAATTAGTTTGTTTACGATTGGGTCTTTTGGATCAACATAGTGAGGAACCATGTCGTCTGTGTTGTTAACAGTTCCATCCATTACCTTAGCAGCTTGGCTTAAGTGTTTTCCAATGGTTTCAACACTAATGCCCTTAGGATATCTAAAGTTAGTGTTAACAAAACCTCCATCAGTTGGGTTGAACTTTAAGATACCAACGTTCATTGTTAAGTCACCCATGATTTCATCAGTGTAGTTAGCACCGATTCTGTTTGCTCGAGAATCACCGTGTAGGAATTCTGCAACAAACTTAATAAAGTTCTTAGCATCACCAGAGAAATCGTAGCCACGTAAGAAGTTAGCTAGGAATGTTCCACCATTAACACCGTTTCTTGGTTCCATTCCGTGTGCTGACTTACCAATTAAATGTAACTTGATTCCATCTTCAGTGATTTCAGAACCACCGTCTAGTTTGCGATCTTGCATAAATGTTGAGAATTCTTCTGCCATTTGATCTTTAAATGCAGTCTTAACATCAGCAAAAGCATCCCTTGGTACCATGTTTTCTCTTAAACCGGCATCGAAGTTAGCTAAGTAGTAATCAGCTGAATCTTCTTGGTTAGTACCAAAAGTAGTTTCAAATGTTGTATTACCTTTTTCACCATTAATAACTGGGAATTGAGCATCTGGAGAGAATCCAAAGTCAGGTTCTGGTTCTAACTTGAAGTAATGCTTCATTCCAGTCCAGTTACTTTCTTCATCGGTACCAATAATGAATCGAATCTTGCAGTTAGGTTCAATTCCTTGGTCCTTCATCATCTTTAGACCATAGTATGCAGCCAAACCAGGTCCCTTGTCGTCGGAGGCACCACGACCAAATACTTTTCCGTCTTTGATCATCATTTCAAATGGATTGCTGTCCCATCCTTCACCGGCTGGCATAACATCAGCATGGGCTAAAATAGCAAATGTCTTATCTCCACTACCGTATTCTATGTAACCAACTAGGTTATCTAAGTTCTTGACAGTGAAACCGTCGCGTTTACCAATTTCTAAGTACTTTACTAATGCTTTAGCTGGACCAGGTCCTAAAGGAAATTCATCAGTAGCCTCGTTTTCATTTCTTTCACTATCGATAGAAATTAAGTCAGCTAAATCCTTTAGATAATCTTCCTTGTAGTCTTGAGCTAATTTATCCCAATTAATCATTTTGAAATCCTCCTTTACCTTTCCATATATTTTAGCATAATCTAATAAAAACACATCAATGAAGTACCAATTTTTTAGTGATATACTGAAGATAAAACGTTAGGAGGAATTAATATGACAGAAATTTCAACTGACATCGTTAATAACACGATTATTAAACGTCCAAATAATAGCCATAAAGGCACTTTTGGACGAGTTGGTATTATTGGTGGTACCAATAACTTTGGCGGTGCTATTATCATGGCCTCAAAGGCCTGTGTCTATTCTGGTGCAGGATTAACAACTACTTTTACGGACCCAGTCAATCTTTCTAGTCTTCATACCCACATTCCTGAAGCAATGTTTGTAGACTTTAATGATTTAGACAGTATTAAGTCGATGCTTAACGGATTCGATGTTGTCCTAATCGGTCCAGGACTAGGAACTGATGAAAACAGTCTAACTATCTTAAAAACTGTTTTTAATAACATCCAGCCAACACAAAAATTAATTATTGATGGTTCAGCCATCACACTTATTGCCAATCATAATCTTGACCTTCCTGATGCAAAACTTATTTTCACACCACATCAAATGGAATGGCAACGATTATCTGGCATTAAAATCAGTGACCAAACCGATGAAAACAATCAAAAAGCCGTCAAGAAATTAAATGCTACAGTTGTTGTTAAGTCACACCATACCAAGATATATCATAATGATGATATCTGGATTAATCCTGGTGGTACCCCTGCTCAAGCAACTGGTGGTATGGGGGACACTTTAGCCGGAATGGTTGCCGGGTTCGTAGCACAATTCTCAGATACAACTGATGCAGTTTTATCTGCCGTATATGCTCACAGCGCAATCGCTGATAAATTAGCTGAGAACCAATATGTTGTTCTTCCTACCCAAATCATTGAACACATCCCCGAATTCATGAAAGCAAGCGAAAAAAAGACAGAATCATAATCGATTCCGTCTTTTTTTATTTGCGATTTATAAAGTTAAAAATTATTACCAATGATAATGGAATAATCAATACTAGTACTGAGTAAGCATTTAGGTAATGATCGACAATCCCCATGATGAAGGTTCCTAAAATGAAACTTGTAATTACCATGATGGTATCAATCAATAGTGATTTAGCCTTTTTATCATGATCAGCCAATGCTAAATATGCATTATTAGCAATTTTGCTAATGTTTCCAGTCATCATTAGTGGATTAAATGGATTTCCCTTTAGCAGTTTGAACTCTTGCAACTGGGCAGCTGATACTAACGATAAAAGTCCCACGATTAAAACCGATGAAGTATCTTTAACTAATAGACCAACAATCATAATAACCACAATTTCATAAAACATAATTATCACTTTTCGAGTATTGATTGAGTCCAACTTTCTTTGCATTACCTTGATAATCAAGATTCCTAATGCGAAGAAAATAATGGAAAAAATATACTTCAAAGATTGAGCAAAATCGTGATTAGCTAAACTAATCCCAAATAAAATTGAGTTTCCTGTTTGTAATCCAGCAAATACCCCACCTTGTTGAATGAAGGTATAGGCGTCAATTCCACCACTGGTCATTGCCAATAGGATTGCGACTAATGGATGCGTAAATATATTTTTATTTTTCATCTTCATTACCCATGCTTTCAGTTTTATTTAATGTGTAATTTTCGTCTTAAAGAGTCTGCTTTACTTCCAATCACAATATTGGCAATTCTGCTCTTCAGTGCCAAGTAAACATAAACAAATCCACCTAATGAAGTAGCAATTATTACAACAATTAAACTTCCAACACTAGTAAATGGATTCATCAATAAGCCGACAATCATGTTTCCAGCATATACTGATGCTAACGCAACAAGGTAAGTTACAAGTGCGAATAATACAATCCAGTTAATTTGGTTAAGCATCTTATCACTTCTAATCTTAAATTGACGATCCAATGAATTGATAATCAATCCATTTACAACCATGAATCCAATTGCAGAAGAAATTAAAGGACCAAATTCCTTGAAGAAGAATACCATTGGGAACTGAGTGATAATTTTAGCAATAATTCCATAAACAAAGTATCTTACGGCAACCTTGTTTTGAGAAATTCCTTGCATCATTGCAGTCACAACAGTGAATAATCCAAAGAAGATTGAAATAATGGATGAGAATGCTAATACGTTAGCTGATAGTGCCCCATTACCAGTTCCGTAAAAGACTCGGTTTAATGGACCAGCAATAGCAGTCATCCCTAACGCTGCTGGAATCATTACGAATGAGAATAGCACAAATCCACTTGAAATTTGGTGGCTAATTTCTTTTCTATTACCCTTTGTGTAAGCTTCTGATAGTAAGGGAACAACTGTGATTGCCATAGATGAAGCAAGTGAGATGGTAATCATAATTAGCTTATTGGCGTTACCTGCAAAAATTGCATACAATTGATTCAAAACTAAATTTGAAGCATTTGTGGCAACATGCATAATCTTAAAGAAGGTAAACTGATCAATTAATTGAAAAATAGTAATTCCGGCACCAAGAATAACAAATGGGACAGCTTGTTGAATTATTTCCGTATATAGTTTATTAGCATTTACATGAATTTCATTATTACTATTCTTAACCAAAGAACGGTAGTAACGACGACGTTTTAAGTAATACCAACCTAAAACTAATAATCCTGCAACCGAACCAATAAAAGCTGCAAAGGTAGACTGAGAAACAGCAGTAACCCAACTACCATGCATAACTTTAATGATAAAGAAAACTGCTAACAACATGTATATTACACGGAATAGTTGTTCAGCAAATTGTGAAATGGCTGAAGGTGCCATATCTTGGAATCCTTGGAAGTAACCACGAGTTAAACTCATGGTTGGAATGATTAATACGGCCCATGATAATGATCTCATAACCGGAATTAAATCAGGATTTCCGTTATCAAATGCAGGTGCTCCGATATATAGGATTAATGCACAAACAATCCCTGTGATTAGTGATAATAATAATCCTCGTTTGTACAACCTGACACTGACACCGTACTCATTTAAGGCATTATAATGAGCAACCTGTTTGGCAATTGCGGATGGGATTCCGGCAATTGAAATAATTAATATCATACTATAAAAATTATATCCTTGTACATATAATGAATTAGCTTGTAAATACAGAACACCAAGCATCATTCTCCAAGGAATTATGTATATTGCTCCCAATACTCTTGATAAGATGCTCCCCGCTGTCATCCATGCGGATCCCTCAATCATCTTATCCTGAGCTAAATTATCTTTCATATTTTTATCTTGTTCATGCATATCGCATTCCCACTTTCAAATTTCTCTAACTTGTTCATTTTAATCAATATTTTACTCGTAATCAACATCATACCACTATTAGACACAAAAAAAGAGTGATAATCGTTAAATTATCACTCTTTTTCTTTAGTTAGCAACGATATTTACAATCTTACCAGGAACAACAATTACCTTTCTAACTGTCTTTCCTTCAATATCTGCCTTAATCTTATCATCACTCATAGCTGCTTCTTGAGTAGCATCCTTAGATGCATCAGCGGCAACCTTAATATGAGCTCTAACTTTACCGTTAACTTGAACTACGATTTGTACTTCATCATCAACTAATTTGCTTTCATCATACTCTGGCCATTTAGCATAAGTAATGCTGTCGTCATGACCAAAATTGCTCCATAGTTCTTCAGCCATATGTGGAATGATTGGTGAAACTAACTTCACGAAGCCTTCCATGTAATCTAGGAATAAACTATCTTGCTTGTAGCATTCATTTACAAATACCATCATGCTTGAAATTGCAACGTTGAAACGAAGGTTTTCGTAATCATCAGTTACCTTCTTAACAGTTTGGTTGTAAATCTTGTCTAATTTATGATCGTTTACAGTAGTGATACGGTCACGAAGTCTGTCTTCATCATCGATCATTAATCTCCAAACACGGTTAACCCATCTATTGGCACCATTAATACCTTCAGTACTCCAAGGCTTTGATTCAGTTAATGGGCCCATGAACATTTCGTATAATCTCAATGTATCTGCACCGTATTCTTCAACGATATCGTCAGGGTTAACAACGTTACCCTTTGATTTAGACATCTTTTCGTGGTTAGTACCTAAAATCATTCCTTGGTTAACTAACTTGTGGAATGGTTCCTTGGTAGGAACAACACCTAAATCATAAAGAACTTTATGCCAGAAACGAGCATATAGTAAGTGAAGAACGGCATGTTCTGCACCACCAATGTATAGGTCAACTGGTAACCATTTCTTTAATAATTCAGGGTCAGCAATCATCTTATCGTTGTGTGGATCAATGTATCTTAAGTAGTACCATGAACTACCAGCCCATTGTGGCATGGTGTTAGTTTCACGTTTACCCTTACGACCATTTTCATCAACAACATTTACCCATTCGTCAATGTTAGCTAATGGAGATTCACCAGTACCTGATGGTTCAATGTTATCAGTTTCTGGTAATACCAATGGAAGTTCATCTTCTGGTACTAAACCAGTTTCACCGTCTTCCCAATGAATAACTGGGATTGGTTCACCCCAGTATCTTTGACGTGAGAAAATCCAGTCTCTCAAACGGTAGTTAGTCTTAGCATGACCTGCATTGTTGTCTTCCAACCATTTTACGATAGCATCAATGGCATCTTTTTTGTTCATACCATCTAAGAAGTCTGAGTTAATGTGAACACCGTCGCCAGTGTAAGATTCTTTTTCAATGTCGCCGCCTTCGATAACTGGTTTGATAGGAAGGTCAAATTTCTTGGCAAATTCATAATCACGGTCATCATGTGCTGGAACAGCCATAATTGCACCAGTTCCGTATGATGAAAGAACGTAGTCACCAATCCAAATTGGAATTTGTTCACCATTAACTGGGTTAATTCCGTAAGCTCCGGTAAATACACCAGACTTGTCTTTGTTTAAATCAGTACGTTCTAAATCAGACTTAGTAGCAACTTCCTTACGGTAAGCTTCAATTGCTTCTTTCTTGTCATCAGTAGCAATCTTGTCTACTAAATCATGATCAGGTGCTAACACGATGTATCCAGCACCGAATAAAGTATCTGGTCTAGTTGTGAAGACTTCAATCTTTTCATCATGGTCTTTAACACCAAAGAATACGCTGGCACCCTTTGAACGACCAATCCAGTTTCTTTGCATTTCTTTAATGCTTTCTGGCCAGTCTAAGTCGTCTAAGTCATCGATTAAACGATCAGCATATGCAGTAATCTTTAATACCCATTGCTTCATTGGAACACGGTATACTGGGTATCCACCACGTTCAGTCTTACCATCGATAACTTCTTCGTTAGCAACAACGGTTCCACCCATAAAGTCGGGAGCCCAGTTAACTTCGATTTCGTCTTCGTAAGCTAAACCTTTTTTGTATAATTGTTCAAAAATCCATTGAGTCCACTTGTAGTACTTAGGATCAGTAGTATCAACTTCTCTGTCCCAGTCGTATGAGAAACCTAATGACTTAATTTGTTCTCTAAAGTGTTCGATGTTCTTTTGAGTAAATGAACCAGGATGGTTACCTGTCTTTAATGCGTATTGTTCAGCAGGTAAACCGAATGCATCAAATCCAATTGGATGTAATACATTCTTTCCTTGCATTCTCTTAAATCTAGCCATGATATCAGTTGCAGTGTATCCTTCAGGATGTCCTACGTGAAGTCCTTGACCAGAAGGATATGGGAACATATCTAGAGCATAGTAATTTTCTTTGTTTTCATCATTTGTTGTTTTAAAAGTTTCATTGGTTTCCCAATATTTTTGCCATTTCTTTTCAACATCTTTGTGATTATAAGCCATAAAAAATTCCTCCTTTAATCAGTTATCGAATAAAAAAAGTCCTATAAGCTATAAAGCCTATAGGACGAAAATTCCGCGGTACCACCTAAGTTTATCTATAAAATATAGATACATCTCAAGTCCTTAACGCGGAAAACGTCTTAACCTACTGAGATTCAGTCAAGATCTCTACGACTAGTTCAATTAGCATTGGTCTAAATTCACAGCGGCCATTTAGTTTCTGAAAAGCAACGCCAATCTACTACCTCGTATCAACAATTTCTATTCGGTAATTTAATTATTTTAAATATACCAGTCTACAGAATTAAAATCAAGGACAATTATCAAATGTGTTAGAATTATTGATAGTTATTTTATTAATCAAGGAGTAATTAAATAATGAAAATTCAACCATCAGTTAGATACAGTCATACCCTACTATCTCAATTGGTGCAAAGCGGCGACACTGTCGTTGATGCAACCGTTGGAAAAGGAAATGATACTGAGTTTTTATCACAGTTAGTTGGTGAAAACGGAAAAGTTTATGGCTTCGATGTGCAAGCAGAAGCAATTAACTACACTAAACAAAGATTAGATGACAAAAATTTAAGTAGTAACGTCACCCTTTTTAATACCGGTCATGAAAATATTGCAAAACTAGTCGATGGATCAATTAATGCTGCCATCTTTAACCTTGGATATCTACCAGGAAGTAACAAGGATATTATCACAAAACCAGATACCACCCTGACAGCGATTAAGTCATGTCTAGACAAACTTGAAGTAAATGGCATTGTCGTCTTAGTTCTATACTATGGCCATGATGGCGGTCCACAAGAAAAGGATGCCGTAATTCAATATGCTCAATGTTTAGACCAAAAAGCATTTTCAGTCATGCAATATCAATTCATTAATCAGGTTCATTGCCCACCTATCCTATTGGCAATACAAAAAAATTCCAACTAATTAAAGTTGGAATTTTTTATTTTACTTTTTAGCTAAAATACGATCATATAAGTTTACAATTACCGCAAAGATAACGATAAACAAGCATACCCAAAATACTTTGTGTAGTGAATCATAAATCACGTTTCTTAATGGTTCCATTAATTTAGCAGGAACTAAATGAGCAGTTTTAACATTAACAATTTTATTAATCATATCCATTTTGGCACCATCAGTATGAAGAATTCCAATGGTTAGTTGTCTATTCATCACGATACCTAAAACGGCCACAATCAATGTTTGACCAAAGATTCTACATAGTGTATTGAATGATGTCGCAACACCAACGTCTGATTTTTCAACACTGTTTTGTGAGATTACTGTTCCATTAGTAATTGTGATTCCAAAACCAATTCCGCAAATTGCTGCGATGGCAAAGAACCAGGCGAATGAAACTGTAAATGGTAGTAATACCACCCAAATGGCAGCAACTAAAATAAAGAATAAACCAAACATTGTCGCGTAGAATGCCTTCATTCTAGACAATAACCATCCGGATACAAATGCACCAAAGATCCAAAGGATTGAAGTTGGTGTGATGGCTAATCCAGAAAGTGTTGCTGGGTATCCAAATATTCCTTGTGTCCAGACTGGAAGATAAACTTCTAGTCCCATCAAGAAACCACTGATTAGAAAGGCAATGATGTTTTGAATAACAAACGTTCTGTTTTTCAATAACTTCATTGGAATAATTGGATTTTCAGCACAATGTTCTTTTCTTACGAATAAGATTAACAATAATATTGAGAAGAAAATACAGTATGAGATGGGTTGCCAGTTATCTGATAAATCACTAATCAATTGAATGATGTACATCAATGATAGTAATAATAGGGATAGGTAAACCATTCCTAGGTAATCAATTGATTGTTTAACCACGACGTGTTTTTCATGAAAACTCACGGTAAAAATAATCAAAGCAATGATTCCTAGTGGTAAGTTTAAAAAGAAAACCCAGTGCCAACTAAGGCTATCAACCAAAAATCCACCAATTAAGGGAGCTAAGATTGATGCAATCCCCCAAATAGCACCGTTTAGTCCTAAGATTTTACCCCTATTCTCATCAGAATAGATATCAGCAACAATTGTGTAGGATAATGGCATAATTACCCCTGCACCGACACCTTGAATTGCTCGCCAAATTATCAATGTTGTCATTGAATTAGACATTCCAGAGAAAATTGATCCAATTAGGAAGATTCCAATTCCAAAGATAAATATCTTCTTTCTACCAAATTGATCTGATAATTTCCCATAGATTGGTGTCGATATTGCGTTGGTAAGTAAGTAAACTGAGAATACCCAGTTCATAATTGAGACACCATGTAAATCCCCTACAATTGTGGGCATAGCAGTTGATACAATCGTTCCTTCAACGGCACTCATAAATGTAGCGATAAACAATGATATGGTAACTAATAAAACATTGTTCTTTTGCGTATTAATACTCATTGTTCCTCCATCAAAATAAAAACGATTTATAAGTAATTTTCTACAAATAAATCGTCTTTATCGTTTTAAGATATATTATTTAAAGAAATTTTGTAGTTCTTCAACCTTGTCAGTATGTTCCCAAGGTAAATCGATATCGGTTCTACCAAAGTGACCGTAAGCGGCTGTTTTCTTGTAAATAGGACGCTTTAAGTCAAGCATCTTAATGATACCAGCTGGTCTTAAGTCAAAAATTTCTCTAATTGCTTTAATTAGATCATTTTCTGAAACGGTAGCTGTACCAAAAGTATTTACAGAAATTGAAACAGGCTTTGCAACACCGATAGCGTAAGCAACTTGTACTTCAATACGAGTAGCTAACTTAGCAGCAACGATGTTCTTAGCGATATATCTAGCAGCATAACTTGCTGATCTATCAACCTTAGTAGCATCCTTACCAGAGAATGCACCACCACCGTGGTGAGCAGCTCCACCGTAAGTATCAACAATAATCTTTCTACCAGTTAAACCGGCATCACCTTGAGGTCCACCAATTACGAAACGTCCAGTAGGATTAATGAAGAATTTGGTGTTGTCATTTAGTAATTCGGCTGGAATAACAGCCTTAATTACTTGTTCGATAACATCTTTTCTAATTTGTTCTAAAGTAATATCTGGATCATGTTGAGTACTTAAAACAACAGTTTCAACAGCAACAGGTTTGTTGTTGTCATCGTATTCAACAGTTACTTCGGCCTTTGCGTCAGGTCTTAAGTATGAAATTGTACCATCTTTTCTTAAGTCAGCAATTTTTCTCATTAGCTTATGACTTAAAGAAATTGGTAGTGGCATTAGTTCAGGTGTTTCATCAACAGCGTAACCAAACATTAAACCTTGATCACCTGCCCCAATCTTATCTAGAGCATCTTCACTACTGTCACGAGTTTCCAGAGAATCATCAACACCTTGAGCAATATCAGGTGATTGTTCATCAATGGCAACTAATACTGCACAAGTATTACCATCGAAACCGTATTGGTCATTGTCGTAACCAATTTCTTTGATAGTTTCTCTAACAATTTTTTGAATGTTAACGTATGCTTTGGTAGTAATTTCACCAAAAACTAATACTAAACCAGTAGTTACTGAACATTCACAAGCAACTCTGGAATCAGGATCTTGTTTTAGCATTTCATCTAAGATAGCGTCACTAATTTGATCAGCGATTTTATCAGGATGTCCTTCTGAAACAGATTCTGATGTAAATAAATGTCTTTCTTGCATTTTAATGATTCCCCCTATTAATTTGGTTACAAGGCATCTTCACTATCAAGGTGAATCCTATCGGGAATACGCTTATAACTCTTAAAATCATATCATAACTTTAATATTTTTTAAAGTAATCGAAAATACAAAAAAGACTACCCTTTCGGATAGTCTTTTTTCAATTAGTACCGGAGGTGGGGTTCGAACCCACACGATCTTGCGATCACTGGATTTTGAGTCCAGCGCGTCTGCCAATTCCGCCACTCCGGCATAATATTAAAATGAAGCCAAAGGCGGTAATCGGATTTGAACCGATGATAAAGGTTTTGCAGACCTCTGCCTTACCACTTGGCTATACCGCCATTTTAGTTCGAATTCAACTGGGCTAGCTGGATTCGAACCAGCGCATAATGGAGTCAAAGTCCAGTGCCTTACCACTTGGCTATAGCCCAATTAAAAAGGGCGGTAGGTGGGAATCGAACCCACGCGTGTCGGAACCACAATCCGATGTGTTAACCACTTCACCACTACCGCCATAGCAACATTAACAGGGATAGCAGGAGTTGAACCCGCACCAACGGTTTTGGAGACCGTTGTACTACCATTATACTATATCCCTATGGTGGAGGGGAGTGGATTCGAACCACCGAACCCGAAGGAGCGGATTTACAGTCCGCCGCGTTTAGCCAGACTTCGCTACCCCTCCATAAATGGCGCGGGACAGAATCGAACTGCCGACACACGGAGCTTCAATCCGTTGCTCTACCAACTGAGCTACCGAGCCATACCATTTATGTTTTGCTATAGATAAATATTCAATTATGTTGTCATTGACAACAACGGTTCGTACGAGACTCGAACTCGTGACCTCCTGCGTGACAGGCAGGCGTCCTAAACCAACTAGACCAACGAACCAGTCCAATATATTTGGAATGGAGGATACAGGGCTCGAACCTGTGACCTCCTGCTTGTAAGGCAGATGCTCTCCCAACTGAGCTAATCCTCCAAATATAAATGACCCGTACGGGATTCGAACCCATGTTACTGCCGTGAAAGGGCAGTGTCTTAAACCACTTGACCAACGGGTCATAACTATAAGGTATACGGAGAGTAAGGGATTCGAACCCTTGAAACAGGCATTCACCCGTTTACATCATTTCCAATGATGCTCCTTCGGCCAACTCGGACAACTCTCCAAGACCAGTTATAACTCCGAATGTCAGACTCGAACTGACGACAACCTGATTAACAGTCAGGTGCTCTACCAACTGAGCTAATTCGGAATAACGCGCGGCAACGTCCTACCCTTGCAGAGGGCGATCCCTCAACTACTATCGGCGTTTAGAAGCTTAACTTCTGTGTTCGGCATGGGAACAGGTGTATCCTTCTAG
>NZ_JXDF01000015.1 GCF_001308195.1 Apilactobacillus kunkeei | reverse complement strand
TCTCATCTTAAGATGAAAAGCTTAACTTAGCTCTTCTGAATAAATTGTTATTTTATAAGCGAATTGACTTCGCAATGTTTAATTCTTACAACCAAGTTGTAAGTTCCTTACACATCATCGATTATCAATCTTGTTCAGTTTTCAAAGATCTACCTTTTATTAACTTGCTGTCTTAATTGACAACTCATTAATCATAGCAAATTATCAACACAGTGTCAATAACTTTTTTTATTTGCCAACGCTTGAAATCAACTGATTTAACGCGACTTGATTATGATATCAAAATCATCAATCACTGTCAACATCAATTTTTCAAGGTTATTTGAGAAGATTAAGTAATCTCTCTCAACAGCAATATTTATACTACCAGGAAGTCTTTTTACGGTCAAGTACTTATTTAAAAATTTCTACTTTGTTTACTAGAACATCTTCAACGGGTTTGTCACTTGCATCTACTTTAGCATCTGCAATCTTATCAACGATATCCATACCCTTAACTACTTGTCCGAATACAGTATGTCTGAAATCTAGCCATGGTGTTCCACCATTCTTAACGTAATAGTCAATGATTTCTTCAGGAAATCCTGCTTCATTCATTTGATCCATTAGTGTTTCAGGAAGTGTCTTATTTTGTACAATAAAGAACTGACTACCATTGGTGTTTGGACCAGAATTAGCCATAGACACAGCTCCACGTACGTTGTATAAGTCTTTAGAAAATTCATCATCAAATGGACGGTTCCAAATACTTTCCCCTCCTGCACCGGTTGCTGTTGGATCACCACCTTGAATCATAAAGTCTTTGATAACTCTATGGAAAGTTGTTCCATCATAGTAACCAACTTCTGCTAATTTCATGAAGTTTTCTACTGCTTGAGGTGCTTGTTTTTCAAACAAAGCTATTTGAATGTCACCATAATTTGTCTTTAGAATAGCCATCGGCTTATATTTATCATCTATACTTAATTGTGGATATTGAGTCATTTTGTCCTCCAAATATTTAATTGCTATATCTATTATAGCTAACGAAGTAAAAATGATTAAGTGTTTTTACTAAATTATTTTAAAAAAACTTTAATGTAAATCATGTAAATTTGTTAGAATATAGTTAAACAACAAAAGGAGAGAGAAATGCAACTTTTAATAGATTTTATATTACACATTGACCAACACATCATTAACTTGGTTAATTATTTTGGTGATTGGACCTACCTACTACTATTTCTAGTAATCTTCATTGAAACTGGAATCGTAATTATGCCCTTCCTACCTGGGGATTCATTACTATTTGCAGCAGCAGCTATCTCTGCAAATCCAAAATATCACCTAAGTATATTCATATTTATCATCCTATTCCTAATTGCTTCAATCGTCGGTGACTCATTAAACTTCTTCCTTGGTGAAAAAGTTGGTAATAAACTTACTAAACAAAAACATATTGGTAAGTTCATTAAACAAGAACAACTAGACAAAGCAAAAACTTTCTTTGATAAATACGGTATCTTAGCTATATTTATTGCTAGATTCATGCCAATCATTAGAACATTCGCACCATTCATTGCCGCCTCAAGTGGTTACAAGTACAGCAAGTTCGTTAAATATAACGTTGCTGCTTGTATCGTCTGGGTACTACTATGTTGTGGTGGAGGATACTTCTTCGGAAACATCCCATTTGTACAAGAACACTTCTCAGTGGTTGTACTTGGTATCATTCTGGTAACTTGTATCCCTGCTTTAGTAGCATTGTTCAAAAAAGAAAAGAAAGCATAATAAAAAGGACTCCTATGTTGGGGTCCTTTTTTATTGTGTTGATCTATTAATACATCGTAATAGGATCAAATAAAATACTGTTACAAATATAAATATAAAAGCAAATCCAATCATAAAGTACTGATCTGGAAACAGTATGATGATTGGTTCTTTTTTTGCATTAAAAATCCAATCATTGTTTCTAAATAGGATTTTATGGAAGAAGATAAACGCATCATTGAAATCAATTAAAGCAAACACAAAAAGAAATACAAAACATCCGTATATTTGCCTAAAAGCTGATTTTAAAAGCCATAAAAGGCGATTTTTCCTTAATCTAATCAATATTTTTATGACTATTGGCGTCATAACTACCATAAAGAGATTATTTAAAAGAATTAACCTTCTCACATCACCAAAGTGTACCTTTACCACGTTATTAATTGGCAACGTTGTTTGCATATCACTAATAAAGAATGACTGTAAATATCTAATAATCAATAAGTAATTATCACTGATTTGTCCTGAACTCATTTTAATGTCATGTTGTACGTTTAATACGTGGGCAACTGACGTATATATAAATGGCATGTTCATAAATAAAAATATCGAGCAAGTTATAAACCACAAGATGATTACTAACGACAATGCTCGATACTTCATAAATTCAATATTCAAATTAAACTTCCCAGTCATCCAATGAATCAATTTGATGAGTTGGTTGAACTTCTTTTTGTGCCACTTGTTCCTTGGTAGATAAACCAGTGTAGACAATTAAGGTATCCATGCCAAAGTTAATACCCGCTGAAATATCAGTCATGTAGTTATCTCCCACCATGACTACGTCAGACTCGCTCAAACCAATCTTATCCAATGCGTTTTGCATGATAATTGATTCTGGTTTACCAATTAAAACAGGTTTTTGTTGGGTTGCGTATTCAACAAGTTTTACTAATGAACCTGCTCCTGGTTGCATCCCTTTTTCAGTTGGAATATTACTATCTGGATTAGTACCAATAAACTTAGCACCATCCCTTACTAATAGAACTGCCTTACTTAATTGATCGTAAGTAACTGAACTATCTAATCCAACAATTACATAGCTAGGCTTATTATCAGTAATTTCAAAACCGTTATTTTGAAGAGCAGTGATTAATCCTTTTTCTCCAACTACATAAGCTGTCTTGTCTAATTGGTTGCTTTCAGCATCTTTTTTTACATAATCAGCAGTAGCTAATCCGGCAGTGTAAACGTTATCGACACTCACATGGATGTCGTGGTTATCACCTAGGTTTTTAACTACATCCTCAGGCATCTTAGTTGTGTTATTGGTTACGAAAAGAAAATCAATCCCGTTTGATTGTAGTCTTTCGATAAATCTCTTGGCAGCTGGAATTCTCTTACTTCCGGCATAAATTGTACCATCAAGGTCAATGAAATAACCCTTATACTTTGTCATTAATATTCTCTCCTAGTCCGTTCTCTGTTTGATTGTAAAGTGTCTCTTGCCATGTCCCTTGGATTGGGTCACTGTCACGTGTTCTCTTTTATCTACACGAGGCTTTTCGTTAGTAACCTTTTCTTTGATAAAGGCATGACGGTTATTCTTATTGGAAGAACGACGGCCTCTTCTCTTATTGAAAGAACCGTTTGGCTTAGTCTTCACTTCTAGGTTATGCAAAACAAAATAGTCCGCACCCATGTTGGCATACTCATATAAATAATCTTGAATTGCCATGAATTGGTTTTGTAATGGTGTGTTACTACCATCGTCAGAAAATCCCTTTAGTCTTAATACGCCGTATCCGTAATCACCAACGATAAAGCTGTATCTGCTAAAAATGGGATTGTAACTAGCAGTGAAGTCATCAATATTAAAACAGTTATTACGATTACTGATGATTTCATATTTATGGCCATTAATTAAAATGGTCTTTTCGTCTTCAAGTTTTATGTTAGCTAGTGGTTTATAGTTACTGTTCTTTTCTTCGACTAGCTCTTCAATACTCTTACGATCCAAAATTATCCTCTCCTATTCTAGCGGATATTTCTTTGATAAGTATGATGCGAACACTTCTCTAAGTGTTTGATCATACAAGATATTATTATCACCCTTAATTGCAACCGTTGGGAAGAACGGAATGAAGATGTAATGATCTAGTAATGCAATTTCGTAGTTTTGATTAAAGTCAATCAACTTACCATCAAAATAAACATTATTTTGATCATCTACATCGATTCCATCATAGTTCAATTGGCCAAAGTACTTTCCTCTAAAGCCCATTCCCTTTTGTTCATATGCAATTAGGAATTTCCAATTCTTTTGCATTTCCATTACCATGCGCCATAAGTCGCTACCTGATAATGTTGTCTTAGTTACATGCATAGAATGTGGCAAGATTTGGTGTAATTGGTTCTTATCTACAATGCCTTTTGGAAGAGCATGTAAGAACAATCCGTTATTAACGATTGCTGCTTTAGTTCCAGCTTTTTCTTTCATCGCAGATAGAAATTCGCTAACCATTCTTGGTTTACCACGAAGACCATTATCCATTTTTTCATCTAACTTAGCAACTTTAGATTGAGCTAAAATGTCTTGACCTCGTTTTTCTAAAGCATCAAGCCACTTACTGTCTTCTGGTTCAACTGGTAAGTCACTAGTTTTAACAACACTAGCTTCACTATTGATAACGTGATCATCTTCAACTTCTAGTGTTACCTTTCCAACATAGTATCCATACTTGCCGGCAGCAGCCAATAATGATTGATTATCTTTTTCACCATGTTCAAACAAATGGTGAGTATGACTTCCAATGATAACGTCAAAACGTGGAAATTTCTTAGCAATTAATCTGTCTTGAGTAACCCCTAAGTGGGATAACAATACTAATACTTCATCATCCTTATCATTATCCAACAATTCCGGAATCTTTTCTTGGTCGTCAATTGGGGTCCATCCCTCAAGGGTATATGTTGATTGATATGGAGCTGTTAAACCATAAATCTTAATATGATTACCAGCTGGGGTATCAATCATCTTAGTTTCATGAGCCCAATCCGGTCTCTTCTTAGTATCAGAATCAACGATATTAGCTAAAACGACGTCAAAGTTGGCGTCATCATACAAATGATTTAACTGTTCTTTACTATTGGTTAGACCTTCATTATTACCGATTGTGGCAGCATCATAGCCGATTTCATTTAATAATTCAACATTGGCTTTACCGTTGGTAGCATCGGTCAATGGATCAGCTCTATCTAAGGCATCTCCTAAATCAACTGTAATGACGAAATAACCTTGTTTTTCCAGTTTTTGTTTTTCGCTAATTAAATATCTTTTTATTCTTGGCCAATTTTCAAAGTGTGAATGTAAATCATTGGTATGTAAAATAGCAATTTTTTCCAAACTTACTTCCTCCTTATCGTCTTTTGGCAAAATCAATTTTCTTTTGTTCCACCATCTTAAAAATATCCTGTTCACTAAACGGAGCACCGAATGGCTTCTCATAGCCTAAATAGTCCTTTTCTGGACTATCTACCCCAACATTGATATTTTCCTTTACCGGCACTGAATAGTGATGAATATGCCCGTGGAGATCAATAATCGGTCCAACCTGGCCCATCATCAAAGGATAATGAGTCATATAGTATTGGGCGTGATTCATCTTAATCAATGCTCCAACATCGTGGAAAGAAAACTTTGGTTTCCCATTCAATTCATAGTTATTTTTCTCAATGAACTTAAACAAAGCTCTACTATCATGATTTCCTTTAATAAAGACAATTTGTCCATTCAATTGTTTTAAAATATCATAAATTTTTTCATGTGCTTTTCTTTGGGGCTTTTCATGACAGACTGCGATATCACCTAAATGATAAACAATATCACTGTCAGAAACTTCTTCATTCCAATTTTTAATGATATCGTTATCCATCTCATCCACAAAGAAATATGGTCGTGGCGCGAAATTCTTATTTCCTATCATGTGTTTATCAAGAAAATGCGTATCTGCTATAAAGTATTTCATTCTTGCCACCTACTTCCTTACTAATAGAATAAACTATTATTGAGCAAATGAAAAATAAAAAAACAGCTTCAAGCAAACTAACCACTTAATTAAGTAATTAGTTGTTGAAACTGTTTTATTTTTTATACGCGGTCTTTAACAACCTTAAAGATGTATAGGAATACAATCCATACGATTGATCCAATTAATGGAATCATTGTGTCTACTCTAAATAGCAATACAACTGCTACGAATAGTAGGAATGCTAATACGAAGTAGCTTGAAAGTGGGAATAAAGGCATCTTAAATGTTAATTTGTCTTCTTCCTTGTTCTTCTTAACAGTCTTTCTGTACTTGATGTGAGCAATTACGATTAATCCCCAAATGAATAGGAAGCATGTAGTAGCCACACTTGAAATTAATTGGAAAACACCGTTTGGCATAAATGCGTTTAGGATTAGTGAAATTGCGATAACAGCAATTGAGAATACAATTCCCGCTGCTGGCAAACCGTTCTTAGTTAATGAACCAATCTTCTTACCAACCTTATTGTCAGTACCGTAGCATAGTGAGTATGCCATTCTACCAGTTGTGAAGATTGATGAGTTACATGCAGAAACAGCTGCTGTTAAAACAACAAAGTTAATAATTGATGCTGCACCAGAAATTCCAATGTTTTGGAATACTTGTACGAATGGACTTGAATCTGCATTGATGTAGTTCCATGGGTAGATGCACATTAGAGCAACCAATGAACCAATGTAGAAAATTAAAATTCTTGAAGGAACTTCGTTAATAGCCTTTGGAATAACCTTTTCGGGATCGTGTGTTTCTGAAGCAGTCATACCAATCATTTCAATTCCGGCAAAACTAAAAATTACCATTTGGAAACTCATTAAGAATCCAGAGATGCCGTGTGCAAACATCTTGTGACCAAATAGGTTAGAAAGACTTGCATGACCAACTGGAGTCTTGTAATTCATGATTACTAATACAATTCCTGTTGCGATTAAAGCTAAAATTGCTACAACCTTGATCAACGCAAACCAGAATTCAGTTTCACCAAATGCTGATACATTAATTGTGTTCAATAGGAATAAAATAATAATGATGATTAAACCAGTTATCCATTGTGGCACACTTGGGAACCAATATTTTATGTACAAACTGGCAGCTGTAATTTCAGCCATGGCAATTGTTATCCAGCAGGCCCAGTAAGTCCAACCAGCAACAAATCCCATCTTTTCACCTAAGTACTTTTCAATGAATTCAATATATGAATGACAATCAACGTTTGATAATAGTAGTTCACCAAGTGATCTCATGATGAAGAATCCGGCAATCCCAGCAATTAAGTAAGCTAAAATAATTGATGGTCCCGCAAATTGAATAGATTCCCCAGCTCCTAAGAACAAACCAGTTCCGATTGTTCCACCCAAAGCGATTAATTGAACATGACGATTTTTTAAACCTCTAGAAAGCTGTTGGCCTTCTTGTTTCGGTGATTCTTGCATTTCATCACCCTCCTCTAAATATTCTATGATGTTAATTATACATATTTTATTCGAACTGCAATACGTCCGAACCTTTATACAATAGTACTTAGCGACGTTTAATCCCCGACGTTTCAACGTTTATTCATGTTATTTATATTTAAATGAATTATTTTCATCAATCCATGAAAATAAAAAAGAGACTGACCTGAACCCCTAAAATTGGAGGATGGTTATGCAATTTTCTGGGAGGAATTGTTCCGGTATTCAACCGGTGACATTCCTCCCAGTTTTT
>NZ_JXDF01000014.1 GCF_001308195.1 Apilactobacillus kunkeei | reverse complement strand
TAATCTTTAATGGCAGCTAATTTTAATTCTTTAGAAAACATAAAAGAACCCCTTAAGTTAGATTTCTCCAACTCAAGGGGTTCAGTTCAGACCTTATTCGGTCTCTTTTTCTTTATTTTTTAAGACGTTCGATATCTCTAACAATCATTAATTCTTCGTTTGTAGGAATTAATAATGTCTTAATCTTAGCATCGTCAGCACTGATATCTCTTTCAACGGCACGAATGTGGTTCTTTTCAGGATCGACCTTAACACCGAAGTAACTTAACTTATCAGCAACTTCTTGTCTGATACCAATATCATTTTCACCAACACCGGCTGTAAATACGATACCATCAACACCGTTCATTTCAGCAACGTATTGACCAACGTATCTAACGATTCTGTTCATGTACATGTTACGAGCTAGTTCAGCTTGGTGGTTTTCATCCTTAACTGCTTCTAGATCTCTCATATCAGCAGAAACTTCTGATACACCAGCTAAACCTGACTTCTTGTTTAGGATGCTAATCATTTCGTTAATATCTGAAATGCCTTCTTTTTCCATAATGTAAGCAAGTAGTGAAGGGTCAACATCACCAGATCTAGTAGCCATCATGATACCAGTTAATGGAGTGAAGCCCATTGAAGTATCTAATGACTTACCATGGTCAACGGCACAGATTGAAGCACCGGCACCTAAGTGCATAATAACTAGTTTTAAGTCTTCTAGTTTTTTGCCCATCATAGCAGCAGCACGTCCTGATACGTAACGGTAACTAGTACCATGTGCACCATATTTTCTAGCTTTGTGATCACGGTAGTACTTGTATGGTAAAGCATACATATAGTTTTCTTCTGGCATTGAAGTATGGAATGAAGTATCGAATACAGCAACACTAATTACATCAGGCAAAATCTTCTTAAATGCTTTGATTCCTAGAATGTTTGCTGGTTCATGAAGTGGAGCTAATTCTGATAGTTCTTCTAACTTACTTAAAACATCATCATCAATAACAACTGAGTCAGTGAAGTATTCACCACCGGCAACAACACGGTGACCAACACCTGTGATTTCGTTGTAATCAGCAATAATGTTTAGGCTTAGTAGTTTGTCTAATACAAGTTTGATGGCTTCTTCATGGTTTTGGATATCCATTGTCTTTTGGAATTTTTCGCCATCACCATATTTAATTTCAACATCTGATTTAGTTAAACCAATTCTATCGATTGCCCCGCTTGAAATTAATTTTTCTGAAGGCATTTCGAATAATTTAAATTTTAATGTGGAACTTCCTGCGTTAATTGCAATTGACTTTCCCATAATAGTTCTCCTAACTTTTTTTAGATAATAAATCCTTTTCTTCCCACTCAACTAGTTCTGCTAAGAATTTTTGGAAAGCAGATACTTCGTTAAATGATGGGAACTCACCAATCATAATTTTTTCAACTTGGTGGGCATCTTCACCATGCTTTTGTAGAATCAAAATTGCTTTTTGAGCATTTGCATTGTTAAAGATTTCTTTTGGTAGATTCAATAATGCTTGAAGATAAGCATTATCTTGAATCCATTTTAACAATGATTTTGATTCCGGCGTGTTAAAGATATTACTTGGTACTAAGAAAACCCCATAACCACCTGGTTTGATATGGTTCATCCCTTGTTCGATTAACAAGTGGTGAGCATATGAATGACCATCTGTTGATCTTGTCTTATAGTTAGTGGTATTTTCATCAATCGGATAATACCCAATTGGTAAATCAGAAATTACTAAATCTGCATCATCTACCAAAATATTGGCAACTGAATCTTGGTAAATAAGTTCAGTATTTTTATCGTTTCTTTGCATTTGTGTACTTATGCTTGAAACGGCTAACATGGAATCATCATTATCGATTCCAATAGCATGCAAATCAATATCCTTAACTGCATCCTTCAATTGATTCATAACCGTAGTTAATAGGTTACCCATTCCGACGGATAAATCCAGAATCTGTAGATGCTTGGCATTCTTAACTAATCTAATAACCAAATAGCCCATGATAGAGGCTATTGTATCAGGTGTTATTTGGTGATTTGCTTGAATTGCATCCTCTTTGGTTGCTTTAATCATGCAAATTTGAATTGCCTTTCTTACAGTTTCTGCATCCATAGATTGATAATCTACGTCTCGGTATAATCCTTCTAACTTAGAAACTGTGTCACTATCTGGTATACCATCTTCAACATGAACTTGTCCGTCATTGATAAGGTTATCTCCAGTCTCGATAAATGCATCAAGATATGATACCCCTAGCTTGTCTTTCAAGATTTCAGCTGAAGAATTGAAAACTTTAAACAGAGTTTCTGTATCTTTCTCAGTCAGCACACTCAACTCCCTTAAAAGTATTATCACTTAATAACAACTTTCATATTACCAGATTTTTACAAGAAAATTCAAGATAAACCATTAATAACTTGCATATAAATTATCGTTATTCATAACTTTTTATCAATTTATCTATCGTCTGCATTTCAGCATTATATTTTTCATATTTTATCAATAAGAAAATTGATAAAACCGATAGAACGACAATTGCAATCAATGTCGCTGATCCACATTTTTTACTCATAAGATATTGAACTCACATCCTCATAACTTTCACCATTTGTAAATAACACATTTATTGCTAAATGCTTCTTTACTTCTTTAAAACTAACACTTTCAACATCATCTAAAAGCGGATAAAAGCCTCCATTGATTCCGGTTAAGATTATCATTTCGCCATTTTTATACATTTGATATTCTTTGGAGGACCTTTTACTCCCCATAGATAATAATTTCCCACCCACAATTTTATATAAAAAGTAGTGTTTTTTAGTTGATTCGATATTATTTAGGAATAGCTGAAAGTCCACCGCATGCATATTTTTTTGATTATATGATTTTTTCAATGGATTAATCATTGTAATCGTAAATGCAATCAAACCAAGTATCGTTAGTGCGATAATTGTTTCAATAATCGTAAAGCCCTTTTCTCTTTTCATAGTCTAATCTCTTTTGTATCAAAGTTCTTCTAGCTTTATCAAGATTGTCATACATATGTTGATTTGATTCACAGAAGAAAATCATCCCTACAGAAATTAAAGTCAATGCCGTAATCGAATCAATCATAATAAAGCCTTTATTCATAATACTTTTCATATATTTTATAAGTACCTCCACCAAGTTGTACTTTTAAATAGTAACGAGTATGCGTTTTCTTGGAATACCACTCATAGGTTTGTGGTGGAACATATCCATCATTGTTAATAATTATTAATAAATTATCTTGCGAACGCATACCGTTGGGCATTCGGAGTTTATTATAATTGCCATCGTTCAAAAAGATAATGTCATTATTTTTCTCGTAAATATATGTCCTTAATCCGCTATATTCACTACTCTCAATTCCATGTTTCCAATACACATTAAAGTTTTCCCAAAAATCTTTTTCTAACTCTTTATCATTAATGTGAACACCTTGATATAAAAATATACATAACGACATAAAAATCGAGCTAATGATTAATACAATCAGCATCTCAATTGTAGTAAACGCCCCCTTATTCTTTTGCCACGGCTTTATTGTCCACAATTTGAATGCCTTCTTCTTGAGCTTGATCAGCTTGTTTTTGGGTTAGGTAACCATTTTTAACAAGTGCATCCATACTTACGTCTCCTTTATTTTCATCCGATGCAAATGAATCAATTTGACCTTGGACTAATGTTTGCATTGCATGGACGTGTACGTCTGTTGCATGTTTTCTTTGCCCTGAAACATTTGGTACAACAATTAAAATTAGTAGTGAAATAATAAATAATACAATTGTCATTTCAATTAATGTGAAGCCTGATTTTTTCTTGTTCATTTTTTAAATTCCTTTCAATGATGAATAAATTGGCATAAGAACAACTAAATATGCCAAAACAATACAAATTCCAATAAATAAAAATAATAACGGTTGAATTAGATTAATTAGTTGATTTGAACGACGATTCATTTCCTCAAATTTAATCTGTGAAAAAGCCTCTAATTTGATTAATATTTCAGACACCTTTGACCCATGATGAAAAAATCCGTTAAATTCTGCTGGAATAAACGAATACATTCTAGTTAATTTACCAACATCTTCACCATGATTAGCCAGTCGACGTGCTTTTTCTCCTAACAGAAACATAATCGTATTAGGTTTGAAGTCTTTTAAAATGCTTAGAATATTCTTTAAATCAATTCCGTTTTGAATCAACATTTTTAATTCAAGCGACAATATATATCCCATATAAGCTTTGTAAATTTTTCCGATAAACGGAATCCTCGATATAACGTCTCTTTTTCTGAGTAATGGTAATCGTTTGTACATTAGAGTTACAATTAAAATCCCTATAAATAGGCAGAATAAAATTATATATAGCCAACCTAAATCATAATGTTGCATAGAATTAATCGAACTTAATTGTGGTAGCACAAAGGCATTGATTGCATAAACAATCCCTATCAAAATAATCACTAATACAATTGGGTAAAATAATAAATCCTTTATTTTGGACTTGTTTTTTAACTTAATTTCAATAAAGTGACTTAACTCGGCTAAACAAGATGAAAGATCACCATATTTCTCACTAATCATGATCTGATTATAAAAATCGTTATGAACCAAACCAACAATGCTGTCACTGAAGCTATTACCTTCACTCAACTTATTAGCAATTTTTTTAATCGTTGACTGCCTACCACCTACTTCAGATAGAAATTGAAGAGATTCCTTAATCGTGAACCCCGCACTAAACAAATCACTCAAATTCTTAAATAGATAGTACTGTTTATTCAGCGATAGTTTTTCCATTGCCAACTATCCTTTCTTTTAAACCTGCAAAATCATTTCTAATATCCATATTCACTGAAATATCTCTTTGATTTCTTACGGACAACTTTTGAAATACAACTGAATTTAAACAGTTAAATAGATCACCATAATCACAACCCAATTGACCTAGTCTATTAATGACCCCGTCAATATCCCTGGCATGGATGGTAGTTAGCACCAAATGTCCTGATAGTGCGGCACGAACTGCGGATTTTGCGGTACTAGCATCCCTAATTTCACCAATAATAAAAATATCCGGACGGCTTCTTAGTCCGACCTTAATCAACTCGTCGTAACCCATATCAGCTGACTCATTAACCTGTAGCTGAAGAAAATTGGGATTAATAATTTCTACTGGGTCTTCAATGCTCATGATCAATTTATTGGCACTCATCGAATTAGCTAAATGATAAATTGACGTTGTCTTTCCTGAGCCAGTTTTACCAGCGAAAATAATCATCCCATTTTGTTTTGATAATTCCTTCAACCGATAAAATTGATTTTCATTGTCATAATTAATTGTCTCGTCATCCAATGAATAAATAATCCTAATCACCATGGATTCGTGATTTTTATAGTTTCCAACTGAGGAAAACCGTAAGAAGAATTTCTTTTGGTTATTGATAAACTCAAATGAACCAATCTGTGGTCTTCTACGCTCACTGATTGACATCCCACCAATATATTTACAGTAATTAATTAATTTGTTTGCTTTTTCATAATTAATACAATCATGATTCTCAATATTTAAGCCTGTGTGTTCCCTAACAATATAATTTTCGTTAATCGGCAGAAGATAAATGTCTTTGATTTTGTCTTCGATTGCTTGATTAATTAGATTATCGAAATAATTTGAAATATTCATAAAAAAACCTCCACTTTTTATATTCGCAAAAAGTGAAGGTTTCATTTATTTTTATACAAAAAAAGATGCACATATGTGCATCTCCTTTAATTATTCAGCTGCTTCAGGTAATTCAGCTGCTTCATAAACGTCTTGAACGTCATCGTTTTCGTCAAGTTCGTCAATTAGACCAGTGTATTGTGAAACTTTGTCACTTGGTACAGCAGTCTTGTTTTGAGGGAACATTGTAACTTCAGCAGTATCTAAATCATATTTTTCTTGTAAAGCATCTCTAACAGCAGTTAGATCTGAAGGTGCAGTGAAGATTTCAAATTGGTCGTCATCTGACTTCATGTCTTCTCCACCAGCATCTAAAACATCCATTAACATACTGTCTTCATCAACGTCTAAACCGTCACGTAGGATAACGATGTATCCTTTACGGTCAAACATGTATGAAACAGAACCATTTGATCCTAGTGAACCACCATGGTGACTGAATGCTGAACGTACGGCAGCAGCAGTACGGTTCTTGTTATCAGTTAAGCAAGAAACCATGATAGCTGTACCAGCAGGTCCATATCCTTCGTAAGTAATTTCTTCGTAGTTTGCTCCACCTTGACCAGAAGCCTTATCGATAGCACGTTGAATGTTATCCTTAGGCATGTTGGCAGCATGAGCTTTATCAATCACAAGACGTAATTGTGGGTTACCATCTGGTTCTGGACCACCAGCTTTAGCAGCTTGGTATAAATCACGAGACAATTTTTGGAAAATCTTACCACGTTTTTTATCTTGGGCACCTTTACGTCCTTGAATGTTATGCCATTTTGAATGTCCTGACATAATCACAGCACTCCTCTCGAATTCTATTGTTTCATTAGTTTACAAACATATCAATTATATCAATCAGTATATAATTAATCAAGTTACTATATCAGCTATTTAGTTGAGTCGCGTTCAACTATTTCATAGCCTAAAACCACATAACGGTTATCAATCTCTTCTTTGTTCATAATCTTAGTCAATAATCTCATCGCTACCGCACCAATATCATACAAAGGTTGAGTGATTGAAGACAATTGTGGTCTCATCATTTTCGCTAATTTTGTATTATTACTTGTGAATAATTCAAAATCTTGTGGCACTGAAACTCCTCTATCGGTCATTCCATTTAAGATTCCGGCAGCCAATTCATCATTAGTGGCTACAGCTGCAGTAATCTTATCATTGATGATTCGTTCAGCCAAATCATAACCGTCTTCATATGTTCCTTTTGTTTCGAAAACTAACTTTTCATCAAACTTGATTCCGTTGTTTTCTAATGCTGAAACATATCCTTTTAGTCGGTATTCTTTATTAACATCTTGTTTCATTGAACCAGATGCAAAGGCAATTCTAGAATTACCATTTTTGATTAAACGTTCTGTTTCATTCTTTACAGCATCTGTATAATCGATGTTTACGCTAGGTACCGAGTTGTTAATATCAACTGAACCCGCAAGCACGATTGGACAGTCAGAACGCTTAAAATCAGCTCTTAAATCGTCATTAATTTCATTACCCATGAAGATAATTCCATCAACTTGTTTACTTAACAATGTATTTAATACTGATGCTTCCTTATCGGGATTATCATCCGAATTGGCTAGGATGATATTGTACTTGTACATAGTAGCAATATCATCAATTCCACGAGCTAGTGAAGAAAAGTATCCATCGGTTACATCGGGAATGATTACCCCAACCGTTGTTGTCTTCTTACTTGCTAGTCCCCTTGCCACAGCGTTAGGGCGATAGTCCAGATCATCTATGACCTTCAACACTTTTTCTTTGGTTGCTTGTCGTACGTTACTGTTACCATTTAAAACTCTGGAAACAGTAGCCATGGAAACACCAGATTCTCTAGCAACATCGTAAATAGTTACATTTTGCTTTTCCATTCTCTCAAACTCCTCTTTAAGTCCGCCTGGTTTGTTTTCATAGCGCTTTCAATATGTTTACAAATATATCAGATAAACGATGATTTAACAAGACTACCACCTCTTGAAAACACAAAAGAGGCCTAACAAAGTCAGGCCTCTTTTACAATTTAAAAATTATTTACTTAAATTGTCTTCTTGTTTTAAAGCATCTGGATCGATGACGATATCTTGGCTATCATCAGCGTTTTTTCTAACTTGGTTTCTCAAGTTGTCAGCTGCTTTGTGGAATTGGGTACTACCTTCATCGTAGTAGTATTGTGCTTTGTTAACTACATTGTCGTTAACCTTACCAGCAGCGTCTTTAATCTTTGACTTTGCATCTGAGGTCTTGTATTGTAGTTGTTCTTTTACGTCATCAACAGAATCTAAAGCGTAAAAAGCATAGTCTAATGCACGATCCTTTAAGTCGTTAGCAGTCTTTACAGTACTGTTAACAAATTCCTTTGTCTTTTCATCATCCATCTTACGGTATGCTAAGTATGCAGCAGCGGCTGCACCGGTAGTTAATCCTAATAAAAATAGTCCTGTCTTTTTCATAAAAAACACTCCCTTTTATTTTTTAAACATTCTAAAGCCAGCACCTGCGGCTTTTTCCATAAATGATTTCTTGTTTCTGTTTTGGAACTTTTTGGCTAAGTTTTGAGTTGCGTTATTTAAATCGCTAACGCTTTGTCCAACATCTGCAGCAGCTTGATAAACTGGATCCAAGGTGTTGATTTTTTCATTAACATCCTTAACTAATGAATTTGAGCTAGCTAAAATATCTTCGGCCTGTTTTGATATTACATTAATATCTTGAGAAATAGAATTAATATTCTTATTTACCTCGTCAACAGTCTTAGATAACTTGATTAGTAGAACCGCAGCACAAATTGCAATAATGAAAAATGCAACTGCAGCAATCAAACCAGCTAATCCTCCAATTGTCATGCAACCCCTCCTCATACGTTTATATGATTATAATAGCATTTACTATTTAATCTTACAATTAGTTTAATCTTAAGCCTTCCACCATTCATCAAACTTACTATATAGTTGTTTAATCGCATTTCCACGATGGCTTATCTCATTTTTTTCATGATCAGACATTTCTGCCATGGTCTTCTTCTTACTTGGTACATAAAATAATGGGTCGTATCCAAAACCATTATCACCTCTTGGGGCTTTTAAAATGGTTCCCTCTACAGTTCCATAAACAACGAATTTTTCACCATGTTGATTCAATAATACTAAGCAAGTTACAAATTTAGCGTCACGTTTGTCACTATTACCTAATTTTGCCAATAGCTTCTTATTATTTGCTTCGTCATCATGATCTCCAGCATATCTAGCTGAATGAATTCCGGGTTCATTATTTAATGCAGGCACTTCCAAACCAGAATCATCAGCTAAAACGGCTAAGTTAGTTCGCTCGAAAATGGCTTGTGCTTTAATGGTGGCATTTTCTTCAAATGACTCACCATTTTCAATAATTTTACCTAATTCTGGAAAATCTGCAAGTGTTTTAAAGTCGATATTTTTATCGCCAAACATTTCGCGAAATTCGCGGGCTTTATTTTGATTGTTAGTCGCAATTACAATTGTTTCCATAATCATAGCTCCTCTAGTTTTTTAATTGGTAGGTGTTTTGCGTGAACTTCGTAGTTAAGCCACTCGTTTGCAACCTGATTGAAATTGTCCGCATCCCCAGTAGTATAGAAGGAATAAGTAGTATCACCCTTTTCATCATTTTCAAGATGATGTTGTTGTAAAATCGTCTTAATTTGTTTTACTGTTTCATATCCAGGATCAATTAGTGTAACGGAATCACCAACAGATTTTTGAATCATTTCGCGCATTATTGGGAAATGAGTACATCCAAGAATTAAAGTATCAACGTTATCTGTCTTGATAGTTGATAGATCGTAATCGACCACTTTTTGTTTTTTTGCGTCTTTGTATTCTTGGTTTTCAACCATTGGGACAAATCTAGGACATCCCTGACTAAATACTTCGATATTATTATTAATCTTATTAATTGCTTTTTCGTAAGCACCACTCTTAACAGTTCCATTAGTGGCAATTAATCCAACACGATTGGTCTTTGTATTATTGACCGCTGCAATGCTTCCTGGGTTAACAACACCAATTACGGGGATAAGAAGATGCCCTCTCAAATAATCTAATGCGTATGAAGTTGCTGTATTACATGCAATCACCAGCATTTTAATATCTTCTTTTTCAATTAAGAAGTTTGCTATTTGTAATGAATATTGTTGAATTTCTTCTTTAGATTTTTCACCGTATGGTAAACGGGCTTCATCGCCCAAATATGCAATGTTTTCGTTTTGCAATTCTTTCATCGCCAGCTTAGCAACAGTTAAACCACCAACTCCAGAATCCATAAAACCAATCGCTTTTTTGCTCAAAATAGTAACCCTCTTTTCAGTTCCACTACTTTTATATTACCATTTTTAGACCTTCCTGACATTTATTAAGGATAAACATTTTCTTTAATTTTACTTGGGATATATAAATTATGATAAATTTATAATATAATGTATTTGTATATAAGGAATTGAGGTTAACAAGTATGGATAATAATAATCTTTACAATAAAATAATTGATAATGATTCTACTCGTCCTCTATGGGGTCAAGAATTATTAAGAGACGTATTATTAAACGATTTATTGGGAAGTGATACCCACAGCATCATGTACTGGGCTGGTAAAAAAATTGCCAGAAAGTTCCCATTAAAAGACGCTTTGGATACTGTCCTATTTTTCAAACAATCAGGTTTAGGCGACTTATCTGTTTCTTCTGAAAACAAGCACGAAATCAAATGGACATTGAGCGGAGATATCGTTGCTAAACGAATCGAAGCAGATCCAGATGCCGACTTCATGTTTGAATCTGGTTTCTTAGCTCAAATTGCTCAACAACAATTCGGAGTAATTTCTGAAGCTGAAATGAATCCTAAAGAAGAAAAAAATGGAACCGTCCTTATTAGAGTACATATGGATCCAAAGCATCCTGCTCCAGTAATTGAAGATTCCGTTAAAGAATTTGATTTAAAACAATAATAAAAAAGAACGCTTAGCGATATGCTAAACGTTCTTTTTTTGTCTTATAGGTATTGGTTTAAGATCTTAGCAAGTTGTTCCTTGCTGTGGTAACCCACGATGCTATCTACAACTTCGCCATCCTTCTTTACTAATAAAGTAGGAATACTCATAATACCAAATTTTTGTGGTGTTTCTGGGTTTTGGTCAACATCCATCTTGTTGAATGTTACCTTGTCACCCATTTCTTCAGATAATTGGTCTACAACTGGTGATTGCATACGGCAAGGACCGCACCAAGTTGCCCAAAAATCAGTTAAAGTAACACCTTCGGCAGTATCTTTTTCAAATGTCTTATCTGTTGTTTCTGAAACCATATTAATAGCCTCCTTATTTTTCTTACTGAAAGTAAGTTTAGACTGTTTAGTAATTAAATGCAAAGAATAAGTCTTATACGATTTAATTTTCTACCTCAATTTTACCACTGTGGAACCGTCTCCTCCAGCATTTGCTGGTGAATAATTAAATGAGTCAACTCGTCTATCACTGGAAAGCATATCTGTAACACCTTGTCTAAGTGCTCCGGTCCCTTTTCCGTGAATAATTGTAACGGAAGGATATCCCGCAAGTACAGCAGAATCCAAGTATTGATCAACTTCATGCATTGCTTCTTCATAGCGGTGACCACGTAAATCTAGTTTAGCAGATACACGTTTGGAAGAAGTTCTCTTAACCTTGGTATTAAATCTTTGTTCATCATTATCAACTTTGATTTTTTCAAGGTCACCTTCGGCAATTCTCATCTTAAGAATTCCTAATTGAACTTCCCATTCATTATCATCTAACTTCTTAACCAACACACCACGTTGTCCATATGACTTAACCATAACGTCGTCACCCTTATGGAAATCGTGTTTAGCTTTCGCCTTCTTTAATACACGATTATTAACCAGGTTAACGTCATGACGTAGTGAGTTCAATTGACCTTGAGCATCAATTAATTCATTTTCCTTGATGGTAACTTGGCCAACTTTACGTTGCTTTTCATGAAGATCATTGATAATTGCGTCCGCCTTCTTCTTAGCAGCTTCAGCAATTTCATTTGCTTGTTGCTTAGCAGCAGTCACCAATCGATCCTTTTGGTTCTTGTACTTAGCGTATTCTTCACTTAAATCTTCATGTAACTTTGTAGCATCATCCAATTGAACCTTTAGTTCATCGGCTTCAACTCGAGCACGTTTAGTTTGTTCAGTTAATTCAACAATCATTGTGTTTAAATCTTGGCTGTCTTGGTCAACCAATGATCTAGCTTCTGTAATGATTGATTCATCCAAACCAAGTCTAGATGCAATATTCAAACCATTACTTTGACCAGGAACACCCATCATTAAATGATAAGTTGGTTGAAGGGTTTCACTATCGAATTCCATAGATGCGTTAATCGTTTGTGGACGGTTGTAAGCATATACCTTTAATTCGGGATAGTGGGTTGTAGCAACAACATCACAATCCTTTTCGGCAATCTTGTCGAGAATGGCGATGGCTAAAGCAGAACCTTCCTTAGGATCGGTTCCGGCACCCAATTCATCAAGGATTACCAAACTCTTCTTAGTAATTCCATTTAAAATATCAACGATATTATCCATATGTGATGAGAATGTACTTAAGTTTTGTTCGATTGACTGTTCGTCACCAATATCAGCGAAGACATTATCAAATACAGCAACGGATGAACCTTCGTTGGCTGTCACGAATAAGCCAGATTGAGCCATCAATTGAAGTAGTCCTAATGTCTTGATAGTGATGGTCTTACCACCGGTATTAGGACCGGTAATAATGATTGCCTTGTTATCTTTACCAATGTATAAATCATTAGCAACAACCTTATTCATATCAATTAAAGGATGTCTAGCTTGCTTTAAGTTAACATGATTTTCGTTTGATACAACTGGTCTGGTTGCTTTTAAATCTCTCGCGTATTTGGCCTTGGCATTAATCAAATCCAAGTGTCCTAATATCTTAGAGTTATTGATAATTTCACTTTGGTAAGGACGAATCAAATCAGATAATTCGATTAAGATACGTCTTTCTTCATGACGTTCTTCGATTTGTTTTTGACGAAGTTCTGTATTCAAACCAACGGTTGATGCTGGTTCAATGTACAATGTTTGGCCAGAGGAACTGCGATCATGCACAATTCCACCGAACTTGTTTTTATTTTCAGCTTTAACTGGTAGCACCATTCTGTCTTCTCTAATTGTGACAATTGGTTCAGTTAAATCCTTACTGTGTTTTTGAGTGAATTGGTTCATAATTGAACGAACCTCACCCTTGATAACGTCCATTCGACGTCTAATTGAGTTCAACTCTTTTGAAGCAGTATTCAACAATCTACCATCGTCATCAATTGAATCTGATAGTCGTTGTGAAATGTTTGGAACTGCTTGAATTTCATTAATTAATTTATATAAACGATTTAATGATACTTCATCGTCTCTTAAGTTATTAAAAAATCTAACTAGATAGTTAGATGTCTTTAAAATCTTATTTATCTTGGATAATTCACTACCATTCAATGAGGCATCAATCTTTAAACGCTTCATGTATGGAGTGACATCATCAAGCTTGGGAATGGAAATTTCTTTATCTAAACGTAAAATATGCGCTCCATCATCAGTTTCATCAAGCCACATATTAATAGTGTTAGGATTATCTACAGGTGACAGTGCAGCTAGTTCCTTTTTCCCGTTTCTTGTTGTTAAGTATTGCTCAATTGAGCTCTTAACTTTTTCATATTCTAAAGTCGATAGAACTTTTTCATTCATTTATTTAATCACCTTATCTTAGCCATTTTTCATATAAATCGTGTGAAATAATTGGTGTTTTATGAACAATAAACTCAGCAACTGATGACTGATGATATTGTTTAGTTATTTGATTACTTGGTAGAACAGAAATCACATTTAAAATAAATAGAATTGATACGTAAGCAATTATCAATCCAATAACAGTTCCACCCAATGCATTAAGTTGGTGAATTACTGGAATATGAGTAATCTTATCTACGATTGAGATAATAATACGCACAAAAATTCCAGAAATTAAGAAAATAATGAAGAAACTAATACTGTTACATAGGATTTGATCATTAATCAAACTACTGTTTGCAAAGATAGCTTGACTCAAATCTCTAGCAAAGTACAGCGAAACAAATAGGCTAAACAAAAAACCAACAACACGTAATATTTCTTGTGCTAATCCACGGTGATATCCATCATATGCACCATAGATAAGCAGTAGAAAGATAATAATATTAAAAAGCATTAGTTCATGTTTCCTTCTTCTTCGTTATTTTCGGTTAATTCATTTAATTTTTCTTGTAACTTAATTTGTTCTGAAAATGCGTTGAACGCCAATAAAATAGCTGCATCTTCGTCATTAATATCTGGTGACATTTCTTTTAATTGAACCAATTGACGATTCATTAATTCAGTCACTGTCTTCATGTGGTCTGCGGAACTCTTTCCTACAAATGTGTAGTTCTTTTTTCCAATACTAGCTTTAAAGCGTTGATTCGTGTCGTTCATTTTCGATAAACCTCCATTAACTTCATCACTATTTTAGCATGAAAAGGCAGACTATAACCAGTAAAGAACACAAAAAAAGACGCCGTTGCGGCATCTTTTTAGTTATTGTTTATTCTTCTTCATCGTCACCGTCATCGGTATCTAATAAAGTGTTTAGCACTGATTCAACCATTTCCCATTCTTCATCAGTTTCGATTAATTGTAAATCTCCACCTTGTGGGTCCATTGGATCATCGCCTTCTGGTAAGGCATATGCTTCAATGTTAACTTCTTCATCATCTGCTTTACCGGCTGGGTAAAGTAAGATGTATGATTTACCAAAATCATCAGATTCGAAAGTGAATAAAACATCGTATAGTTCTTCGTTTCCCTTTTCGTCAACTAATGAAATTTGTTGTTGTTCTTCTTCGTTGTTGTTGTCCATTGCTAACCCCTCTTTTCATTATCTTGTTAGTTTACCTTTACCATCTAAATAGGTCTGTAAAATCAATTCAGAGGCAATTTTATCGATAACTTTTTTTCGTTTTTCTCTAGAAGTGTCCGCTTTTTCAATAAGCATTCTTTCGGCTTCAACAGTTGTTAATCGTTCATCAACAAAGTCTACTGGTAGGTTAAACTTTTCCTTTAACATTTCACCATATCGTTTTGAAGCTTCAACCCTAGGTCCTGAGGTATTATTCATGTTCTTAGGTAATCCTAGAACAAACCCCGTAATTTCATATTTTTCGACTAATTCGGCTACCCGATCTAATCCAAATTGTTCTTCGTCTTCATTAATTGGAATGATTTCAACACCTTGTGCTGTCCATCCCAATAAATCACTAACAGAAATCCCAACCGTCTTAGATCCGACATCCATCCCCATTAATCTCATATATTAATTTTCCTCACGATCATTATTCTTGTCCAAGTAAAAACGAACCAACTCTTCAATAATCTCGTCTCTTTCGTATCGACGAATTAAATTACGAGCATCATTAAATCGAGGAATATATGCAGGATCTCCTGAAATTAAATATCCGACAATTTGATTGTATGGATCGTATCCTTTTTCCTCCAATGCCTTAAACACGATTAATAGTGTATCATGAACATTCTTTGGAGTATTATTACTTAAATCAAAATACATTGTCTTATCTGAAGCACTCATTTATAACACCTCTAAATCTATGATGTAGGTTTATTATAATTCTACTTGGAACAAAATAAAACTTAAATATTAATTAATTTTAAAAGTTTTCTAACCAAGCCACTGCTGCTTCCATTGCCTTAGGTAATCCTTCAGGCTTTGAACCACCCGCTTGAGCCATGTTTGGACGGCCACCACCGCCACCATTAATTTCCTTAGAAATTGACTTAATGATGTCTCCGGCCTTCATGCCATCCTTAACCTTTTCATCACTAACAGCAACAATTAGGTTAGCCTTTTCACCACTTTGAGTTCCAAGAACTAATACGTCTGATAGGTTCTTGCTTCTCCAAGTATCAGCTAGTTGTCTTAATTGATCCATTCCTGAAACATTCAAAACACCAGTGATAATCTTGTTTCCGTTAACTTCTTTAACGTCATCGAAAACTGAGTTAGCTTGTTGGCTAGCAATTTTTGATTCTAACTTATCTTGTTTTTGTTGTAAGTCTTTAATTTGTTCTTGTAATTGAGCAACCTTGTTAGGAACTTCCTTAACTTGGATAGTCTTAACTTGATCAGCAACTTGTTTTAGAAGTGCTTCTTCGTTGTTTAGGTAATCAAAAGCAGCTTTTGAAGTTACGGCTTCAATTCTTCTAACACCGGCACCAACACCTGATTCTGAAACAATCTTGAACAATCCAATTTGACTAGTGTTGCTTACGTGGTTACCACCACAGAATTCAACTGAGTAATCACCGGCACTAACAACTCTAACCTTATCACCATACTTGCTGTCGAATAAGGCGATGGCACCCATCTTCTTACCAGTTTCTTGATCTGTTTCAACAGTAGTAACAGGTTCTGCCTTGAAGATTTCTTCGTTAACTAAGTCTTCAACCTTTTGTAGGTCTTCCTTAGTAACTGAACCGAAGTGAGTAAAGTCAAATCTTAGGTAGTTTGGTTCAACTAATGAACCAGCTTGTTGAGTATGGTCACCTAAAACATTTCTCAATGATTGGTCTAATAAGTGGGTTGCAGTATGGTTATGTTCAACCAATGCGTGGAACTTACGATCAACACTTAGTTTGTATTGGTGGTCTTTTGAAAGACTAGTAATTACTTCAACAGTGTGTAAGTTTTGACCATTTGGTGCGTGTTGAACATCAGTAACCTTTGCACATAGGTTACCATCTTCATCAACAATGGTACCTTGGTCAGCTACTTGCCCACCCATTTCAGCGTAGAAAGGTGTCTTATCAAAGATAACTTCAGCTTCTCCAGCGCCTGCTTGGTCAACTAGTTTTTCATCAACAATAATATCTAGTAATTTAGCGTCATCAACTTCTAGTTGTGAGTAACCAACGTATTCACTTGGTGTCTTAATGTCGATTAATAGATCACGTTGAACACCCATTGACTTATCGTTTCCACGGGCATTTCTAGCACGTTCTTTTTGCTTTTGCATTTCGGCCTTAAAACCAGTTTCATCAACTGAGAATCCAGCATCTTCTAAGTATTCCTTAGTCATTTCTAGTGGGAAACCGTAAGTATCGTATAGCTTAAATGCATCTTTTCCTTCAACAGTCTTTTGGTTAGTCTTCTTCAAGTTGTCCATTAATTCACCAAGAAGTTGTAAACCATCAGATAGTGTTTCATTGAAACGCTTTTCTTCAGAATGAATAACCTTTTCTAGGTAATCCTTTTGTTCCAATACTTCTGGGTAGTATGACTTCATGATTTCACCAACAACTGGAACTAATTGGTATAAGAAGTCATCCTTAATGCCTAAACGGTGACCTGAAACAATGGCACGTCTGATTAAACGTCTGATAACGTATCCTCTACCAACGTTTGATGGAAGAGCACCGTCACCAATAGCGAAAGTAATCGCACGAGCATGGTCAGCGATAATCTTAAAATCGATATCGTCTTGAGCATTTTCACCGTACTTCTTACCATCACTTAGTGATTGAGTCTTTTCAATGATTGGCATGAACAAGTCGGTTTCAAAGTTAGTTGGTGCGTCTTCAAAAATTGAAACAACACGTTCTAATCCCATCCCCGTATCAATGTTCTTTCTTGGAAGTGGTTCGTAAGTATCATCTGGTTTGTGGTTAAATTGTGAGAACACAATGTTCCAAACTTCGAGATATCTTTCGTTTTCCCCACCAGGGTAGTTTTCTGGATCATCTGGAGCTAAGTTATCGTATTTTTCTCCACGGTCATAGAAGATTTCAGTATCTGGACCTGAAGGACCTTGTCCAATATCCCAGAAGTTGTCATCCATATCGATTAAGTGGTCAGCAGCAACCCCTGCTTCTTGCCAGAATTTTTTAGCATCAGTATCTTCAGGATATACAGTCATGTAAAGCTTTTCTTTGTCCCAACCAAACCATTCTGGTGAAGTTAGTAATTCAAAAGCCCATGTAATTGCTTCTTTCTTGAAGTAATCACCAACTGAGAAGTTACCTAACATTTCGAATAATGTGTGGTGACGAGCTGTCTTACCAACATTTTCGATATCGTTAGTTCTAATACTCTTTTGTGAACTAGTTAAACGGTGGTTCTTTGGAACAACACTACCGTCAAAGTATTTCTTCATTGTGGCAACACCAGAGTTAATCCATAGAAGTGATGGATCATCCTTTGGTACTAATGAAGCACTTGGTTCAATTGTGTGACCATGTTGTTTGAAAAATTCCAAATACATAGCACGAATTTGACTACTATCTAATTTTTTCATAGAAATTCCCTCCAATAAGCACAAAAACACCGTTGCTAGTAAAGACGCTATATGCGCGGTACCACTTTACTTGCAACGATGTTTTTCGTATACCTCTTTAAGTCTCAATAACGCTGAGAAAGCGATTTAATTATTACTCGAGATAGCACTTGATAAACCCAATCATCTTTTTCACCAACCAAGATGTCTCTTAAAATGAAATTATACAAGCATGTTCTCTAATTTATATCTAAATTATATGGTTTATTAAAACCGGTGTCAAACGTTATCTATAACGTTGTGAACTGTTCTTCTTGGACTTTCTCTTACGACGTCCTTCTTCTCTTTGTTGGATACGACGATTCATTTCATCGTTTCGCTTAAGCTCTTGTTTAATCTTGTTCTTGTAACCAGGCTTAACGTTTCTCTTCTTCTTTTTAATCATACCAATCATGGTTGGTTCTAGTTTGTCATGACCACGACGGTGTGACTTTCTACGGTTACGATCATAAGTGTCTTCAACACGGCCACCACGAATAACCTTTGGCTTAAATGAAATGCCCATCTTTTCTAATGCATCAATCTCATCTTCTTCATCAGGTGCATAAAGTGTAACCGCAGTTCCAGGCATGTTATTTCTACCTGTTCTTCCAACACGGTGAATGAAGTATTCCAAGTCTTCTGGAATATCATCGTTAATAACATCGGAAACACCTTCAATATCAATTCCACGAGCAGCTAAATCAGTAGCTACAACGTATTGGAATTCAAGATTTTGAATTTGTTTCATAGTTCTCTTACGTTCACGTGGTGTTAAATCACCAGAAACAATTCCCACCTTTAGTCCTTGGTTACGTAAGAATTCGTAAATTTCTTCGACACGTTTTCTAGTGTTAGCAAAGATTAATACAAGGTAAGGTTCACCCATGGTGATTAATTTGTAGATTAAGTCGTTCTTGTTTTGACCCTTAGTTGAAATTAACCAGTTATCAATTGTTGGACTGATAACAGTTCTGTTTGGAATGTTTTCAACGTATGGATTTTCTAGATACTTCTTCAAGAATGGTTTTAATTTTTGTGGAATGGTTGCTGAGAACACCATCATTTGAACATCCTTACCAAAGCTAGCAGCGATGTTGTCGATATCGTTTAAGAAACCAAGGTCTAGTGTCATATCAGCTTCATCAATTACTAGTTGAGTAGCTGTATGAACTTGTAGATGTTGACCCTTGATCAAATCAGAAATACGGCCTGGAGTTCCAATAACGATTTGTGGTTGTTCATTCTTTAGCTTTTCAATTTGTCTAACCTTATCAGTACCACCAACGTAGTTAGCGATATGAATGGTCTTGTCTGAATGCTTAGCTAGTTGCTTAGCATTGTTGTAAATTTGGTAAGCTAATTCACGACTTGGTGTGGTGATAACAGCTTGGACTTCCAATGTGTCAACGTCTAAGTTATCAAAAATTGGTAACAAGAATGCATGAGTCTTACCACTACCAGTGGCTGATTGACCAACAACACTTCTACCCTTACGGATTTCAGGAATAATCTTTTCCTGAATAGCAGTTGGTTCTCTAAAGTTTAATTCATCTAAAGCATCCATGATGAATGGCTTTAAATTGTATTGCTTAAATGTACTTGGCATTTATTATTCTCCTTTGTAACTAGCGACTAATTCGTCTAATTTACTAATTACCGACTTGATTTCATCTTCGTCTTTAGCAGCGGCACCACTTGCCAAATCATGACCGCCACCGCCAAATTCTTTGGCTAATTCATTAATAGCTGGTCCTTTGGATCTCAAGCTAATCTTGTATGTGCCATCTTCTTTTTGAATAAAGATAGCCCAAGCGGTTACTTGATTGATATTGCCAGGAAGTGGTACAACGGCTGAAGTTCTTTCATTGCCCAAATTGAATGGTTCCAAAACTTCATCGCTTAATACGATATAAGCGGCTCCACTATCGGTAATGCTTAGATTTTCATATACATATGCGGATAGTCTAGCCATTGGTAAGTCAATTGATGATTCAATTGTGTTAACTTCACTAATTGAGAAGTCTAACTTAGCCAATTCTGATGCTACCCTAAATGTGTTTGATGAAGTAGATGGATATTTGAAACGACCAGTGTCACCAATAATACCAGCGTATAATAAGCGACCAGCATTTGCGTTAATCTTTAACTTCTTTGAGGATTCAAACAAATCATAGATTAATTCAGATGTACTTGATGCTTCTGGTTCTACCCACATAATGTCCCCAAATTGGTCATCATTTGGATGATGGTCAATCTTAATCATCATCTTTCCATGGGTATATCTATCATCATCAACTCGAGGTTGGTTAGCGGTATCAACAACAATAACCAATGCATTCTTGTATACATCGTCATCAATTTCGTCGGTTGTTCCTAACCAATCAAAACTTTGATATTGCTTTCCAACACAATAAACCTTCTTTTTTGGAAAAGATGCCTTGATGATGTTTGCTAAACCCATTTGAGAACCATATGCATCTGGATCTGGTCGTTGGTGTCTATGGATAATAATTGTATCAAAATCGCAAATGGCTTTGATAATCTTACTTTGCGTTGATAATTTGAAAAAATTAAACATTTTACTCATAATCGCTCCTAATATCCTTCTATAAATTCATAACATAATTATATCATATGGTCATTTATGTTGTTTAGGCCTTAACAGACAAAAGAGACAACCTTCAGCACTGCTGAAAACTGTCTCTTTCAACTTATTATTTTTCTTCTTTAGCTTCTTTGGCTGAGTCATCTGACTTAGCGTCAGCAACACGATCAGTTACCTTTGCGATTGCGTTTAGGTCAAATACTAAGTAAATGCCGTCACAGTCTAAAGTAACAGTCTTTTCTTCTTCGTTGATATCATCAACGATACCGTGTAAGCGACCGATAGTTGTTACGTGGTCACCCTTTTGAAGTTGTTTTAATGTTTCTGCGTGTTTTTGTTGTTGTTTCTTTTGTGGTCTAATAACCAAGAAATACATAATCGCAAATAATACGATTAAAATAATAAATCCACTGTAGTTACCCATTATAGTTCACCGTACCTCTCATAATTTAATATATATCTTATCAAAATTATCATTAATAGTCCAGTCCCTAATTATCTCTATTAATTGGATAATTAAGGTGATGATAACCATTATCGGTTACCACTCTACCCCTGGCAGTTCTTTTAATGTAACCAATTTGAAGAAGATATGGTTCATACATTTCTTCAATTGTATTCACTTCTTCTCCAATATTAGCAGCAAGTGTCGATACACCAACCGGTCCACCATTGTAAAACTCAATCATGGTCTTTAACAACTTAATATCAGTTGCATCCAATCCTTCGTTATCAACACCCAACATTTTAAGTGAAGTATCAACGATATCGACATCAACGTTTCCATCGTTAGATACTTGAGCAAAGTCACGAACTCGTTTTAATAAACGGTTCGCAATTCTAGGTGTTCCTCTTGAACGTCTAGCAATTTCATGTGCACCTTGATCGTAAATCTTAGTATGGAAAATGTCAGCTGAACGTAAAACAATATCTTGTAAATCTTCGGTATTGTAGTACTTCATGTGTTCAACGATTCCGAAACGATCTCTAAATGGTGCTGATAGCAATCCGGCTCTGGTAGTTGCACCAATCAAAGTAAATGGTGGCAATGGTAAATGAACAGGATGCGCTGTTGGACCTTGACCCACAACGATATCAACACTGAAGTCTTCCATTGCTGAATAAAGCATTTCTTCAACTGTCTTTGGAAGACGATGAATTTCATCGATAAATAAAATATCACCAGGTTGTAATTCGTTTAGCAGTGCTGCTAAATCACCAGTCTTTTCAATTGCTGGACCACTGGTTGTTTTGATGTTTGCTTCCATTTCGTTTGCAATCACCATCGCTAAGGTAGTCTTACCTAACCCAGGAGGTCCATACAACAGAACGTGGTCTAAAGTTTCTTCACGTTGTTTAGCAGCCTTAATGTACACTGACAACTCTTTCTTTAAGTCGTCTTGACCAATGTACTCTGATAAGTATTGTGGACGGAGTGATTTTTCAAATGTTTCTTCAGTTCTACCTTCACTATCGCCTGAGATAATGCGGTTGTCATCCATTTAATACTCCTCCTTAAAATTTAGTTACAGCACTTAAACCTTGTCTTAAGTAATCTTCAGTAGTTGTAACTTCAATATCTTCTAAGGCCTTTCTAGCCTTCTTAATGTCACGTGCTGAATATCCCAATTCACTTAGTGCTTCTAATGCATCTTCAAGTGCTTGGTTGTCTGACTTATCATCTGATACAGGTTGATTTTCAGCAGTAAAGTCATCGAATAATGATGGTGCAATGTCGTCTAGTTTGCCCTTCAAATCAAGAATGATTTGCTTAGCAGTCTTTTGACCAACACCTGGGAACTTAGTTAAGTAAGTAACGTTTTCTGTATTAATTGCGCTTAGTAATGATTGTGGATCGTTTCCAGCAATAATTGCTAATGCACTCTTAGGACCAATTCCTGAAACGTTTAGCAATTTTTCAAAAATTGATTTTAATTCTCGGCTGGAGAATCCATAAAGTAGTTGTGATGAATCAGTCACGGCTTGGTGAATGAATACCTTCACTTCTTCATTACTATCTACTTGGTATACATATGGATTAGATGTGTATACTAAGTATCCAACTCCGTTTACATCAACTACGATATATCCAGGTTGGACATCTTCGATGGTTCCTTTTAAATATTCAAACATAGTCTATCCTCGATTACATAAAATTGTCGTTAGTATGTGGGTCTTGAATTCGTTTGAACATCTTTTCCATATCTGTATTAGAAAAAGATACTAAAACGGGTCTGCCATGAGGGCAATTAAACGGATTGTTAACAGTCGCTAATTCATCAAGTAAATGAACCGCCTGTTTTCTATCCAAGTGATGGTTAGCCTTAATTGCTTGCTTACAACTCATCATAATCGCTGTCTGTGCTCTAAATGAAGCTACCGAGATATTCTTATGATTAATGACCCAATCAATCATTTCTCGAATGGTTTCTTCCTCGTTACCTTCTTCAATCCATGTTGGATGTTGCTTTACTACGAAGCTGTTCTTCCCAAATGGTTCAACATTTAGGCCAACTTCTTGTAACATCCCCAACTTTTCTTGAATGATTAACGCATCACGATTAGGATAATCCAAGACTAGTGGCACTAACAAACTTTGTTGGTCGTTAGATACCTCTCCAATCTCAGTTCTCAATCGTTCATAGTTAATTCTTTCTTGAGCAGCATGTTGGTCGACAATGTACATACCATCGTCTGATTCAGCAATTAGATAAGTTCCGTGAAGTTGACCAATATACAAAAGTTTAGGAAAACGTAGTTGATTATCGTTGTTTGATACCTCATCATCAGTCACTTCATCTTCCCCAAATGGAGTTACGGGGTGTTCGTAGCGATGAGCAAAACTTTTTACATCTTCATCATTTAATTGTGCCTTATTACTGATGTAAATAGCATCAATATCAGAAGTCTTGATGTCTTCCTTAGGTGTTGCTTCTTTTTCTTCAGCTTGAGGTTGTAAAACGGGCTCAACATAATCGTTAACTAAAGGTTCACTCTTTGGTTCTTCCCTTGTCTGAGAATATTGATTGATTTGCATTTGCAACTGTTCAGTAGTATATCTTGGTTGAACAGCACGGTCTCTAGTCATCACTTCTGGAATTAGATTTTCTTGATAAATCGTATCATAGATTGTTTTGGCGACCAAATTACATAACTGATCTTCCTTGCTAATTCTAACGGTTTGTTTGGTTGGATGAACATTGACATCCGTTAAAACCGGATCCAATTCGATATTTAATACAGCAATTGGATAACGACCAACCATTAGCTTAGAACCATAACCATCGGTGATTGCTTTGAATAAAGCATAGTTTTTAACGTATCGACCATTCAAAGTGATGGTGACATAGTTTCTAGAAGCTCTTGTTAATTCAGGCAAACTTACAAAACCACTAATCTTAAAGTCATTATCAGCATTTTTAATTTTAATAATACGCTTTAAGTTCTTGGCACCATAAATATCACCAATCACCTGTTGCAGTTGGCCTCTACCTGATGTTCTTAAGATTTCTCTTTGGTTATGAACCAACGAAAATGCGATATTAGGATGGCCAATTGCTAAACGATCAACAATATCAGAAATCTTGGCTAATTCAGTCTTGATGGTCTTCATGTATTTCAATCTAGCAGGTGTATTAAAGAATAAGTCCTCAACGCAGATGCTTGTTCCTCTTCTAGCTTCTGCTGGTTTGATTTCTTTAATTTCGCCACCCTTGATATGAATCTGAGTTCCTTCATCCCCAGTCGATGTTTTCAAATGAACATCTGACACTGAAGCGATTGAAGGCAAGGCTTCACCACGGAAACCTAAGGATTGCACCTTGAATAGATCTCTTTGGTTAGTAATCTTACTTGTTGCATGACGTTTAAAGGCGATTTCGACATCATCGTGATTAATCCCAATTCCATCATCGATAATTTCGACTTTCTTTAATCCTGCATCTTCAATATTGATATCAATTTGCGTACTTTGCGCATCAATTGAATTTTCAACTAATTCTTTTACAACCGAAGCAGGTCGTTCAACAACTTCACCGGCTGCAATTTGATCAGCAAGAATTGTTGATAACTCATGTATTTTATGCAAGATTAATCACCTCATTTATTTATCAATTTCGCGTTTCCATTTATATACTTCATTCATAATATCCATTGGTGTCTTAGACATCAAGTCTAAGTCCTTAAGAGCTTTTAGAATCTTATCTTCGCCACTCTTACCTTTTTTCTTTTGGGGTTCTTTGACATCCCCAAACAATGAAAGTTGTTGTTCTGGTTCATCAATTTCATCTTCAACGACTGGACTTGATTTTTCTGCCATGACAACATTGTCGGTATTAGTCTTTTCATTGTTGTTTTCCAAGTCACTTAAGATGACGTCTGCTCTGGATAATAATTCATTTGGTAAACCAGCTAATTTTGCAACGTGAATACCATATGATTTATCGGCAGCACCCTTCTTCACCTTGTGTAGAAAGACTAGTTCACCGTTTTTTTCAACCGCACCAACATGAACGTTTTGTAGTTCATCCAATGAGTCGGCTAGTTCAGTCAATTCATGGTAGTGAGTAGAAAATAGTGTCTTAGCATGGATGTGATTGTGAACATATTCAATGATTGATTGAGCTAACGCCATTCCATCGTATGTGGCTGTCCCTCTACCAATTTCATCGAATAAGATCAAACTGTTATCGGTAGCATTTTGAATCGCTTCGTTTGATTCCTTCATTTCCACCATGAAAGTACTTTGTCCAGAAATCAAATCATCAGCAGCACCAATTCTGGTAAATATTTGGTCAAAAATTGGCATTTCGGCAGACTTAGCAGGAACAAAACAACCAATTTGGGCCATGATGACTGTTAATGCCAATTGACGCATGTAGGTACTCTTACCAGACATATTAGGACCTGTAATTAACAAGACGTTTGTTCCTGGATCCATAATCACATCGTTTGGTACGTATGATTGATGACCCATAACCTTTTCAACCACCGGATGTCTACCATCAATGATTTCTAGCTTGTGTTCTTCATTTAAAGTTGGACGAACCAATCTGTATTCATCTGAAATAGATGCAAAGCTTTGCATTACATCCAAACTGGATACCGCATTGGCTAGTTTTTGTAGTCTTTGAATTGCACTCTTAACAACATCGCGGACTTCACTGAATAATTCATATTCTAAGGTCTTGGATTTTTCTTGTGCTTCAATGATTAACTTTTCTTTTTCCTTTAATTCAGGAGTAGAAAATCTTTCAGCATTGGTAAGAGTTTGCTTTCTTTCATATCTATCTTCTGGCAACTTGCTTAGGTTGGCCTTTGATACTTCGATGTAGTAACCGAAAACGTGATTGTAACCAATCTTTAGGTTATTGATACCGGTAAGCTCACGTTCTTTGCTTTCTAGTTCAGCAATCCATTGTTTTCCGTTGTTCATTGCATCCCTGTATTGATCCAACATTTCGTTGTAGCCATCTTTAATAACTCCACCATCAGTGACTGAGATTGGTGGTTCTTCAGTAATTGCCTTTTCAATCAGTTCTGACACTTCATCAACTGGGTCTAAATCATTGTTAATTTCATCAAATGATTTTGTATCCATTTCATCCAAGATATATTTAATCTTTGGAATTTGTTGTAATGATGTCTTTAATTGAACTAAGTCACGACCGTTAACTGAACCAAAGGAAACCTTACCGGCAAGTCTTTCCAAATCGTAGACCTTCACTAACATGTCAGTGATTTCACTACGTTCATAGTAATGGTTTAATAAATCATCGACTTGGTTTTGACGATTTTCGATGGATGATTTATCAATTAGTGGATGGTCAATCCATTCACGTAATTTTCTACCACCCATCGCTGTCTTGGTTTCATCCAATAACCATAGTAAACTACCTGACTTTTTGTTGGTTCTAAGGTTCTTGGTTAATTCAAGGTTGTATTGTGAATTATGATCCATCTTCAAAAATTCAGCTGGCTTGTATGCAACGGCTGCCTTCATGTGAGAAAGGCTACGTTTTTGAGTGTCCACAATGTAAGTAGTTAGACGATTTACGACCTTCTTTTCTAGGTCTTGTCTTAAGCCTTCTGAAAGATATCTCATATCATCTAATTCTTTAATGTCATCTTGATATGAAACCAAGATTCCAACTTTATTAATTAGTGCGACATCTTTTTCAGGAATTTCACGGTTAACGATTACTTCCTTAGTTTGTAGAGTCATCAACTCGTTTAAAACACTGTTCATATTACTTAAAACAGTGGTCTTTAATTCACCGGTAGATAGTTCAGCGTATGCAAAACCATAACCAGCATCTGAATATTCAATTGCTGTTAAGTAGTTATTATCCTTAGCATTTTCGGCACCCATTGTAGTTCTGGTACCTGGAGTAACTAATTGGGTAACGGCTCTTTTAACCATTCCCTTTGCCAATTTAGGGTCTTCCATTTGTTCTACAATTGCGACTTTGTACCCCTTATCGATTAAGGTATCGATGTATGATTCAACCGCTTTGTGTGGCACTCCACACATTGGAATTGGATTGTCGGCATTCTTACTTCTAGAAGTTAATGTTAGTTCAAGAATTTGGGCACCCTTTACCGCGTCTTCATTGAACATTTCATAAAAGTCACCAAGACGATAAAAAACAAAAGCATCTGGGTATTGATCTTTTACTTTCTGATATTGTTCCATCATTGGTGTTTGTTTAGTTTTACTAGCCATTAAAACAATATCCTCCTTTGCTACTAACCCTTATATGGGTGATTTGGATCAATTAATATTTTTTCAATAGATCTGGCAGTGCCATCATCTCTTAAATCGATAACACATCCGGAGACGATTCCACGTCCCTTTTCTTCAACTTCAAATCTAGTTGGACGTTGGGTAATGAAACGATGAATGATATTTTCATACTTCATTCCTAAGACACTATCAAATGGTCCACACATTCCAACGTCAGAAATGAACGCTGTGCCGTTTTTTAGAATTTGGTCATCATTGGTCTGCACATGTGTATGAGTTCCCACGATCGCAGAAATTTGACCATCTAGATACATCCCCATTGCTTTCTTCTCACTGGTTGTTTCAGCGTGAAAATCAACAAAAATTGCATCCGCTTCTTTTTTAATTTCACTGATAAGTTCGTCAATCTTTTGGAAAGGATCATCGATTGGATCAATAAAGATTCTTCCTTGTAAATTAACAACCGCTAATTTCTTATTATTAACGTTAATAATTGTATATCCACTACCCGGTACATCCTTACCAGGATAATTAAGAGGACGTACTAATTTTTTGGTATCATCGATAAAATCGAAGATTTCTTCGTTATTCCATGCATGGTTTCCTAATGTAATTACGTCAGTCCCTGCACTCATAATTTGTTTATATACTTTTTTATTAATTCCGCGACCAAATGATGTTGAATTTTCACCATTTACAATCGTTACCTGTGGCTTGTAGTCTCTTTTTAGAATTGGTAGATACTTGCTTACCATCTCTACCCCCAAGTTACCTACTACGTCACCTAAAAATAGTATTCTCATTTTCGTCCTCAATTCATTATTATATATATACTATTTTACATCGTTTTACATAAAATAAAAAAGGGCAAAAGCCCTTTTTTTATTTTGCATATTCGATTGATCTTACTTCTCTAATAATTGTAACCTTGATATGACCAGGATATTCCATATCCTCTTCAATCTTATTTTTAATATCTCTAGCTAAAACAACTGCTTGAGTATCAGAAACTTTTTCTGGTTTTACAATCACTCTAATTTCACGTCCGGCTTGAATTGCGTAGCTCTTGTTTACTTCTTCGAAGCTATCACTAATTGTTTCCAAACTTTCTAGACGATGAACAAAGCTTTCAAGAGATTTACTCTTTGCACCTGGTCTAGCAATCGCAATCTTGTTTGCGATATTAACTAATTCAGAAATGATGTACTTAGGTTCACTGTCTTCATTATCGGCTGCAATTGAGTCAATAACAACTGGACTTTCTTTGAACTTCTTGGCTAAGTCAACACCAAGGTCAATGTGAGAACCTTCTGTTTCATTATCTGCAGAGCGACCAATTTCGTGCAACAATCCTGCGCGTTTTGCTAATACGACGTCTTCGCCTAATTCTGCGGCTAAGACACCTGACAACTTCGCAACTTCAATAGAATGGCTCAAAACATTACGACCATGGTAAATCTTGAACTTCAATTTACCAATCATCATAATCATTTCAGGACTCAATGAATGAATTCCTAAATCAAATACTGTTTCTTCACCAATTTCTTGAATCTTTTCATCAAGTTCTCGACGACTCTTATCTACCATTTCTTCGATTCGAGCTGGGTGGATACGACCATCCTTAATTAGGCTTTCAAGTGCCATCTTGGCAACTTCTCTTCTAATTGGATCAAATCCACTTAGCACAACTGCTTCTGGAGTATCATCAATAACCAAATCAATTCCTGTTAGGGTTTCAAAGGTTCTGATGTTTCTACCTTCGCGTCCGATGATACGACCTTTCATATCATCGTTAGGTAGGTTAACAACTGAAACTGTGGTTTCAGATACGATATCAGCAGCACTTTGTTGAATCGCTTCAATAACTAGATTCTTGGCATTCTCAGAAGATTCCTTACGAGCTAGGTTATAACTATCTTTAACCATTTTGGCACGTTCGTCAGCTAATTCTTTCTTTGTTTCGTTAATAATTAGCTCTTGTGCTTCTTCTTGAGAAAGTGAAGAGATACGTTCTAACTCATCTTGACGTTGTTTAACTAGCATATCAGCTTGCTGTTGCTTTTGTTCAAGTTTCTTTTGGTTTGAATTAAGCTTTTCTTCACGCTTATTCAATGAATCTTCACGCTTATCAAAAGCATCATCTTTACGATCTAAAGAATCTTCACGTTGAATTAGACGATTTTCTTGTCGTTGAACTTCAATTCGTCTTTGCTTAATTTCTTTTTCGATGTTTGAACGATAATGGTTACTCTTTTCTCTAGCTTCAAGAATTGCTTCCTTAGCTGAGGTTTGAGCTTGTCGTTTAGCATCTTCCAAAATATCTTGTGCACTCATGTGGGCCTTTGTTAATTTCTTATCAACAATTTTCTTGTTAGAAAACATTCCCACAGAGATACCAACTACAAAAGCAGCGATGATTGCGAGGATCATAGGTAAAAAATAAGTCATAGGCTTATTGCACCTCCACATCATCTAATTTAATTAAGTTTTTGATAACTGCGCATTGAATGATTTATTAGTCATTTTGCGAACTAAATAAATAGTTCAATGTACATTACTATATTTTAAATTTTAGTTGTGAAAGTGTCAACACATGTTATTTTCTTTTGCAAAATAAAAAAGCCTTTCGGCTTCTTTATCGTTATTCTTCACCAGTGTCCAAACTTGTTTGTTCAGCTTCACCTGATTCAGAATCATCTTCGCCCATGCCATATGCAGCACGAACTTTTTTGTTAATTTCTTCCATTTTGTCCGGATTATCTTGTAAGAATTGTTTTGCGTTTTCACGACCTTGACCAATTCTTTCTTCACCGTATGAGTACCATGAACCAGACTTACCAATGATATCTTGTTCAACGGCCATATCAACTAATTCACCAGTTTGTGAAATACCTTGACCGTACATGATATCAACTTCGGCACGCTTGAATGGAGGAGCTACCTTATTCTTGGCAACTTTGATCTTAGTTCTGTTACCAATAATGTCAGTACCATCTTTAATTTGTTCAGCTCTTCTGATTTCTAGTCTGATAGTTGAATAGAACTTAAGAGCACGTCCCCCAGGTGTAGTTTCTGGGTTACCAAACATAACACCAACTTTTTCTCTAATTTGGTTAATAAATAGAGCTATAGTCTTAGTCTTGTTAATTGATCCAGATAACTTACGTAGTGCTTGTGACATTAAACGAGCTTGCAAACCAACGTGAGCATCACCCATTTCACCTTCAATTTCAGCTCTAGGTACTAAAGCCGCAACTGAATCGACAACTACGATATCAATGGCACCACTTGATACAAGGGCGTCACAAATTTGTAAACCTTGTTCACCAGTATCAGGTTGTGATAGAAGTAAATCATCAATGTTTACCCCTAGGTTGGTAGCATATACTGGATCCAAAGCATTTTCAGCATCGATGTATGCCGCTGTTCCACCTTGTTTTTGTACTTCTGCGACAGCTTGTAGCGCGATGGTAGTCTTACCTGAACTTTCAGGTCCATAAATTTCAACAATTCTTCCTCGTGGGAATCCTCCAACACCTAATGCATTATCAAGTGCTAAGGAACCTGTTGGTACAGTGGAAATTCTAGTATCTCCACGGTCTCCCATTCTCATGATTGAACCCTTACCGAATTCTTTTTCAATTCGTTTTAAGGCACCATCTAGAGCCGCTTTTCGTTCATCAGCCATTAATTTGACCTCCCTTTGATAACTATTCGATATTTATACTATACTAATCTCTCATTAAAAAAGCAAGTAAAAACAGAACAAAAGTTCGCATTATTTAGAATACTCATTTTCAATCATTTTCAATGCAGCTTGTACTGACTGTTCACGCACTTCTTGACGTGATCCACTAAAATGAAATTCTTTTGCAAATTGATTTTCCTTGTAATCTAATCCGATAAATACAGTTCCCGCTGGTTGTCCTTCCAAACTATCAGGACCAGCAACACCGGTAAATGATACCCCTACGTCTACATTCATGATTTGCTTGGATTGCTTAGCCATCCAAATCGCCACTTGTTCAGAAACAACACCATATTCATCAATTACTTCCATTGGAATTGATAATAGCTTGGCCTTTGCTTCATTTGAATAAGTAACAAATCCACCATAGAAGATAGCAGAAACACCGGGGACTCCACCAATAGTGGATTGAAACATCCCTGCCGTTAAACTTTCTGCTCCGGTTATGGTGATTTTATCGTCAATAAGCTTGTTAACAATAGATGTATCAATTTGCATACATAATCCGACCTTTCTTATATATATACGATAATTAAATCGATTTACTTGAAAGAATCTGCAAAAATAAAACGACTCTTCCAGAAGTATTCAACACCTGAGTAAACAGTAAAGAATAAGCAGATGTAAAGTAATAATGTACCAAAACCAATGGTTGTAAATGGAATGAATAAGAAATCATTCAATAGTAATAAGATAATGGCAATCATTTGACTGAATGTCTTAATCTTACCAGGCCATGCAGCTGCAATTACTTGGCCATCGTTTTCAACAACGATTAATCTTAGACCAGTAACGGCTAGTTCACGACATACGATTACAGCTGCAACCCATGCTGGAACAAAGCCAAATGAAACTAGGATAATGAATGCTGACATAACAATCATTTTGTCTGCTAATGGATCAGCAAATTTACCGAAATTAGTAACTAAATGTTGTCTTCTGGCAATTTGTCCATCTAAGAAGTCTGTAATACATGCAGCAGCAAAAACGATTGCTGCAACGATTCTGGTTACTTGGATACTTGTACCTAACCAGATAACTGTTCCCATGTTAATGTCACATGAAAGCAAGATAATGAATAATGGAATCATTATTATTCTAATTAATGTAAGTTTGTTTGGTAAATTCATAATTTCCTCCATAGAAATAAAAAAGGGCTTTAACAAAGCCCTCTTTTTTATTTACTAAATTCTAATGTAATTTGTGTAGTTAAAGGTGTGCTCTTGTCGTATTTCAATTCAGTACCATTAACCAAGATCTTAGCACCTTGGGTGTTACCTAGTGAAATGTTAACACTCTTAGTGTCAGCTGGAAGCTTAACATCCTTCTTATCACCACTGTTTTGTGAACCTTGGAATAGAGTCTTGTTATCAGCCATGATTGATGACCATGCTCTACCAGTAGCCTTTAAAGTAACAGTGTTTTCTTTTTGACCAGTTACATTATACTTAGTAGCGCTAACTTCCTTAATGGTAGTCTTAGTGTCAGTGGACTTCTTATCTTCTTTCTTCTTGTCATCAGCTTTGCTGCTTGATGAACTTGATTCTGAAGAACCAGTAACTGAAACAGAACTGCTACTAATGCTAGTTTGAGAAGAACTATTAGTATGTACAACGACTGCCCAAATACCGCAAACAACTACTAGAATTGCAACGATAATTCCGATGGTTGGAATAACCTTACGGAATGAGTCTTTTCTTTGTTCACGACTACGACTAGCTACACGGCTATTAACGTCATCCTTTGATACTTCATCAGCGTATTCTTCGCTTTGAGTATCAGGTAGACTATCGTCATGTTCATTCAATAGTTCAATACCGTTAACGCCAACAGTGTCAGCGAATTGCTTAATAAACGCGCGAACGTAAAAATCACCAGGAAGTTCAGCAAAGTTCCCCTGTTCGATTGCTTCAAGGTAATGTTTTTGGATTTTGGTAATCTTTTGAATATCGTCAATGGACATTCCCTTGGCGACACGTGCTTCGTGTAGTGATTTACCAATTTCTACTTGTTTTCCATTGTTATTTTGCATAGGTATTACTCCACTTATTTATTATTTTACATCTACAGTATATCATAATTAGCTATATTATCTAGACATCTAAACTAATTAATTTTTAGGAAAAATCTTGTTTTTCACTATCATGTCAGGTTTTAAAAATAATTTTCCATAACGAATTAAATCATCTAATTCTAATTGTTTAATCATTTCAATTTCATCATAGATATTTTCAAAATCATGATCTTCATCTGACATGTTATTTGCAATTGCTTCAATGGAATTCATCATTGAAACATGTTGACCAATTTCTTCTTTTTTAATTAATTCAAACTCATCAGATTTATCTGAAATATAGTCGGCAAAGTTAACCAATACATCTGAAATTCTATCAATGAACTCATCAATCTTTTCAGTTTCACCCGCTAATACCGCAAAGTTAAACTGATCTTCGCAATCGAAGTCAAAACCAAATGAGTCATCGATAATTCCATCGTTATACATCTTTTCATAAATCTCAGAACCTTCTGATAACAGAAGTTGTAGCAATAGTGAAATGGATAGTTCATATTTAATATCACCATTGTATTTAGAATCACCTTTAATTCCTAAAGCCACTTTAGGACGGTTTACATCCATATAATGGGTGGTTTCCCTCACAATTTCAGAAGATTGAATTGTCGTTCTTTTGACATCTTTAGGTTCGTTAAAACTCTTTTTACTTTGGTTATCGCTAACCCACTTAAAGATATCTTCAGGAACAACGTTTCCAACAACTGTAAGTTGCATGTTTTGAGGTTGATAGAAGTAATTATAAGAGTCATACAAGTCTTGCTTGGTAATCTTATAGATTGAATCCTCTGTGCCGGCAATATCAACATTCAATGGCGTATCTGGGAACATGTTTTGAACTGTCTTGAAGAATAAAACAGCTCCTGGTTCATCATCATACATACTAATTTCTTGGCCAATGATGCCCTTTTCTTTTTCTACCTTTGCGTCACTAAAGTAAGGTTCTTGCACGAAATCCAATAACTCAGTTAGGTTTTCATGAACATTATCAGTGGTTGAAAATAGGTAACTTGTTTTATTAAAACTAGTAAATGCATTAGAGCCTGCACCATATTTAGAGAAAACATCCATAGCATCATAATCTTTTTTATCGAACATCTTATGTTCTAGAAAATGGGCAATTCCTGCTGGATAAGTCTTTCCATTAATGTTGGTATCGATAGATCCATATCGTACGGAAAGTGTAGCATAAGTCTTTTGGTAGCCCTTCTTGGGAACAACTACCACAGACAACCCATTATCCATCTTTTCGATATATACTTTTTCATTAAACTTACGATACTCTTTAATTTGCATCATCAATCCTCCCATCTAAGAAGAAAATTGAATTCAATTCGACCTTTTTAGCAACCTCAGCAATTTGGTCGATTGTCACATCATTAACCCGTTGTTTCCATTCATCAAATGATAGAGCTCGGTTCAACAATCCATTAACGAATTGTTGTTCCATGTTTTGACGAGGACTGTCCAAAACAGCTTTTTTGGCGTTAATCATTTCAGCCTTAATACTGTTTAAAACATCGATGTCGACATTTCCATTAGCGATATCGTTTAATTGTTCCTTAACAATCGCTAAGACCTTATCCTTATTGCTGTAATTGATACCAGTGCTTACCATTACAAACCCATTGATAGAATTGTATGAACTACTTGCACTGTATGCCAAACTGTTCTTTTCTCTAACATTTTTGAATAGTTTAGATTGTGGTGTCCCACCAAAAATAGCATTGAACAATACCGCTGCCATCGCTTCTTTATTATTGTAGAAAATTGGCAAACGGTAACCTAAATTCAAACAACTTTGTGATGATTGAATCTTCTTATCGACCATTTCAACATCATCATTCATCTTAAATGAAGTTAGTGGTGCTAATTCATATTCTACACTTCGATTTAACAATTTAAATTGATCAAACAAGTTATAAATTCTTTCTTCATCAACATCCCCGATAACAGAAATCTTGATATTATCGTTATTTAAAACGTTTGAATAGTATTCATATTCATTTTGACTATCTATTATGTCATAGTCATTTGGTGTTCCAAATATAAAAGAACCACGGTTTAGGTAGTCCTTGTAAAATAATTTCTTCAATTGAATTGAAGCATAGTACTGTTTGTCATCTGCCACTGATTCAACATACTTTTTCATGTTGTTTCTTTGCAAGGTAAACGTGTCTTTATCAAATTGGCCATCAGTAGCCAATGGCTTGAATACTACACTATAAATAAAACTAACAGCCTGTTGTAATAAATCATCTTTTGCATCCACAAATTTTGGATTTGGGATACTCAAGTTAATTCTTAGAACTGACAAATTACCATATCTCAAAACGTTGGTTCCAAAACTGGCTCCATACATTGATGATAAGTATCTTGCTAATTTGGATTGCGTTGGATAATCTTGATTACTAATTTCCATCAATTCTGCAAGTACTGCTCGTTTAGCAAAATTTTCTGGAATAGCCTCGCTAACTAGATCAAAAGTAAATGAAATTGTTTTGAATTTATCTTCTAAAATAACATTTAAGTCTACTCCATTAGCTAATTTCTTATGCAACAAAACCCCACCTCTAGTTCTTATTTCGTATTATTTGTTAATTTCATTAATGGTGAGTTGTAGTTCTTACCGAACCACTTCTTATAAATCTTTTCTAATTCACCATTCTTTGCTAGCTTCTTGAATGCAGCATTAATCTTAGCTTGCATTGTCTTATCACCTTTGCGGATTCCGACACCAAATTCTTCTGGTGGGAATTTACCTCTAACGACCTTGTACATGTCAGGGTTAGGTTGGTGTGCAATGTAATAGTTTGCATATGTGCTATCAATTAACAATCCACTAATTCTACCATGATTCAAGTCAATAAATGCATTAGTAAATGAATTGTATAGAATTGGTGATTGGTTTTTAATATATTGTTTCAATAATTTTGGTTGATCGTCAATATCATTTAGACCAGCTGAACCATTTTGGGCACCTAAATACTTGCCCTTCATATCACTAAATTTATTAATGTGAGATGATTTCAAAGTAACTAGTTCTTGGTCATTTGCCAAGTAAGGCTTACTGAAGTTAACAACAGCTTGTCGTTCGGGAGTAATTGTGAAACCATTCCAAATTAAATCAATGGTGGTATTTCTCAACTCGGTTACGTTCATTGACCAATCGATAGGTTGAAAGACTGGCTTAATACCATATTGTTTAAACACAGCCTTGGCTAAGTCGACATCAAAGCCGACGATTTTACCGCTTTGGTTTTCAAACCCCATCGGAACGAAGGTAACATCTAGACCAATGGTAACTTGCTTGTTCTTTTCAATGCGGCTCCATGTATCTTGATGATCTGCTTTTTGTGTAACAGATTCACAACCAGATAGCATGATAACGGCCATCAAACAAACACTAATAATTCCAACCATTTTTAAAACTTTGGTCTTCATAGACTACCCCTCCTCTTTAAATGGTCTAACTTCCTTTACCTTGTCAGCAACTTGTTTTGCAAATGCCACATCGTGGGTAACCACAAGTTGTGTGATATTTTGTTTCTTTAAATCTAAAATAATCTTTCCAACTTCTTCACTTAACTTAGGATCCAATGCAGATGTTGGTTCATCGTAGCAAATAATCTTTGGGTGCATTGCCAAAGTTCTAACAATTGCCACACGTTGTTTTTGTCCACCAGATAATTGGTATGGGTAAAGTGATTCCTTACCAGTTAAATCTAGCTTGTCGATTAATTCTTGTGCTTCTTTTAATGCTTCTTCTTTTGACTTTTTTAACACTAATTGTGGTGCCAAGATGATGTTTTCAATGACAGTCAAGTTTGGGAATAACCCAAAGTCTTGGAATACTACCCCAATAACTGATTTTGAATCATCAGTTGGATCAATTTCTTCGCCATCCAAGAAGAACTTACCTGAATCGGCTTTTTCCAAACCAGTGATACATCTTAATAGTGTTGTCTTACCAGCACCGGAAGGACCAACAATACTTAGGATTTCGTTATCAGCAACATATAGGTTCATGTCCTTGATGATGGTTTTACCTTGAAAACTCTTATTTAAACTTTTTACTTGAAACATGTTAATCCCTCCTATCTCCAGTAATCAAAACGTTGTTCGATTTTTCTTAGTACCAATGTTAATACCGCTGTTAGTACTAAGTAGAATACAGCAACTAAAATTAATGGAACTAATGTAACGTCACGTGCTGTTGCAATATTTCCAGCTTGTAATAAGTCACCAATACCAATTACGTATACTAATGATGAATCCTTAACTAGGTTAATTACTTCGTTTCCGATTGAAGGTAACACAATTTTGAAAACTTGCGGAATGACAATCTTACGAAGAGTTTGCCAACGAGTTAAGCGTAGCATCTTAGCACTTTCGAATTGGTTCTTTGGAATGGATTGAAAACCACCTCTAAAGATTTCAGCAAAGTAAGCTGCATAATTTAAAACAAAGGCGATAACAGCTGCTTCAAATCTTGGGAATACAATTCCGATAATTGGTAAACCATAAAAGATAAAAATCAATTGTAATAATAGCGGAGTTCCACGCATGATCCAGACATAAAATTCAAAGATTGCTTTGATAATATTTTTTCCGGTTAATGCTAGGGAAACTAAAATTCCTAATGGGATTGATAAAACGATTGTTAATGCGAAAATCTCTAATGTGGTTACTACCCCAGAAAATAGTGAAGGTAATATTTCTAAAATATATTGCATTAATTATTCCTCCTTTTATAAAAAAAACGCCCTTTTAGCAATATGCTAAAAGGACGTTGAAAACGTGGTGCCACCTAATTTCCTATTCTGCTCGCGCAAAATAGCTCAGTGAGTCTATTGACTCGCAGATAACGGCTGCACCGGTTTATTCCTAATTACGTTCAGAATAACAACTCACAGATGTGAACACCTGCTGTAATTACCTAGCTTTCACCTGTTACTAGGATCTCTGTGAATTACATACAAATGCATTTCTGCTCAAAGTCTTTTAATAATTAATAAAATAACTTAATTTCAATCGTAAGTCAATAATAAAGTTTAGTTACGTTTAAATAAATGCTTAAACTTATCCCATGCACTTTCCTTTTTGACATCAATCTTCATCAATGGAACTGTTTCACCTTCAAGTCTTCTAGCTACGTTTCTGTAACCTTGGGCTGTTGGGTTGTCTGGGTTCATAACAATTGATTCACCGTTATTTGAGGTACTAATAACCTTGTCATCATCTAAGATGATACCTAATAAATCAATTCCTAAATGGGTAGTGATTTCATCAACATCCATATAGTTGTCATCTTGCATCAATGATTTTCTGATACGATTAATGATTAATTTTGGTGTTTCTTGAAGTGGATGTTGTTCTAATAAACCAATTACTCGATCGGCATCACGAACGGCTGAAATTTCTGGAGTGGTAACAACGATTGCACCATCAGCACCAGAAACGGCGTTAATGAAACCTTGTTCGATTCCGGCTGGACAGTCAATAAAGACATAGTCAAAATCTGGTTTTAATTCATCAACAATGCTCTTTACTTGTTCTTCGTTTAGAGCTGTCTTATCAGTATTTTGGGCTGCAGGTAATAGATATAATAAGTCATCAAAACGCTTATCTTTCACCATTGCTTGAACTAGCTTTACTCTACCAGTTGCAACATCTACGATATCGTACATAACACGATTATCTAGACCCATAACAACATCTAGGTTTCTTAGACCAATATCTAAGTCAATCAAACACACTCTTTTTCCCATCATTGCTAACGCAATTCCAATATTAGCACTTGAAGTTGTCTTTCCAACTCCACCTTTACCTGATGTAATTACAATGGCTTTTCCCATTATTCAATACCTCCAATTCGATTAAAGAACTTCGGATTAATCTCTTTTAGATTCTTTATTTTACCATAACTTAGCACGTGTAGGTCGTTTACATATACTACTGTCTTTTCAGAATCCTCAATTGGACGATCCGCTACAATATCGTATTGTTCTCCTACACGAACTTGTTGTGCTGTATGTAAATTACCGATGATTAACTTACTTTCGTCATCAGGAAAACCTGCTTGAACAATTCCTTCGATAACTCCCATATTAAACACATTACCAGTGGCAATTAACTTTCCACCTTCATGAATCTTACCAAAGAATAAAACATCACCATCGACGTTTACTTCCTGACCATTTCTAATCACTCTGCTCATCACTTCAACATTGTTTTGTGCCATGATTTTAGCAGATTCTTCCTTGGTAATAACGTTGGATAAAAAGTTATCGATAACTAGATTTTCGTAGTCATCAACTAACTTAATGATATCATTTTTATCTTCTTCTGACATCAATCTGTTACCCATCTGAACATTCAAATGTAATTGGTCTTTGCCTTTTTCACTTTCTTCGCCAAGGCCTTCTAGTAGTTGTTTCAAATCAACTAGAATTTCTCTCACACTAGCTGTTTCTTTTAGGATTAACTCATATCCGTCTTTGGTTCCTTTAAGTACTACAGATTGCATTTATAGATACTCCCTCTTATCTCTTTTATTACTCTACTCAATTCGATCAAATAATACCCCGATTGGCACGTACAAAATTAAGAATAACACTGAGTTAAACAATACAGTCGGAATCACTGCATGAATTAAAAAGTACCCAGCTGCCATGTTAGTAGCATTCATTAAACGATTTAATCCATAAGCCAAAACATTTATTAGTGCAATGTTAAACGCAAATGAAAATAACCCGGTCACAATGTTCATTGGTAAGAAACGATATAGCTTTCTACCGATGATGATTGCTAGTGGAAAGACAATTACGTACACCCCTAATATACCGGTATAGAACAAATCAAACAATAATCCGGCAATTGCTGCCCATATTTCAAAGTGTTCGTTTGTTCGATTAATGAAGTACATACCAAAGAATAACCATGCAAATGTAATGCTTGGGACTAGCATATATTTTCCATATAGAAGGTGACTAAAAATTAATGAAATTGATCCATCCAAGAACAAAGAAATGAACAATCCAATTATGAAAACATATCTAATTGGTTGGTGTTCTCTCATCCTAATCACCCCTATGATGTTTTATCTACAACTGTAACAACCTCTAGATCATTCATGTTTGCTGGAGTTTGAATGTACAACTTAGTAGCAGTTCCATAATCATCAGTTGTTACCTTTGCAACTTTACCTACGTAAATACCCTTTGGTGTAATTCCACCAAGACCATTTGTAGATACTTTGTCATTTACCTTAATCTTTACCTTGGTATTTAAATGACCAACGATTAATTGACCAGTCTTTCTGTCATAACCGTTAATAATTCCGTTAACAGTTTCACCATTTGAATTGGTAGCTTCAACCGGGAACTTATTGTCAGAATCAACAGTGTTAGAAATTAATTCTACTTTACTGTTACTGTTATTAACTTCGATGACACGTCCGATTAATCCTTTAGCGCCAAGAACGGACATATTCTTCTTAACCCCAGCAGATGAACCCTTGTTAATAACAAATTGGTCGTTCCATGCTGATGGAGTTCTAACTAAAGCTTCAGCAACAATTGGATTGTAATCAGCTAAACCACTTTTAATTTTAAGTTCACGTTTTAGTTGATCATTTTCGCTTTGAATAGCTTGGTCTCTAACCTTGGTTGCTGTAATTGTTTCTACTTGTGCTTTTAGCTTTTGATTTTCTTTGTATGTGTTAATTAGATTGTTTACAGTTTCTCCAGCATGTCTAACTGAGTTTGCAGGAACAGCAACAGTCCAACTAGCAATTCCAACCACGTCATTTCCAAAACGTTGGATAAACGGTGGCATTGATTTGTTATTTCTGGTTGAAACAGAAACGGAAATGAAACCTAAACAAATAATAAAAATCAAAATGGCAGTTAACCACTTTCGATTGGAGAAAAACTTACGCATTTTTCAATCCTCCGAACTAGTAAATAAGCGGGAAGATAACCTCCCCGCTTATTTAATCTATTTTCTCTTCATAATATCAATGCTCTTTAATGATTCACCAGTTCCGATTGCAACACAATCTAGCGGGTTCTTAGCGATTGAAACTGGAACCTTAGTAGCTTCTGAAATAACTTGTGGCAAGTTCTTCAATAAAGCACCACCACCAGTTAAGACAATACCATGATCGATAACATCGGCAGAGATTTCTGGAGATGTTTCTTCAAGGGTTTCCTTAACAGTTCCAATGATTTCTTGAATTGGTTCTGAAATAGCGTTTGCTACGTCTTCAGCAGTAATTTCCACACTCTTTGGTAAACCAGTTAGTAGGTATCTACCACGAATAGTAACGTTTTCGATATCTTTAGCACCTTCAATTGAAGCTGAACCGATATCCCATTTTAGCTTTTCAGCAGTTCTTTCACCGATTAGTAGGTTGTACTTCTTTCTGATGTAAGCGGCAATTGCGTCGTTTAGACGGTCACCGGCTACACGAAGTGATCTACTTGATACGATACCACCTAATGAGATAGTAGCAACATCAGTAGTACCACCACCAATATCAACAACCATGCTACCAGTTGGGTCCATGATTGGTAGACCTGCACCAATGGCAGCTGCAAAAGGTTCTTCAATTACGTAAGCATCCTTTGCACCAGCAACACGAGTTGCATCGATTACGGCTCTCTTTTCAACAGCAGTAATACCACTTGGTACACAGACCATAACGTAAGGCTTACCTGAAGCATGTCCTACAGTCTTGTTAATGTAGTATTTTAGCATTGTAACAGTAGTTTCGTAGTCAGCAATTACCCCATCTTTCATAGGTCTAATTGCAGAAATACTAGCAGGAGTACGACCAATCATATCTCTTGCTTCTTGTCCAACTGCAACGATTTCTCCAGTTTTTGTATTCTTAGCAACAACTGAAGGTTCTCTTAACACAATTTCTTTACCATCAACGTAAACAATTGTGTTGGCAGTTCCTAAATCAATTCCAATATTTTTAGTTCCAAATCCAAACACAGTTTTTCATCCCTTCATAATTACATTTGGCTGGCTATTTTTAATTTCACCTTTTTTTGCATACTTTCTTAGTATACCATAGTTATTTTTTTATTTTTAATAACACTCTCTAGTGTATACGATTTTGCAACATTTATCATTAAAGAATTTAAAATTTAACAATTTTTTATTCTAATTTGAATAATTTTCGCACATCTGAGATGAAATATAGCGATCCAGTGATTAAAATCATGTCATCTTCTGACATTTCACCAGCAGTTTGAGCAATTGCTTGCTTCCAATCATCAATAACAGACACTGGATTTTTAGCCTTAATCTGACCGCTTATCTCATCTACATCGACACTTTGTCTTGAACCGTAAGCCTCAAACTTAGTTAATACTAAATGAACATTCTTAATACTACCTAAAATATTCAACATATCCATGTAATCTTTATCGGCTAAGATACCGATAATGATGTAAATTTCGTTTAAAGCAAAGTCCTTGATTAATAATTTCTTGATTTCGTTAACGGCATCGATATTGTGGGCACCATCTAGGACGACTAGTGGTTGATCATTAACTCTTTCAAAACGACCTGGCCAGGTTGTCTTAGCAATTCCACTAATAATTGCTGAACTATTTACTTCTTTACCTTTATCTTGTTGATGTAAAACATATGCCTTAATCGCACATGCCGCGTTGTGTGGTTGGTAAAAGCCTAACAAGCTGGTCTTGATGTTTCGGACCAAGTTATCATCATCTTCATAATCAAATGATTGTTGCCATTTGTTGCTCATGACTGGTTTAGAAGTATTAAATTCACTGCCGTAAGCATATAATGGTGCATCAAGTTCTGAAGCCTTATTTTTGAACACTTCCATCGCGTCGTCATCGACCTTACCAATTACAACCGGACGGTTTTCTTTAATAATTCCCGCTTTTTGACTGGCAATCTTTGGAATCGTATCACCTAACAACTTCATGTGATCCATCCCAATTGTTGTAATCACTGAGACAGTTGGTTCAAACACGTTGGTAGAGTCCAAAATACCGCCAATTCCGACTTCCACAATCACAACATCAACTGGATGCTTGGCAAAGTATAAAAACATCATAGCGGTGATGATTTCAAACTCAGTTGGACCACCGCCTTCAATAGTCTCATCCATTTCTTCAGCAATTGGTTTAATCTTTTCCACTAATTCAACCAACTCAGCATCTGAAATTGGATTGCCATCCACACTAATGCGTTCGTTGAACTTAATTAAAAATGGTGATGTAAACGTTCCAACAGTTTTATGGTCTGCTTGGAAGATATTTCTAAGGTAGGCTACCGTAGACCCCTTCCCGTTGGTTCCAGCGACATGAATAGCATTAATGTCTTTTTGTGGGTTACCTAAACGGTTCAAAAGGTCCTTGATAATGTCTAAGCTTGGATGCTTTTTAAATTTATATCTACCATGGATAAAGCTAAGCGCTGTTTCATAATCCATCTTTGTCATCCCTTCAAAAAAGAGCCGGGACAATATCGCCCGACTCTTTAATTAATCTAAATTACTTTTGACTCTTAATTTCTTCTAGTCGTTGCTTTGCAGCATCTAACTTAGATTGGTTATCAGCTTGCTTTTCTTTTTCAGCGTTAACAACTTGTTCTGGAGCATTGTCAACGAACTTCTTGTTAGCAAGTTTCTTTTCGGCACGTTGTACCTCAAATGTGTAGTTTTCAATTTCTTTTTCGATTCTAGCGATTTCTTCGTCTAAATCAACTAGTTCGGCTAAAGGAATACTAATTTCTGCATCAGTCATGATTCCAGTCATAGCTAACTTAGGAGCTACAACATCTGAACCAATTGATAATTCCTTTGGATGACAGAAACGATCGATGTAATGCTTGTTTTCTTCGAAGATGTTCTTCAAGTCATCATTATCAGTCTTAATCAATAGGTCGATTGATGATGACATTGGAGCATTAGCTTGTGATCTGATATTTCTAACTACCTTAATCAATTCGATTAATGCAGCCATGTCTTTTTCTGCCTTAGCATCCTTGAATTCGTCATGGTTAACTGGGTATGGAGCAACCACGATTGATTCACCTTCATGAGGCATTGTTAACCAAATCTTTTCAGTAACAAATGGCATCATTGGGTGCATTAGTTTCAAAATCTTGTCTAATGTGTAAGCTAGGATATTTCTAGTGTTGTTCTTAGCCTTTTCATCGTCACCAGTTAGAGTTTCTTTACTCATTTCGATGTACCAGTCACAGAAGTCATTCCAAATGAAGTCGTATAATGCACGTCCAGCTTCACCAAAGTTGTACTTTTCAAAGTGATCAGTAACTTGGTTTACCACGCTGTTTAACTTACTTAGAATCCACTTGTCTGCTAAGTTCCATTCAGATGAATCAGGTAATTCTGGTTTTTCCATGTCGCCTAGGTTCATGATTACGTAACGACTAGCGTTCCATAGCTTGTTAATGAAGTTCCATGCAGCTTCAATCTTTTCGTAACTGAAACGAACGTCTTGTCCAGCTGTATTACCAGTAGCTAAGAACCAACGCAATGCGTCAACCCCGTACTTATCGATAACATCCATTGGATCAATACCATTACCAAGTGATTTACTCATCTTACGGCCTTGCGCATCACGCATTAGTCCGTGAAGTAAAACATCCTTGAATGGACGACGGTCTGTAAATGTTAGACTTTGGAAAATCATTCTTGATACCCAGAAGAAGATAATGTCGTAACCAGTAACTAAAGTATTAGTTGGGAAGTAACGTTTGAAGTCTTCTGAGTTTTCATCAGGCCAACCTAGAGTTGAGAATGGCCATAACGCAGATGAGAACCAAGTATCTAGAACGTCAGGATCTTGTTCCCAGTTTTCAGCATCCTTAGGAGCTTCCATTCCAACGTACATTTCGCCTGTTTGCTTGTTGTACCATGCTGGAATTCTGTGACCCCACCATAATTGTCTTGAAATAACCCAGTCGTGAATGTTATCCATCCATTGAGTAAATGTGTTTTCAAAACGTTCTGGCACGAAGTTAACCTTATCATCAGTTGATTGGTTCTTAACTGCGCGGTCAGCTAGTGGTTGCATCTTAACGAACCATTGAGTTGAAAGTCTTGATTCAACTTGAACACCGGTTCTTTCTGAGTGACCAACTGAGTGAACAATTGGGTCAATCTTTAGCATGTAACCTTGGTCTTCTAGATCAGCAACCATTGCTTTTCTAGCATCAAAACGATCCATACCAACGTACTTACCGGCATTTTCGTTCATAGTTGCGTCACCATTCATAGTGTTAATACGTTTTAAGTCATGTCTGTTACCAACCTTGAAGTCATTAGGGTCATGGGCTGGAGTAATCTTAACCATACCAGTACCGAATTCAGGGTCTACATATTGGTCAGCAATGATTGGGATTTCTCTTTGTACTAGAGGAACCATAATCTTCTTACCAACGATGTCTTTGTATCTTTCATCACTTGGGTTAACAGCTACGGCAACATCCCCAAACATAGTTTCAGGACGTGTAGTGGCAATTTCAATGTAATCTTTACCATCAAAAGTAGTCCCGTCTACAAATGGGTACTTAACATGGTAGAAGGCACCTTTATCATCTTTATGAATAACTTCGATATCTGACAAAGCAGTTTGTGCTTGTGGATCCCAGTTGATAATGTATTCACCACGGTAAATTAAACCTTGGTTGTATAAATCAACGAAGACTTTACGAACAGCTTCTGATAAACCATCGTCTAAAGTGAAACGTTCACGTGAGTAATCAAGTGAAAGTCCCATCTTAGCCCATTGTTTCTTGATAGTTGCTGCGTATTCATCTTTCCATTCCCAAACTTTGTCAACAAACTTTTCACGACCTAGATCGTAACGAGAAACGCCTTGGTCTCTTAACTTAGCTTCAACCTTAGCTTGAGTAGCGATACCAGCATGGTCCATACCAGGAACCCATAGGGTATCGTATCCTAACATTCTCTTTTGTCTGATTAACATGTCTTGTAAGGTTGTATCCCATGCATGTCCTAAGTGAAGCTTACCAGTAACATTTGGTGGTGGTAAAACGATTGAATAAGGTTTTGCCTTCTTGTCACCACTTGGTTTGAAAACGTCTTGTTCTAGCCATTTTTCATAACGACCTGATTCAACGGCGTCATGGTCATACTTTGTAGACATTTCAGTTTCTTTTGCCATAGTCCATCCCTCCAGTAAATAAAAAGAGCACTCCATCCAATAGGACGAAGTGCTCGCGGTACCACCTAATTTAAAGCATTAAAAAAATACTTTCTCTTAATCCAATTAACGATGGCCCGTTCATATCTAAATTATCAATATCAATATGAATGCTCACAAGCTACCTTCGTTTTGATAACGGAAAGATGTCTCACCTAATCATCTTTTCTCTGATACTCATCACCAAAACTACTCTCTTGATCTTCGCATTTGTAATCTATATTGATTATATTAGACAATTTTTGGAAAATCGTCAACTCTATTTGTTTAATTTTTCAACAACTGCTAGAGCTTCTTTGAAATCTGGTTGTGAACCAATTTCTTCTACGACTTGACGGTAAACAATTTCACCATTTGCATCGATGGCAAAAACCATACGTGCTAATGCGTCAATTTCCTTAACGTAAGTACCTGATTGGTTACCAAAGTCTGTGTCAGCATCTGATAATAAATGCATGCTTTCAACACCCTTAGCTGCACACCAATCTTTTTGTTCTTCAACTGAGTTCTTTGAAATCGTGTAGAATTCAACATTTTCATACTTGTCAGCGTTTCTGTTGAACTTCTTAGCTTCTAGACTACATACTCTTGAGTTAACGTCTGGAACAGTTAAAATCAATGCTGGCTTACCGATTAAATCCTTGTTAGTGAATTCGTTGTTGTTAGCATCTAGGACTTTGAAATCTGGTAGAGCTTGTCCCTTATCCATTGGTTCTTTAATTGTTTCTACTGGTTTGTCTAAAAATTTTAATTTCATGTTATAAATCTCCTTAATTGGTAGTTGCTAGTTATTTAAAATACAACTTACACGATTGATTTGCAAGCAAAAAGAAAAGAGACCATCAATAAAGATGATCTCTTTTTTATAGATTATAGTAATTCAGCGAAAACATCTTCTTGAGCATTCAAGAATTCTTCCCCTGGTTTAATGTCGATAATCTTAACTTTGTCTAATGAACGTTGCATTAATCCTTCAACATCAATTAACTTTTCACATGCTCTAGTCTTTTCTAGATCAGGCTTAGTCTTTGGTGCAGGAGGAGTAAAGACTGTACAACAGTCTTCAAATGGCATAATTGATAGATCGTAAGTATCAATTCTTTCAGCAATCTTAATGATTTCTGTCTTATCCATTGAAAGTAATGGTTTCAATACCGGAACAGTAGTTACGTCATTGATTGCCATCATACTTTCAAGAGTTTGTGATGCAACTTGACCTAGTGATTCACCAGTGAAGACACCCTTACAGTGTCTGTCTAATGTCAACTTAGCGGCCAATCTTAACATCATACGACGTTGAATAGTCATTAAGTATCCTTCAGGAACCTTTTCCTTAATTTCTTCTTGAATTTCGGTAAATGGAACTTGAATGAATTGAATGTTACCACCAAAACGAGTTAACTTAGCAGCTAATTCTTTTGCCTTAGCTAATGCTTGTTCACTTGTGTATGGAGGACTGTAGAAGTGAACCATATCTAACTTCACTCCACGTTTCATTCCCATGTATGCTGCAACCGGTGAATCAATTCCACCAGAAAGCATCATAGTAGCACGTCCACCAGTACCAACAGGTAATCCACCGGCACCGTCAATGGTTTCACTTGATAAGAAGATACCGTTCATACGAACTTCAACTCTTAACTTGATGTCAGGGTTCTTCATTTGAACCTTGATACCATCAACGTTGCTCAAGATGTATCCACCTAGAGCATCGTTAATGTCGTGAGTGTCCATTGGGAAATGCTTGTCTTGTCGACGAGTGTCAATCTTAAAGGTCATACCGTCTTTGAATTGGGCTTTAACCATTTCAACGGCGGTTTCTTTAACCTTATCGATGTCCTTTTCTACCTTGATTGAAGGAGAAAAGTTTTCAATTCCAAAAACATCCTTTAAACGTTCGATAACTTTATCTGAGTCATCACCGTTCAAAGTAACGTGCAAACGATCTCGCTTAGCACTTACCTTTAGGTTTTCGAAATCATGCAACACTCTGTCAACGTTCTTGCCTAGTTGCTTAATGAAGTCTTTACGGTTCTTACCCTTTGTGGATAATTCACCGTATCTGACCATTATTTCAGTATATTGCATTCACGAATTTCCTTTCTATGAGTTAATCTTTTTAAATCTTTCATAAAGTTCGTCAAAGACTTCGTTAAAACGATCTGCTTCTTCCATTGTGTTATGTTCATCTAATGAAACACGCACAGCACTAGTTGCTTCGTCTTCATCAACCTTCATGGCAGATAAAGTACCTGAGGCAACGTGACGTTTAGAAGAACATGCACTTGTAGTTGAAATAAAGATTCCATGACTTTCAAAAGCATGGACGATTGTTTCACCACGAACACCTAGAATTGCAAAACATAAAATATGTGGTGCAAAGTGTTCGTTATCCTTTGAGAAGACCTTTACTTTATCAAATTTAGAAATATGTCCTAAAATATTTTGCTTGATTTTACGTTGTTTTGCAACCTTTTTATCTTCATCATCTAATAATAGACGTAAAGCGCGTGCCATTGCGGTAATGGCAGGTAGGTTTTCTGTACTACTTCTTAGGTTACGTTCTTGGCCCCCACCAGTAATTAATGGAGCAATCTTCTTACCACTTCGTTTGTACATAAAACCGACACCTCTTGGTGCGTGGAATTTATGACCTGAGAAAGTGGCAAAGTCAACACGATCATTGAAAATCAAATCTTGGATACCCTTACCAATTCCTTGAACGGAATCAATGTGGTAACTGATGTTAGGATAATCCTTTAAAAGGTCCCCGACTTCTTTAATTGGTTGAACTGCACCGATTTCATTATTTACAGCCATGATTGAAACCAAAATTGTACTTGGTCTAATTGCCTTCTTTAAATCATCGACAGAGATACGTCCTTCATCATTTACTGGTAAGTAAGTAACTTCGAAGCCCAATTGTGTTAATTGTTCAACGGAGTTCTTTACTGCAGGATGTTCAACAGAACTTACGATAATGTGATTTCCGTAGGCACGCTTTTCAAAGGCAGTTCCCTTGATTGCCCAGTTGTCACCTTCTGTTCCACCACTGGTAAATAATATTTCACTTGGTAAAACACCTAGTAATTTAGCAATTTGTGCTCTAGATTGTTCCAACAAATTGAATGATTGTTCACCAAATTGATGTAAACTAGATGGGTTTCCCCAAAATTCTTTGCTTACTTTATCGTAAGTTGCTACAACAGAATCGTCAGGTTTTGTTGTGGCACTATTGTCAAAGTATATCATTATTACCCTTCTTCATTTTTGGATTTGTCCGACTCAACTATATTTGACATTATAACAGAAAAAAAGAAGTAACGTTTGAATGACATCAAAGTTACTTCTTTATTTTATTTAGTTGTTTTCTTTTCGTTATAGTATTCAGTTTCCATTTGCTTGTATGCACCTGGATTAACCTTTTCGATTGCAGCAGCCATAGTAGCTAGACTCTTTTCGTATTGGTAACGATTATCAAAGTAGTCCTTTGCTTGTGCACAGGCAGCGTTTAAATCTTCATTGGCATTCTTATAACGGTTGGCGAATTGCATCAAACGTTCTGATAGCATTGCACTATCAACAATGTTTTCTGTATCGGATAGCAAGTGATCCATTGTGTCTGAAATGTTAGCCAATTTTTGGTTAATTTCATCCATACTAATCTTCACTTGGTTGATTGATGCTGATAGATTTGAAACTTCGTTGTATACGTAATCATAACGTTCTAAGAAGTCTTCGGTTAATCCAGGAAGGTTTAGGTTGTCAATTCGTCTTCTGATGTTTAATAGTTGTAAATCAAACTTTTGAAGGCTGTCTCTGGCAACTCTTTCTTCCTTGCTTAGTTCAGCAACAGAATCATTGATGTCTTTTTGTTGTTTTTCAATTGAGCTTAGTTCTTGTTTTGCATCTTGTTGATGTTTTTGAATGACAGAATATACTGCCTTATTACCGTTGATTGCATCGTAATCATTATTGTAAATTGTTTCAATCTTACTGATTTTATCAGCTAATTCAGCAGTGGTTTCAATTTCATCGTGTTCTAAGTTGTAGTTCTTGCTTAAACCTTCAAGTTCATCACTTAGAATGCGGTTTTGGTTCTTAGCATGGAAGATGAAGTCATATACCAAGCTGATGTTTTTCTTAACCTTACGCTTAGCAACGATTTCTTTTTCCATGATGGCATACATTGAATCAATTGTTTCTTCAATATATGTGCATGTCTTCTTGGTTTCAGGGATATCTAGTTCAGCTAGTGACTTCAATCCTTCTTGGCATGATTCCTTTAGAGCGTTGATAGTGTCATCAATATCATCTTCAACAAAGTTGTAATCAGTTTGAATCATAGTACGATGACCACGTTCAATTTCATCCAATTGTCTTGGGAATTCCTTTGATAATGAAACATATGTATCAGGAATAATCTTCATTAATTCATTCATTTCATTGATCAAGTTGTTAATCTTGCCAAGTAATTCTTCGGCTTTGTTTTGATCACCATTTTCAGTTTCAGCAACGAATTCTTCGTAAACACCCTTAATAGTGCTTAGCTTATCTTCAAGCTTATCGCTGCTTGGACCAAATGAGTAGTTTTGTGATAGCAGTTGTTGGTTAATTTCTCTGATGGTATTATCAACATCTTCGATTGCCTTGCGGTGTAAACTGTCAACTTCTTGAAGTTCACTTAGACCATCATGAATGTCATTTAACTTGCCATCAACAACTTCAATTGCATCCCCCAGGTCACCAATAGTAACGCTGGCTGATAATAGCTTGTAACTATTAAGGAAATCTTCTGCATCACTCATATCACTTCTGATACTTGTTAAGTCTGAATTGGTAATTTTTTCATATTGTTCTTTGTATTCATTAAATTTGTCGAAAGATTCACCATTTAATTTAATTTTACCAGTTGCTTCCAACTCGTCGCCGACCATTACGTCCTTTAGATTAGCCTTTTGCTTTTCCAGACCGTCAAGTCGTTTAAATAGATTCTTTCGATAAAAGAATGTCGCTAATAGTAGTATTACAAGCACTACTATTATGAAAATAACCAAATCAATCATTTTGACATCTGTCCCCTTACAACTTTTTATTTTAATCTAATCTTTTTTAGCATTAAACATTTGTATTTTTAATATTTTAATAATAAACTAATTAACTATATTCAATTATATCATACGAGATAATTATTAAAATACCTAATTATCAATATATACAAGGGAGTTTTCAATTATGAAAATCAATTCAATGTTAGCACAACAGTTAGACGCGTTGTTAACCGATGAACACAACAACGTTGCCAACATGGCAAATGCCTCTGCACTACTAATGCAAGAACTTCCAGATGTTAGCTGGACCGGTTTTTACACCTATGTAGATGATAAAAACGAATTAATCTTAGGTCCCTTCCAAGGTAAAGTCGCTTGTGTCCACATTAAAAACGGTAGCGGTGTTTGTGGTACTGCATTTGATAAGAACGAAACTATCCGCGTAGAAAATGTAAATGATTTCCCTGGTCACATTGCCTGTGATTCAAACAGTAAATCAGAAATTGTCATCCCAATTGCAAAGGATGGAATCAGATTTGGTGTCTTAGATATTGACGCCCCTATCTTTGATCGTTTCTCTAAAGAAGATCAAGAAATGCTAGAAGAATTTGTAAAAGTCTTTGAAAGCCACATAACCATTGACAATTAGTGGTAATAATCATACAATAACTTTTGTGTAAAATAATGCAGCAGTACACGGTAAGCTCGTCAACATATTGATGCCTTAATGGTTCAATTAGTACCCCCACGGCTGCTGGGGTGAACATTGCAGAGCAATATGCACGAATACTAAGTGTACAGTGATTATTTTACTCCAAATAATAATTTTTATTGGAGGATATTTTTATGTCTAGATATACAGGTCCAAGTTGGAGAATTTCTCGTCGTCTTGGTATTTCACTTTCAGGTACTGGTAAAGAATTAGCTCGTCGCCCATACGCACCAGGTGACCACGGTCAAGGTCGTCGCGGTAAGCTATCAGAATACGGTACTCAATTGAAGGAAAAGCAAAAGCTACGTTTCATGTACGGTTTAACTGAACGTCAATTCTCAAAACTATTCGTTCGTGCGGGTAAGATTAGAGAAGGTCGTCACGGTGATAACTTCATGGTATTACTAGAACGTAGACTAGACAACGTTGTTTACCGTTTAGGTTTAGCAACTACTCGTCGTCAAGCTCGTCAATTAGTTAACCACGGTCACATCACTGTTGATGGCAAACGTGTTGACATTCCTTCATACGAAGTAAAAGTTGGTCAAGTTATTTCAGTTCGTGAAAAATCAAAAGACCTACAAATCATCAAGGAAGCCGTTGAAGCTGTTGTTGGTCGTCCACAATACGTTTCATTCGATGCTGACAAACTAGAAGGTTCTCTAACTAGATTACCTCAACGTGACGAAATGAATGCTGATATTGATGCATCACTAATCGTTGAATACTACAACAAGCTATAATTTCTGGTTATACTTGTTGCTCCAAAAAAGCGCTTTGCATTTGCAAAACGCTTTTTTTCTACCCTCTTTTAATTAATGATAAAATAGTACTAAGACATAAATGAAAAGGAGCAATTAATATGAGTGAAGATGATGTAAGCAGTCGTTTAGAACAATCATCCATGGGTGGAACTCCAAAGGTTAACCCGGATGAACAACGTAGATACCTAGGTACTTTTAGAGAACGAGTTTCTATAGCAATCCAAATCAAGGATCTATCAAATCCAAACGCTGTCAATGCCCTTCAAAAGGAATTTGATAATAATAACAGCTACCAACTAATCATTAATGGTAACTTGGATCATGATGTTGTCTCCCCTTTTATCAGACTAGCATCACAAAATAACATCAAGTTCGTTATTAAGACTGACTCATTCTACCGTACCGCACCCGATAATTACGGTGTAGTCTACGCTAACAGTCAATCAATTAACGTTAACCCTGTTGATTTCGAAGAAAAGTACAATCAACAAGATACAACCACAGATTCATCAAATAATTCTGATGACAACCAAACCAATCAATCATTTTTTGGTAAGTTAAAAAATATATTCAAATAAAGGTGATGATAAATTGCATCCATTAGCATACCGTATGCGTCCAAAGAAAATCGAGGACGTTGTCGGACAACAAGACTTAGTCGGTCCTGGTAAAATCATCGATCGAATGGTAAAAGCAAAAATTTTATCATCAATGATTCTATATGGACCTCCTGGAACAGGAAAAACCAGTATCGCCAGTGCGATTGCTGGTTCAACTAAGTATGCATTTCGTCAATTAAATGCAGCAACCGATACGAAGAAAGACCTACAGATTGTCGCTGAAGAAGCCAAGATGTCTGGAACGGTAGTCTTATTACTAGATGAAATTCACCGTTTAGATAAGACCAAACAAGACTTCTTATTACCACTACTTGAAAGCGGTAATATTATCCTAATCGGTGCTACTACCGAAAACCCATATATTAATATCAATCCCGCCATTAGAAGTAGAACCCAAATCTTTGAGGTGCACCCTCTTAATGAAGATGATATTAAATCAGCCGTCAAACGTGCTTTAACCGATAAAGACAACGGATTGGGTAATATGAACATCGATTTAGCCGAAAATGCATTACACTTCCTATCAACCAGCACCAATGGTGACCTAAGAAGTGCATTAAATGCACTAGAACTTGCAGCTAAATCCACTTCCCCTGATGACGACAGTATCATTCATATCTCGTTAGAAGACGTGGAATCATGTCTACAAAGAAAAGCTTTAACACAGGATAAAAATGGTGATGCTCACTATGACGTTGTTTCCGCTTTTCAAAAATCAATTCGTGGATCAGATGTTAATGCCGCCCTTCACTATGCTGGTCGTTTGATTGAATCCGGTGACTTAAATTCAATTAGTCGTCGTTTGATGGTTATCGCATATGAAGATGTGGGATTAGCTAATCCAGCCGCTTGTGCTAGAACGGTTTCTGCCATCGAAGCTGCCAACAAGGTTGGTTTCCCCGAAGCAAGAATTCCCCTAGCCAACGCCATCATCGAATTATGCCTATCACCAAAATCAAACACCGCAATGCGTGCGATTGATGCAGCGATTGCTAAGATTCGCACTGGTAACTACGGTGACATCCCTGATCACCTAAAGGATAGTCACTACTCAGGTGCTAAGAAGTTAGGCCATGGTGTTAATTACAAATATGCCCATGACTATCCAAATGATTGGGTTAAACAACAGTACTTACCTACTAAGATTAAAAACGATACTTACTATGAACCAAAAACAAATGGTAAGATTGAAAGTACGTTTAAACAACAATACGAAAAACTACTTCACGCACAACGTGATAAATAGGAGTCTGCAATGTTAATTAGAATTCTAGTATTATTAGCGACAGTTGTATTATTCACAATTGGTCGTTTCCTTTTAACCCATACAGATAAGCCCTTCATGATGCTACATCCTGAAAACAATCAAGCATTGGGTAAAATCGTTAAGTTCTTTGGGATTGTCTTTTGCGTTTTAGCTGTCTTTTCAGCAATCGCAATTTTTATTCCAAATATCTTTTTCGTTACAACTATCATGGTAATAAGTTGTATAATGTTATTGGTGATGGAGTTAATGTTACTTACCTTCCTTACCAAGTAAATAGTTTGAGGTGAAAGAATATGTTACAAGATTACAGTCAAATTATGATTCCAATCGATGGTTCAAAAAACTCAAAGTTAGCATTCAACAAGTCAATTGAAGTTGCCAAGCACAATGATGCTGACCTACACATCGTGCACGTAATCGATACGCGATCATTCACTAACCTAGCTAATTTCGACTCATCAATGTTAGATGACGTTACTAGCCGTGTTAAAAGCTCACTAGAAAAATACTTAAAGAAAGCCCAAGATGCTGGAATTAAGAATGTTGATTACACAATTGAATATGGTGCTCCTAAGTCAATTATCTCAAGAGATTTAGTTGATCGTTTCGATACTGATTTAATCATCATCGGTGCCAACGGACAAAGTGCTGCTGAACGTTTATTAATCGGTTCAGTTGCTTCATATGTAACTCGTGTAGCAGAATGTGATGTCTTAATCGTAAAATCTGACTTAGACAATAAAGTACAAAAATAAACAAAAAAGGCCTGGATTAATATCCAGGTCTTCTTTTATTCCACCGTCCAATCGTCATTGACCGACAATGGATTATTTTCACTTAAAAACTGTTTCCAGTATTCAAAAACACCGTTGGGTTGTTCTAGCTTATCAAATTTGATATCAATCCCCTTACTTTCAATACCGACAATACTTCGGTAAAAGGCACGGCATGATATCTCCTTTAAATAACTAGAATCACTCTTTAAGTCCAGTGTTGTACAAATTGCATCTAGTTCACGGTATAAAATCAAGAACTGCATATCCTCAATATCTAATCTACTCATTTGTTTGGTTAATTCAATTGTCTCGACCACATATTGATAAGCAATGGAGAATTTATTCATCGCAAAGTAGTCAATCGCAAGCATCCCCATAATCACCATCTTTTGCATGCTAATCTCATTTTTGTCGTAGAAGTCGTAGTTCAGCCTTTGGAGCTCATCAACCGACGCACTGTAATCTTGCTTACTAAGCTGAACTGCTGCATGTATGATTTGGAAGTACTTGATGTCTTCTTTATCTTCTAAGTCATCTTCATACTTATCTAGCTTTTCCTGTATCTCTTCTGGAATACATAGTGCTGCACAAAATGGAATGCTATTAATTTCGTAACTGGCTACTTTCTTCTCGTTTTCAATCACCTTATCAATATCTAGCAACAATATCTTACAAATGTTTTTGATTACATATAAACTAATTTGGTGATCATAGCTACCGTTTTCAATCTGACAAATCACAGGTTGCGTACAAGCAACTTGCTTCGCTAATTGACATTGAGTTATGTTTAAACTTTTACGTCGCTTCTTGATCAAAGTGCCGTTAATATTCATTCTAAAATCCTTTCTTTGAATCATTATATAAAATTATCATTTATTTCCTTATGTCTGAAACAATCTATTTCATGATCATTAATCACCCCTACTGATTGAAAATATGAATATAGTGTTGTTGGTCCGACACGTTTAAATCCGTAATTTTTAAATCGTTTAACGTAAGGTTTGATGAACTCTTTAATGTCATCCTTATTGTTATCATTTAGTCCATCCATTTGTGTAAAATCAAATGGTTTCCATGTTAATTGAACTAAATCATTATTCATACAAGCTTTGGCATTTTGAATTGTGGCAATTATCTTGGCACGATTTCGAATAATCGCCTCATCGTTCATCAATCTTTCAATGTCTTCATCTTTAAACTGGCTAATTTTTTCAACGTCAAAATCAGAGAAATCATTTCTAAACGCATCCCTCTTACGCAAGACAGTCGACCATGATAAACCAGATTGAAAAATTTCTAGTGTTAAACATTCAAATAATTCAGATACTTTTTTCTTTGGAACTCCCCATTCCTTATCGTGATAAACTAACATTTCTGCGCTATCGCTAGCCCATACACATCTTTTCATATTTCATAATTCCTTTCGGTGATTTTTACTCTATTACATACGTATAAAAACACAAATTTTTTCGGTCAATTTAATACTTTCTTAAACAATTTTCTAACAAAAAAAGAGATAATCCAAATGATTACCTCTTTTTTATTATTATGATAATGGTTTGAAATCGTGAATGATGTTGTTTCGACGATCAAATTCTTTGTAAGCTAGGTCGATTAATCTATCGATTAGTTCAGTGTAACTGATACCTGAAGCTTCCCATAGTTGTGGGTATAGACTAATGTTTGTGAAACCAGGTAATGTGTTAACTTCTCCTAGGTAAGGAACACCTTCCTTAGATACTAAGAAGTCAATACGAGCTAGTCCCTTTAGACCTAATGCTTTGTATCCGCGTAATGCTAAGTCAGTGATTTCGTCTGATAGTGATTCTGGAATATCAACTGGAATATCAAACTTAACTTGGCTAGCATCAACGAACTTGTTGTCGTAAGTGTAGAACTTGTCTTCCTTAGGAACACGAATTGCACCAACTTGAGAAGCAATTGGTTTTTCGTTACCTAAGATTGAGATTTCTAGTTCTTCTGGACCGTTGATTGCTTGTTCAGCTAAGATCTTGTAGTCATATCTGAATGCATCCTTTAGGCCGTCTTCAAATTCTTGTTCGTTTGTTACCTTGTGAATACCAACTGATGAACCTTGGTTAGCTGGCTTCAAGAAGATTACGTCACCGAATTCAGCTTGTAGTTTAGCGTAAGTGAATTGGTCTTTGTTGTCAGGAGTAATCAAGTGGTAGTTAGTGTTTCTAACTCCTGATAAGTTTAACATCTTCTTAGTAATGTCTTTATCAAAGCCCATTGCTGATTCCAAAATACCACTACCAACGTATGGCTTATGTAGTAATCTTAGAAGACCTTGGATAGTACCATCTTCACCCAAGTTACCGTGAACGATTGGGAAGAATACGTCAATATCCTTAGTCTTTGATAAGTTTTTAATTGGGGCCAATGGATCTGAGAAGTCTAAGTTCTTAACAGCTTCTTCAACCACAGCATCTTCAGGTTCACCATCAAACACACGGTGTGATGATTCATTATCTAAGATAATTCCTGTCTTAGTAATTAAGAATAAGCTAATATCGTACTTATCTTTATCCATCGCATCATAAATGTTATGAGCTGAACGTTTTGAAACATCATGTTCTGATGAATCTCCACCGAAAAGTAATGCTAAATGAGTCTTTTTCATCATTTTATACCGTCCTATCAATAATTCTTTGAAACTACATTATAACATGGTTTTATAGATTAAAGAATTCTTTTTTATCTTTTTACCTGTTCTAATTTGGTGAATAACAAATTAAATAATGCTGCAATAATAGCTAGAATGATCATGAATCCAATCAATGGATATGGTCTAGGAACTTTAGCATCAATAGAAAAAATAAAGTTAAAAATTGCATCCCCATTGATGTGAGCATAAAATCTGCTGATTAATCTTTGTGAGCTATATTGAGTTAATAAGTTAGTAAAGAACATGTAGCAAACAACCCCAATGGAGTAGAAGATTGATTTACCAATCTTGTTCATTAAAGATGTCATCGTTCCAAAAGTGTTCATAGCAACGAATATGAATAGCAATACCACATAGTCTGTAATAAACATTGAAATTGATTGCGCAAATACATTACTAAAAGCTTTACCATAGGCCTGGTAATACAAGTAAGTTTCACTAGGTCCCAGCTTCATGTTTATGAAGCTAATAATCACGTTAATTACATTTACGATTAATGCTGCCTTAGCGATAAAAAGCATCTTAGCTTTCCAAAATGTCTTGCGTGAAACTCCACTTTGCATTGCCAATTTGAAGCGTCTGTAGTTGAAACTAATGCCAATCATTGTGACAACCGTAATAATATAAGGAGCCATGAAAAAACTGGCTTTTAATTGATATCCAACGGATGGTGCACCATCTACTGATAAAAGACCGAATAGGATATAAACAACAGAAACGACTAATCCATACCAAATGTATGGAATAAAATCATGACAGTATTGCTTTGCAAGTGCCTTTGTCTTCACTATAGTTCCCCCCTATCCATAATGTATACTAGTAGTTTTTGTAGTTTCATTTTTTCAATATCAACGGATGCTGGAACTTCTCTATCAGGAAGTTGATCCATAAAGTGAACTGTCTTGTAACGACCCAGTTGTTCTTCATCCAAGACCTTAACGCCATCAATATAACTGTTAACATCTTCAGCTGGTCCAGAGACACTGTATGATCTAGATGATACTTCATCGATGCTTCCGTTCATCTTAATTACTCCGTCTTGAAGTAATAGCACTTGACTGATGATACGATCAATTTCATCGATAATGTGAGTGGAAATCACAAATGTTCTTGGATTTTCACTGTATGTTTCAATCAAGTTACTTTGGAATATTTCGCGGTTTCTGGCATCTAAACCTAGTGTGGGTTCATCCAACATAATAAACTTACAAGGCACACATAGTGAGATGATAATTTTAACGATTGATTGGTAACCGGTAGATAACTTGTTAAGCTTTTGGTTAACATCTAACTTAAATTCCTTAACTAGCTTTTCTTGTAGTTCCACGTCATAATCTTGATACATTGATTCTACAAAAGAAAAGATTTGAGCAACCTTATCCTTTCTAGTGTACATATCATCCTGGTTCATGAAGTAAATTTCACTTAGTACTTCGTCATTTTCATGAACTTCTTGTCCATCAAAAAGGATTTGTCCTGCTGATGGACGATTGTAATCAGCAATCATACTCATTAGTGTTGATTTCCCTGCTCCGTTTTCACCGAACAATCCATAAATTTCGTTTTCTTCTAAATTGAAATTAACTTCATTTAATAGAGGTTGCTTTGCAAACTTGAAACGTTTAGCTAAATGTTTAACTTCGATCTTGCTCATTGTCGTACCCTCTCTTCACTAGTGTCAAAATATCGTCTTCAGATAGATGCAATTTCTTTGATTCATTGATTAAATTCAAAATGTAATCATTGTAGAAATGTTCCTGTCTTCGTTTAATAATTATCTCTTGAGCCCCTTGCTTCACAAAAGTACCACGGCCTCGACGTTTTTCTAACAAATCATTATTAACCAACATGTTCATCCCCTTAAGAACTGTTGCTGGATTAATCTTAAATTGCTTTGAAATTTCTGTCGTAGATGGTACTTGCGCACCTTCTTGGAAAGCGCCGGTAAAGATCGCATCCTCTAATTGAGTGGCAACCTGAATAAAAATTGGCTCTGGACTATTAAAGTCAAATTGCATCTTTTTCACCGCCTATCTTTGGTTAATTACTTATGTAACTAACTATAAAGTCTAACATAAAAAAAGTCAATAAAAAAAAGCGTCTTAGACGCTTTTTTATTAGTAGTTCTTAGCTGGTAGCACAGAACCTTTGTAATGTTTTTTAATCCATTCTTGAGTTGATTTAGATTGTAAAACCTTAACCAATTCCTTGATGTCTTTTCTGTTTTGATCACCATTTCTAACAGCAACAATGTTGAAGTATGGTGAGTTCTTTTCAGGTTTTTGCAAGGCAATTGCTTGCTTATCTGGTTGTAAACCACCTTGAACTGCGTAATTAGAGTTAATTGCCACAGCATCACCTTCACCATTGTTGTAAATCAATGGCATAATCTTTGGTTCGTATCCAGTTTGGAATACCAAGTGTTTTGGATTATAAGCAATATCACTGAAGTTAGCTTGAGTAATATTGACACCCTTCTTAATCTTAATTAAACCGTTTTGTTGGAATAATTGAAGAATACGACCGTAATCAGGTGCATTACTACTTACTAAGATGTGAGCACCATTTTTAAGGTCTGAGAGCTTTTTGTACTTCTTGGAGTAAATACCAATTGGTTCCAAGTGAACGGCCCCTACGTTTACTAAATGGCCATCATATTCCTTATTCCATTGATCTAAGAACGCTGGAGTTTGGAAATAGTTAGCATCTAGTTGCTTTCCTGCTAGTGCACGGTTAGGTAGCACGTAGTCTTGGAAAGTAACGATATCTAACTTAATGCCCTTTTTCTTAAGTTCTGGTTCGATATGACGAAGAATTTGTGCATGAGGAATGTTAGATGCCCCAATACGAATTGTGTTCTTTGCCTTGTAGTTACCAGGACCTAGTAATAGTAAAACGATGAATAAAACAACGATTCCACCAAAGGATAAAAGCTTTTTCATTTTAATATCCCCCTTATAGTGTACGTTTGTCGATTTTCTTAACTAGTAAGTCTCCAACTGTTTGAACAATTAGAACAATAATTAAAATAATAACGGTTGCCACTAAAGTAACAGTGTTGTTATTTGATTGGAAACCATCCAAGTATGCTAGGTAACCTAGACCACCAGAACCAATAGCACCGGCCATTGCAGTGTATGAAATCAATGAAATGGCAGTAACAGTTGCACCGGCAATCAATGCTGGTGTACTTTCTGGAAGTAATACTTTAAAGATAACGTCCCAGTTAGTACCACCCATTGATTTAACGGCTTCAATTACACCATCATCAACTTCTCTAAAGTTAGCTTCAACCATTCTTGCGTAGAATGGAGCAGCTGAAATAACTAGTGATGGAATAGCGGCCTTAGGCCCAATAATGGTACCTACAAGGTCCTTTGTGAATGGTAATAGTAATACGATTAAGATAATAAAAGGAATTGATCTAAATACGTTAACTAAGAATGATACTACCCAGTTAATAATCTTCCAACCAAAACCAGACTTGTTACGACTTTCGAATAATAATAGTCCTAAAATAATTCCTAATACAGCAACAATAATCATTGATAAAGCAGTCATCCAAACTGTTTCCCATGTTGCTTGTCTCATTGCACTCCAATTAACGTTATTGAATTGGAAGTATGATTGAATTCCTTGATTAGCCACGGTTAATCACCTCTGCTTCCACGTTTACTGATTTCAAGTATTCAACAGCCTTATTTTGGTCTTCAGGAGTTCCTAGTAGTTGTAGAACTAATGAACCGATTGAACCACCTTGTGTTTGATGAATACTTCCTTCAACGATGTTTAATTCTAATGAATCAAATTCGCGAATCATTTGGGATACAACTGGTTGTTGTGATTGAGTACCCTTGAAGGTTAACTTAATCACCATACCATTTGGATAGTTCTTAATGATTTCGTCTACGGTCATGCTCAAGTCCTTAGCATTCGGATTGTCATCTTCGTTAACGAAACGTTTAGTGATGTCTTGTTGAGGGTTTTGGAAAATGTCGTAAACATTACCAGTTTCAACAACTTGACCATCTTGCATAACAGCAACTTTTGAAGCTGTCTTTCTAATGGCATGCATTTCGTGAGTAATCAAAAGAATAGTTAGGTTTAACTTCTTGTTTATTTCTAGTAATAGGTCCAAAATTTCATCGGTTGTTTGTGGATCTAGCGCACTAGTTGCTTCATCAGAAATAAGAATTTCTGGGTCATTAGCCAATGCTCTGGCAATTCCAACACGTTGTTTTTGTCCACCAGATAGTTCTGAAGGATAGTCGTTTTCACGACCCTTTAAACCAACTAATTCGATAAGCTTTTCAGCCTTTTGATGACGTTTTTCTTTATCAACACCAGCAATTTCTAGTGGTAATTCAATGTTTTGTTGGATAGTTCTAGACCATAGTAAGTTAAAGTGTTGGAAAATCATACCAACCTTCTTACGTTGTGATCTTAATTCCTTGTTACTTAATTTCGCAATATCCTTACCATTAATTTCGATAGAACCAGAAGTTGGGGCTTCTAGACCATCTAACATTCTAACAAGTGTTGATTTACCGGCACCAGAGTAACCGATAATACCAAAGATTTCACCGTCGTTAATTTCTAGGTTAACGTCTTTAACAGCTGTTAGGATGCTTTTATCAAGTTTGTATTTCTTGTTAACATTCTTAAATCTAATCAAACTGTTTCTCCTCACTTTCAAATAAAAAAGCCTTTCGCACCTACTGATTTAACAGTAAAGGACGAAAAGCTCGTGTTACCACCTTTTATTCACCATTGCCTCACGACAATAGCCTCATAAGTATCTTTAATACTTCAGCAATATAACGTTTGCCAGACGATGTTAGTTTATCCCAAATTTCGCTAACTGATTATTTACTAAGACCATATTCGGTAACTACAAATAACTCTTTTTCACCAACCGAGTTCTCTGTGATATTCATTAATTACTTACTCATCTTATAATCAAATTTTAATAAAGTATACAATTATTTAATGTACTTGTCAATTCATTAGCTATGAGAAGTCACGGCTAGCACTGAACATGTACCCATAATTATGATACTGCATTGACATGACTAATCCAATCCCTATCATGTTACCAATCAAGGCAGAACCACCCTGACTTACGAATGGCAATGGAATACCAGTCAATGGTAATAGTCCAATACTCATACCAATATTTTCAAATACGTGGAATAAAATCATCATGATAATTCCAGTTGAAATGTATGCGTAGTAAACGTTCTTAGTTTCAAAAGTAACCTTAATCATTCGATAAATCAAAACGAAGTAGATTCCAATTAAAACTAAACCACCGATGAAACCAAAGTTTTCACCGATAACTGAGAAAATCATATCGGATTCTCGAACTGGAACATAAACGTGAGATACGTTAAAACCAGTTCCACTAAATCCACCGGAACCAACGGCTTTGATACTTTGCCATAGTTGATAACCCGATCCAGCTAGATTTTCAGGATTTGATGGGTCCAACCAATCATTAACACGATCAAATTGGTAAGATTGAAAACCTAATGCTTCCAAAATCTTTCTACCACCGCTAGTTATAACTAAAATTAAAGCAGTCCCACCAATTGTTGCGAATGCAGCAACTCCAGGAACAATGATTCTCCACGTAATTCCAGATACAATCACTAATCCACCAAGCATGGCGAAGAAAACAAGCATTGTACCGAAATCATTTTCAATCTTTAATAACACACAGATTGGTAATGTCCATAGGATCATCTTGCCCAATAAAAGTGCATCTGTTTTTAATGTGTGAACAGCGTAGTTTCTGTTATGTTCAACAATCACTCTTGCCAGCATAACCACAAACGCTGGTTTCATAATTTCGGCCGGTTGGAAAGTCAACGGACCTAATTGGAACCAACTTTTGGCCCCTGTTTGAATAAAATAATATCTACTGTACAAAACAAGTAACGATGCCAGTAACGTTAAAGCTCCCCAGTAAATAATTGGTGCAACTTTCCATAATTGTTCAGAATCAAATTGCATGATGATTATGATTAATACAGTTCCGATTGTATACCATACCAACTGCGTAATCATTTGCTTCACGATTGTTCCGGAATAAGAATCATGATTTACGGCAACATAAATTGCACCAATACCAATCAATGCTAAAAGGGCCACACAAATTATGATTGTCCAATCTAATCGAGAAGAATTGCTATCATTGTCACTATTAAACACTGCAAATCACCTCTAAATCATTTTAGCCCTTGTGTAAGTTGTATTGGCTAATTAATAATTCAATTCCTTCGTCTAAGGATTTGGCTTTAAATACATTGTCTTCATCAAAGACAGCTTCGAATTTTTCTTCATCCACTTGACGGATAAAGCCAACTTCTTGCTTACCAACGAAAAGAACTTCACGTTCTTCACCGTTTACGTTTTGTGTATCTAAAGTAACTTCAATATTTTTCTTTCCCTTTGACATTTTGTCCTCCTAAAAATAAAAGTAGTCGATTCAAATATTTGATCGACTACTTTAAATTCATAGAACGTCGATAATCTTTCGACGCCCTCTTATTTCTAAAAATAGTAAAATGATCAGAAACCGGATCATAACCACCTTTGACAAAAGGATGACAACGTAAAATCCGTGCACACCCCATTACAAAACCTAATAATGCTCCGTGCTTTCTGACAGCATCGATCATATAAGTAGAACATGTCGGATAATAACGACAAGAGGCCGGTAATAGTGGTGAAATAAATCGTTTGTATCCCATCACCATCTTTATCAGTAACTTTCTCATCAGTTATCACTTTCTTATATTAATCTTTATTTTTTGCTTTCTTGTTTGTTGATATGTTCAAGTAATGCACCGGCACCCTTAGCAACATTATCTAGAGGACTTTCAGAAATTAACACTGGCACAGTTAATTCTTTTGAAATTGCGTGGTCGATACCTCTTAATAAGGCACCACCACCTGTTAAAATAATTCCTCTGTCTACAATATCAGAAGCTAATTCAGGAGGAACTACTTCTAAGACATCCTTAGCAGCGTCAATAATTTGGTTAACAGTATCTTCAACAGCCTTTTGTACTTCTAAACTGTTTAGAGTAATAGACCTTGGCATTCCACCAAGAACATCTCTACCACGTACTTCCATTTCCTTAACATCAGTTTCATTAGGGTCTGCAGTACCGATGGTAATCTTAATCTTTTCAGCAGTATGTTCTCCAATAACCAATCCGTGTTTATCCTTTATGTAAGAAACAATATCTGTGTTCATTACATCACCAGCTACACGAATTGACTTACTTGCAACGATATCACCTAATGATAACACGGCAATGTCAGATGTTCCACCACCCATATCAATTACCATGTTTCCTTTTGGTTGGAAAATATTCATTCCGGCACCAATTGCAGCAACTTTAGGTTCTTCTTCGATATAAACTTTACCACCACCAGATTTTTCAGCAGCTTGAATAATTGCTTTTCTTTCGATGTTAGTAATGTTTGTTGGAGCACAAATCATGGTCTTAGGCTTTGACATAAAGCCCTTAACACTTAACTTATTGATAAAGTATGTAAGCATCTTTTCAGTTACATCAAAATCTGAAATAACTCCTTCTTTTAGTGGTCTGATTGCACGAATGTTACTTGGTGTTCTACCAACCATTCTGTATGCTTCAGAACCAACTGCTAACAACTTGTTTGTTTTAATATCTACCGCAACTACTGATGGTTCGTTTAGCACGATTCCTTTCCCAGTTACGTAAATCAAAACATTAGCAGTACCTAAGTCAATGCCGATATCTTTTACCATTTCTCTCTTCCTCCTGAGTTAACTCATGTATTAAATATTATATCATATCGCTCTATAATTCATTTTATTCTTGCGAAGTTTTACTAATGAAAATTTCTTCATCATCTTTCATGTTAACTCTCTTAATGTCAGCACCCAATTTAGCTAACTTAACATGAAAATCGTAATATCCTCGATCTAAATATTTTAGGTTTCTAACGATTGTAATACCGTCAGCAACTAATCCAGCAAGAACGAGTGCTGCAGCAGCTCTCAAATCAGTTGCAGCTACTTCCGCTCCGCTAAATTTAGTTGGTCCGTTTAAGACCACACTCTTACCGTTAATTCTAAACTTGGCGTTCATTCTAGCTAATTCATCCAAGTGCATAAAACGATTTTCAAACACTGTTTCAGTCAATAAACTACTACCTTGAGCAGCTAATTGTAAAACAGTCATTTGAGGTTGCATATCTGTTGGAAAACCTGGATATGGGAGTGTCTTTACGTCAACCGGTTTTAATTCGTCCGGACCAATAACACGAATTCCATTAGGTTCTTCCTTAACAGTAACACCCATTTCTTGCATTTTAGCGATTAATGGTTGATTGTATGATGCTTCTGCATCTTCGATCAAAATGTTACCGCGTGTCAAAGCCGCAGCTACCATAAAAGTACCTGCTTCAATACGGTCTTGTAGTACACTGTAATCTACACCGTGTAACTTACTTACACCCTTAATCTTAATTTTGCTTGTACCTGCTCCCATAACATTAGCACCCATCGCATTTAAGATGTTAGCTAAGTCAACGATTTCAGGTTCTTGAGCAACATTTTCGATGATGGTTTGGCCTTCTGCTAATGTGGCAGCCATCATAATGTTTTGAGTAGCACCAACACTTGGAAAGTCCATGTAAATTTCGGCACCCTTTAAACCGTCTTCAGCAAAAGCTTCAACGTATCCATCGTGTTGTTGGATTTTGGCACCTAGTGCTTCAAAACCTTTCAAGTGAATATCAATTGGACGAGAACCAATTGCACATCCACCTGGCAATGCAACCTTAGCATGACCTAATCTGGCCAATAGTGGTCCCATTACTACGATTGATGCTCTCATCTTTGAAACATATTCTAATGGAGCTTCGTATGAGATTTGGTTGGTAGCATCAAAACTCATTTGATTCTCATTAGTATTAAAGTCAACTTTTAAGTTCAAGAAGCGTAAAACTTCTTCCATTGTATATACGTCTGATAATAGTGGTACGTTGTTTAAAACTGCTTTTCCTTCACTGGCTAAAATAGTAGCAGCCATTATTGGTAGGACAGCATTTTTTGCACCTTCAATGTGGACGTTACCGGTAAGGCGTTGGCCTCCCTTAATCACGATTTTATCCACTGGTAACCCTCCAGTAATTTCAATTTTAATGATTTATTGTAATGTTTATTATCCATATAAAGAAAGATCCCGACACATATCCAATACAGATAGATAATAGAATTATTAAAATTCGGTACTGATTAATGTGCATTTTGACATATCTTTCTAGATGAATATCATTTAAACTCCAAAAAGCTAATCCAATAAAAAATAATTGGACAGCTAAATCTAAGAAAGAATTAATATTTGATGATTCCATAATATCTCCATTCTTTATAGCAACTATAACATAAAAAAAGCTTTTTGTCTTTCTAATCTTTACTAAGTATTTATTAATTTGTTTTTTATTTATGTATAAAAAAAGTCTGCATAAAAAATGCAGACCTCTTTCTTAATGTTTAGCAACATGAATTCGGTTAATAGCTCTTCTCAAAGCAACTTGGTTTCTTAGGATTTCTTGGTTATCATGCTTTTGTCTAGCGATTTCCAATGCCTTTTGAGCACGGTCTCTCGCAGCAGCGGCACGATCAACGTCGATATCCCCTTGCTTTTCGGCACTATCAGCAATAACAGTTAAGTTATTGTTTGAGAATTCAACGAAACCACCGTTAACAGCAATTTCATCTACATCTGAACCGGATTTTACTTTTACTTCGTCAACTTCCAATGAAGCTATTACGGGAACATGATTAGGCATAATTCCTAATTGACCACTCTTGGTTCTAACAATAACCAAGCGAGCATCTTCACGTTCATATACCTTACCATCAGGAGTAACGATACTAACGGTTAATACTGAGTTGTTATCAGCCAATTAGAACCCTCCTTAGTTGTTTTGCTTCATTTTTTTAGCATTTTCAACTACGTCTTCAATAGGTCCACAGTTTCTAAATGCGTCTTCAGGAAGATCATCATATTTACCATCTAGGATAGCTTTGAAACTTTCAACAGTCTTGGCAACTGGAACATATCTACCTGGTAAACCAGTAAATGTTTCAGCAACACTAAAGCTTTGTGATAGGAAGAATTGAATACGACGTGCACGACCAACAATAGTCTTTTCTTCGTCAGATAATTCATCCATACCTAAGATAGAAATGATATCTTGAAGTTCATGGTATCTTTGCAATACTTGTTGCACTTCAGTTGCAACTTTGTAGTGTTCTTCACCAACAATTGATGGATCTAGTGCAGCAGATGTTGATGCCAATGGATCAACGGCTGGATAGATACCTTGTTGAGTTAATGAACGTTCCAAGTTAGTTGTTGCATCCAAGTGAGCAAAAGTAGTTGCAGGAGCAGGGTCGGTGTAATCATCGGCAGGAACGTAAACGGCTTGAATTGAAGTAATCGCACCATTCTTAGTTGAAGTGATACGTTCTTGCAATTGACCCATTTCAGTAGCCAATGTAGGTTGGTAACCTACGGCTGATGGAATACGACCTAATAATGCGGAAACTTCAGTACCAGCTTGAGTAAATCTAAAGATGTTATCGATGAATAATAGAACATCGGTACCAACTTCATCACGGAAGTATTCCGCAATAGTCAAACCAGTTAAAGCAACACGCATACGTGCTCCAGGTGGCTCGTTCATTTGACCATATACCATGGCTGTCTTGTCCAAGACACCTGAACCTTTCATTTCAAAGTACATATCGTTACCTTCACGAGTACGTTCACCAACACCGGTGAATACTGAGATACCGTTATGTCCTTGAGCAATATTATGAATTAATTCTTGAATTAAAACAGTTTTACCAACTCCGGCACCACCGAACAATCCAACCTTACCACCACGAATGTATGGTGCTAGTAAATCGATAACTTTGATACCGGTTTCTAGAATTTCTGCAGATGGATTTAATTGATCGTAACTTGGAGCTTGTCTGTGAATTGGCCAACGTTCTGTATCGTCGCCAAATTCAGGACCACCATCAATTGGTTCACCAAGAACGTTAAATACACGACCTAGAGTGTTTTCACCAACAGGAACTGAAATAGGAGCTTTAGTATTTTCAACTTCCATTCCACGGCGTAAACCGTCAGTTCCGTCCATGGCGATAGTTCTAACAACACCGTCACCTAATTCAAGGGTAACTTCTGTAACTAAAGTTTCGTTATCGTCTTTGTGTACACGAAGAGCGGTGTTGATGTCAGGTAATTCAACGTCCGTTGGGAATTCAACGTCAACGACTGGTCCAATAACTTGAATAATCTTACCAGTACTCATTTTCGTTAATTCCTCCCGTCATATTAGTGCTTCAAAGCTTCTTGACCACCGACAATTTCAGTAATTTCGGTAGTAATAGCAGCTTGTCTTGCACGGTTATATTGTAGTTCTAATCTAGAAATAAGATCTGATGCATTGTCTGAAGCAGATTGCATAGCAGTTGAACTTGATGAATGTTCTGAAGTCTTAGCATCAAGGATTGCTCCAAATACTAAGCTTTGTGCGTATTGGGGTAATACAACCTTCAACACAGCTGATTCATCTGGTTCAATTTCGTATTCAGCACTAAAATCATGTGCCTTAATATCTTTGCTTGATTCTTCTTCAAATGCTTCGCTATCCATTGGTAGCATTTTTTCAGCTCTAAAAGTTGAAGAAATACGGTTAACAAAGTGTGTGTAGCAAACGTATAACTTGTCAAACACACCATCTTCAAACATTGAGTTTGCAGTCTTAACGATTTCTCTAACTTCAGCGAAAGTAGGAATGTCAGAAACGCCACGATATTCATAAGCCACGTTTACATTACGGTTCTTATAAAAGTCAGCACCATTTCCACCTACAGCTAAAATCATGTAATCATCAGGATTTGGAGTGTGTTCTTCAATAAAGTTATTAGTTTCTCTAATCACATTACTGTTGTAACTTCCTACCATTCCACGATCAGATGTAATAACTAGGTATGCTGTCTTACCAGATTTGTGGTCAGACGCATTACTTGAGGAATTAATTTTGTCTAACAAATGAGACTGAGCTAAATGCATTACAACAGCCTTAACACGAGAAACATATTCCTCATAATTACTGGTATGCTTTTGAATACGATTTAACTTTGCAGTTGAAACCATTTGCATAGCAGTAGTAATTTGACGTGTATTTCTGGTTGATGCAATACGATGTTTAACATCATTAATAGATTCAGCCATTAGTTCTCACCATCCTTCAAGCTAGTTATTTTGTGTTTCTTCTTGCTTACTTGGTGTGAATGATTTAGTAAATTCATCAACTGCATTTGCTAAAGCATCACCTTCTGGTAACTTACCAGTGTTTACAATTGTATCTAATAAGTCACGGTGTGAAGCGTCGAAGAAGTTGAATAATTCAGTTTGGTAACGATGGATATCGTCAACAGCAATGCTGTCTAGGTAACCATGTGTCAAACTAAATAGAATAAGTACTTGTTTTTCGACAGGTAGTGGAGCGTGAAGAGGTTGTTTTAGAACTTCTTCTGTACGAGCACCACGGTTCAACTTAGCTTGAGTTGCATCATCCAAGTCTGAACCGAATTGAGCAAAGGCTTGTAGTTCATGATATGAAGCTAGGTCAAGTCTCAAAGTACCTGCTACTTGTTTCATTGCTTTAATTTGAGCGTCCCCACCAACACGAGAAACTGAAGTACCAGCATCAATGGCTGGACGAGTTCCTGAATAGAACATGTCTGAGTTCAAGAAGATTTGACCATCAGTAATTGAAATAACGTTGGTTGGAATGTAAGCTGAAACGTCCCCTGCTTGAGTTTCAACAATTGGTAGAGCAGTCATTGAACCGCCACCTAACTTGTCTGATAACTTAGCAGCACGTTCTAGTAAACGTGAGTGGGTATAGAAGATATCACCAGGATATGCTTCACGACCAGGAGGTCTACGAAGAATAAGTGATAGTTCACGGTAAGCGTTGGCTTGTTTTGTTAAATCATCGTAGACAATCAAAACATGCTTACCTTGGTTCATAAAGTATTCACCAATAGCTGCACCAGCGTAAGGAGCAATGTATAGTAATGGAGCTGGTTCAGAAGGACCGGCTGACAATACGATTGTGTAATCCATTGCGCCAAACTTTTCTAGAGTAGCAACTTGTGAACGGACAGTTGAGTCCTTTTGTCCAATCGCAACGTAGATACAAATCATATCTTGATCCTTTTGGTTCAAGATAGTATCAACAGCGATTGAAGTCTTACCTGTTTTTCTATCACCGATGATTAATTCACGTTGACCACGGCCAATTGGAACTAACGCATCGATTGATTTAATACCAGTTTGTAATGGTTCAGAAACACTTTGTCTGTCCATGATACCTGGAGCTTTCTTTTCAATAGGACGAGATGATTCAGTCTTGATATCACCCTTACCATCAATTGGTTGACCTAATGAGTTGATGGTTCTACCCACCATTTCTTCTCCAACAGGAACTTCCATGATTTTACCGGTACGTTTAATAGTTGCACCTTCACGAATATGTGTACAGTCACCTAAAACAACAATACCTACATCGTTACTTTCAAGGTTTTGAGCCATACCATAGATTCCGTTTTCGAATTCAAGTAACTCACCAGACAACGCATTATCTAAACCATGAGCACGAGCAACACCGTCACCAACGTAGGTAACAACCCCTGTTTCTTCAACAGCTAGGTCATCCTTGTAACCGGATAATTGTTGCTTGATTAGAGCACTGATTTCTTCAGCATTAATGCTCATAAAAGTTTCACCTCTTTGATAGATATTGTTATTAACTCAATAGAAGTTTTTTAATGTTGTTAATTTTTGTCTTAACACTTCCATCAAAAATAACGTTCGATGATTTTAGAATTACACCACCGATTAGACTTTGATCAACTTTGTTATCTAGGATAACTTCGTTGGCACCTACACGCGCCTTAAAGACGTCTGCAAGTTTTTGCTTTTGTTCGTCGGATAGAGGAACTACAGATAGTGCATCAGCATGAACAATCTTATTCTTTTCATTGTAAGAACGTTCAAATTCTTCCACAATCAAAGTAAATTCATCCATTTTGTTAGCACCTAATAAAACTTTTAAAAGGTTCTTAACAAATTCGACGTCAGAATTGTCAATCAAAGGTTTGATTAAACTTTCTTTTTTGTCTTCTGGAAAGCTTACATCAGTTAAAACTCGACTTAATGATGAATTATCATCAAAAACTTGTTTGATAGATAATAATTCACTCAAACCGGCTTCAACTTGATTTTGTTCTTCAAGCACTTCATAAAGTGCTTTTGAATAGCGTTTTGCGAATGTGATTTTATCTAGCATCTTGCTTCCCCAACCCTTCAATATAAGAATCAATCAATGCCTTTTGATCGTCAGCTTTTAATTCTTTTTGAATGATCTTAGAAGCAATTTCAATAGATAAATTGGCCACATCATTTTTGGTGTTTGCTAAAGCATCTTTACGTTCTTGTTCAATATCTTTTTGAGCAGAAGTCTTGATACTTTGAGCATCGTTTCTAGCAGTTGTGATAATTTGGTCACTTTGTACTTGAGCAGATTGCTTGGCGTTGTTAATAATGCCAGTTGCATCTTCTCTAGATTTTGCTAAGGCGTCTTCACGTTGCTTTGCTAAATCTTCAGCGTCCTTACGTGACTTTTCTGCAGAATTGATGTCATCGGCAATCTTGTTAGCACGTTTTTCCATCATTTCTGATAATGGCTTCCATGCAAATTTCATGATAAGAATCATCAAGATGATGAAAACAAGAGCTGTAAAAATCATGTTACCGTAGTACAATCCACCACCATCAGTCACAGCGACAGTTGGCAATAATGAATGTGAAAGCATCTATTGACACCTCCTTAATTGAGAATAGAAGAATTACTTTACCTTTATATTATTATTTAGCCATGTATACGAATGATAGAACTAAAGAAATAATAGGTAGAGCTTCGACCAAACCAACACCGATAAACATGTTAGTTCTTAATTGACCAGTCATTTCTGGTTGTCTAGCCATTCCTTCAATAAATTTAGAAATAACGATACCATCACCGATACCCGCACCAATAGCGGCACCAGCCATAGCAATACCAGCAGCTAATACACCCATGGTAAATCCTCCTTATAATAAATAAAATTATTCCTCAGGTTGAATCTTTTGAGAAATGTATACGAATGTTAAGGTTACAAATACGAATGCTTGAACACTTCCGATAAAGATTGAGAATGCTTCCCAAATCATTGCAACAAGTACGGATGGGATGTATCCCAATACACCGTAACCTAGTGCTAATTTAGATAGCAATCCTAGAAGTAGTTCACCTGCGAAAATATTACCATATAGACGCAAACCAAGAGTTAGGAAGTTAGCTAACTCTTCGAAGACATTCAATGGCAACCATAACTTAAATGGCTTCAAGTATGTACTTGAGAAGTAACCCTTGAATCCAAGCTTTGAAACTCCTGCGAAATGAGCCCATGCCAACGTGATAGCGGCCAATGTCAAAGTGACAATTGGATCTGACGTTGGACTTTTAACATAGGCAACCCCATTGTAATCAATTTGGAAAAGTAGTCCCATTTGGTTAGAAATGAAGATGAATACGAATAGTACAAAAGCAAATAGACCGTAAGCCTTGGCTTTAGCACCTTCAACAGAAGTGTTAACAATTCCGTTGGTGAAATCAACAATCATTTCAAGCAAGTTTTGTTTTCCTGATGGAATCACTTGTAGCTTTCTAGAACAAATGAATACAAATAAGAATACGAAAACTGCAGCAACCGTAACGGAAACCATGTTTCCAATATTGAATGTAAGCCCAAATAGCTTAAATGTGGATATTGGATCATTCACAGATTATCACCCCTTTTCGCAACCTAAGCATACTAAACATTAATGTTACATTAATTCACATTAACGATAGTTTTAACTCTTAAGATGATGTATTTCTCTTTCAAAATACAATAAGATAGTACCACCATTCAGGCTTCATTTCAAAATAAAATAACTATTTAACAGTTTTTTTACCAAAATTACAATTTGTGCTTTACAAATTGTAAAAAATGTATCTTAGACTTTTAGTATAAAGTTATACATAAATAAAAAATCCATCGCAAAAAAAACGACGGATTTTTATTTTATTTAGTTCCGAATAGACGATCTCCGGCATCACCTAGTCCAGGTACAATGTAACCGTTTTCTAGATGATCATCTAACGCAGCAGTGTAAATATCTACGTCACCATGGGCTTTTTGAAGCGCTTCCACACCTTCGGGAGCAGCTACCAAGCACACAAATTTAATATTACTTTCGTCGACACCACGCTTAATTAAAGCATCGATTGCCATGATGGCAGAACCACCAGTAGCAAGCATTGGATCAACAACAAAAATTTGACGTTTGTCAATATCACTTGGCAATTTCACAAAGTATTCGTGTGGTTCTAGGGTTTCTTCATCACGATACATACCGATGTGTCCAACCTTAGCGGCTGGGATTAGGTCTAAAATACCGTCTACCATCCCGATACCAGCACGAAGAATTGGCACAACAGCCACCTTCTTACCTGATAGTTGCTTTGCATGTGCGATACCTTGTGGAGTTTTTACATCAACGTCTTCTAGTGGCATATCTCTAGAAACTTCGAAAGCTAACAATGAAGCAATTTCATTTACAACTTCACGAAATTCTCTAGTTCCACAATTTTCATTTCTAATAATAGTTAACTTGTGTTGAATCAATGGATGATTCATTACTTGAAATTTTCCCATGATTAATCTCCTTTAATCAAAAATTGGATGTGATTGGGTTAATTGGGATACTTCTTCTCTTACTTCGTTTAGAACATTTTCATCGTCATGATTTTCAATTGCACGTGTTATCATTTTTGCAACTTTACGTGAATCTTTTTCATCGAACCCTCTAGAAGTAATCGCAGGAGTTCCTAATCTTAATCCACTTGTAACAAATGGACTTAGTTTCTCATCAGGAATTGCTTCCTTATTAGTTGTAATCTTAAGTGAATCTAATAGGATTTGTGCTTCTTTCCCATTTAATTCAGTGTTGGTTAAGTCTAAGACCATCAAATGGTTATCGGTACCACCAGATACCACCTTGATAGTATCGCTGTTGTTAAATTCATCAGCCATAGCAGCTGCATTTTTAATAACTTGTTTTGAGTATTCTGTAAATGCTGGTTGCAAGTCTTCAAAGAAACAAGCAGCCTTACCAGCAATCACGTGTTCCAATGGTCCACCTTGTGATCCTGGGAACATTGCAGAATTGATCTTCTTAGCATATTTTTCGTTAGACAAAATCATTCCACCACGAGGTCCTCTTAGAGTCTTGTGAGTGGTAGTAGTTACGACATCGGCAATTCCGATGGGACTTGGATGTAATCCGGTAGCAACTAGTCCAGCGATGTGGGCCATATCTACCATTAAGTATGCGCCAACTTCGTCGGCAATTTCTCTGAACTTGTTCCAGTCGATGATACGGCTGTATGCAGAAGCCCCAGCAACAATAATTTGTGGTTGAACTTCTTTAGCAATTGCTAAGATATCATCGTAGTTAAGACGTTCAGTCTTTGGATCTAAGCCGTATGAGAATGATTGGTAAATCTTACCTGAGAAGTTTACCTTAGCACCGTGGGTTAAGTGACCACCGGCGTTTAGGTCCATCCCTAAAATCTTATCTCCAGGCTTCAAAAATGCTGAGTACACAGCTTGGTTAGCTTGTGAACCTGAGTGTGGTTGAACATTAACATATTCAGCCCCAAATAACTTCTTAGCACGTTCAATCGCTAATGTTTCTGATTTATCTACAAATTCACAACCACCGTAGTATCTCTTACCAGGATATCCTTCGGCGTATTTGTTAGTTAAAACAGAACCTTGCGCAGCCATTACAGCGTTAGATGCAATGTTTTCTGACGCAATTAGCTCAATTGTGTTTTCTTGACGAGTTTGTTCATTCTTAATTACATCCCATAATTCTTTGTCTTCATTTTGGTAATCGTATTTCATGATAGAAGTGCCCCCTCAAAATTTACGTAACTATTTATTAAAATGTTTTTGTCCAGCAGATTTGTTCAATCTGTTCATGTATGCTTCACCAATGCCTTGATTTGCAAAACCTTGGGTCAAGATTGATTTTACTTCTTCTTCATTGTCAAAATGTCTTAGTCCTGCAAATAAAGCATGACTTGCTGATAAGACGGTATCTCCTAATGAAAATGTTTCGACATTATCAGGCCAATCAATATCGTTTAAAACAGTATCAGTTGCCATGACTCCGACAGTATGATCTTGTTGTGATGCCCACTTAGCTGCTTTCTTGAAGTCGCTTGTGGAATCGACAATATAGACTTGAGCTGATGGTGCATAGTGCTTGTACTTCATTCCAGGAGCCTTTGGAATTTGGCTAGCGGATAGATGTACTCGTTCATCTAGCACGGGTTTATTGATAATTTCTTCGATTTGTTCGGCTGAAATAGCACCTGGTCTTAAAATTGCAGGTTGGTCAGTCGACATATCTAAGACAGTGGATTCAACACCATATTGGCATTCACCGTCATCTAGAATTCCAGCAATCTTACCTTTTAAATCATGGTAAACATGCTTGGCCAAGGTAGGACTGGGTTTTCCAGATGTGTTAGCAGATGGTCCCACAATTGGCACCCCTGCTTTCCTAATCAATGATAACGTTACATCATTGTTAGGATTTCTAAATGCTGCAGTATCTAATCCACCGGTTACGGTTTTAGATAATACATTGTCTTTCAAATTAAAAATGATGGTTAATGGTCCAGGCCAAAATGTATTAATTAGCTTCTTTGCCTCATCAGACAATGGTTGTGCGTATCTTTCAACCATTTCTGGGCCGTCAACATGGACGATTAAAGGATTGTCACTTGGACGTCCTTTAGCCGCGTAAACTTGCTTAACCGCATCTTCATTAGTTGCATCTGCCCCTAAACCGTATACCGTTTCAGTTGGGAAAGAAACTAACTTTCCATCGACGATATCTTTAGCGGCTGCAGCTAAATCATCTGCAGTGTATATCTTTGTGTCCATATATAAATACATCCCCCCTAATACTTAACTCGAATCATTCTCGGATTACCAAAGAAGTCTTTACGACTAGTGACTTCGCATCCAGGAATTAACTCGGTAAAAATCTCGGTTACTGCATCCGTTTGTTTAAACCCAATTTCTAGATATAAACTGCCGTGAACAGTGTCCTTCTTTATTTTAATATATTCTGCGATTTTTTGATACATAAATAAGCCATTATTTTTTGCAAATAATGCTTCTTTTGGTTCGTGTTCTATGACACTTTCATCCATATACTCAATTTCATCTTCGGAAATATAAGGAGGATTACTAATAATAACGTCATAATCTTCGGTTATTGCGCCAAACAGGTCACTCTCGATGAACCTAACGTTCGTTTCGTTCATTTCATTGTTCAAACCCGCTACCTGTAAGGCTTTTGCGGAGATGTCAGCAGCATCTACCTGCCAGTCTGGATGTTCCTTACTAATTGAAATGGCAATTGCACCACTTCCGGTTCCCATGTCAAGCACTTTAAGGTCTTTTTGATCGGCAAAATCAGTTAATAACCACTCTACTAATTCCTCTGTTTCGGGGCGTGGAATTAGGACTCTATCATCGACTTTAAAACGATTACCATAAAACTCAGTCTCACCGATGATATATTGAGCCGGTTGGCCATTAAGATATTGATCAATCCAATCAAAGTATCTTTTAACGTCTTCTTGTTTCATTTCATCTCGATAATGCAACAGTAAGTGGGTATTATCGAAACCAAACATTTCCATTAAGAATAGTTTGGCAGTCTGTTCATCTAGATTTTTTTCGGAGATAAGAAAAGAAGCCCTCTTCTGGGCTTCAAAATAAGTCATATTATTCATTCTTTAGTTGCTCCAACTTTTCGGTTTGGTCAGATAGAATCAATGCATCAATTATATCTTCTAAGTCACCATTCATAACCTTATCCAACTTGTTAACTGTCAAACCAATACGGTGGTCAGTAACACGGTTTTGAGGATAGTTGTAAGTTCTAATTCTTTCTGAACGATCACCAGTACCCACGGCTGATTTTCTTTCAGCGTCATACTTATCTTCTTCTTGTTGTTGGTAATAATCGTATACACGTGACTTCAACACTTGCATAGCCTTAGCACGGTTTTGTTGTTGTGAACGTTCATCTTGCATAGCAACAACGATACCTGTAGGCAAGTGGGTCATTCTAACCGCTGAAGAAGTCTTGTTAACGTGTTGTCCACCGGCACCAGATGCACGGTAAACATCAGTCTTGATGTCTTTTGGATCGATTTCTAAGTCCACGTCTTCTGCTTCTGGCATAACACCAACAGTAGCAGTTGAAGTGTGAATACGACCAGCTGATTCAGTTGAAGGAACACGTTGAACACGGTGAGCACCGTTTTCAAACTTCAACTTAGAATATACGTTATCACCTTGAATCATGATGGCGATTTCCTTAAATCCACCAACTTCAGTGTCACTTTCATCAATGATTGACGTCTTCCAGCCTTGGCTTTCAGCGTAACGGATGTACATGTTGTATAGGTCAGCAGCAAATAGACTACCTTCATCCCCACCAGCAGCACCGTGGATTTCCATGATGATGTTCTTGTCATCATTAGGGTCCTTAGGTAATAGCATAATCTTGATTTGTTCTTCAAGTTCAGCCTTTTGTGGTTCTAGTTCACTAATTTCACTCTTAACCATTTCATTCATGTCATCGTCTAGCTTTTCAGCAAGCATAGCCTTGTCGTCTTCTAGTTGTGAGACAACGTCCTTGTACTTGTTGTAAGCAGCAACAACTTCTCTTAGACTACCTTCTTCTTTAGATAGTTCCATGAAACGTTTTGTATCTGCGATAACTTCTGGGTCACTGATCAATTCGTTTAGTTCATCGTATCGATCAACTACTGATTGCAGCTTTTCAAATATTTCATCCATTAATTATTCCTCACTTTCCCATTTCGTCCAAAGGTGGGTTGAAATAATGCTTACGACATACTGGGTAGTATGATTCGTTTCCACCTACTTGAATTTGTTCACCTTCATATACTGGTTGATTGTCATGGAAACGAAGGTTCATTGTAGCCTTGCGACCACAGAACCAACAAATTGTCTTCATTTCTTCAATCTTGTCAGCATATAACAATAACGCTTCAGATCCTTCAAATAACTTGTTTTGGAAGTCATTCTTTAGACCAAATGCGATTACTGGAATCGATAGTTCATCGACAATTTTTGCTAATTGTAAGACGTGAGCCTTAGTTAAAAATTGGGCTTCGTCAATTAAGATACAACTAGCATCTGGGTCAATTTCTTTGACCATTTCAAAGCAATCAGAATCCGCTTCAATCACATGTGCACCTCTGCTTAATCCTACTCGGGATGCAACAGTACCTCTTTCTTCCCTTGTGTCCAATGCACTTGTCATGATTACGACTGATTTACCTTGTTCTTCATAATTATGAGCAACTTTGATGATTTCAATGGACTTTCCACTGTTCATTGCCCCGTAGCGATAATATAGTTGTGCCATGATTAAACTCGCTTTCTGTATTTTTTCATTTATTATTATAGCTGATTTACGAATTAATTTCGACAGTTCCAAAGAATTTACATCATTTTACTGAAATAATGCAATTATTCGGTCTATAATAGTAAAGTATGATAAAATTTTGTGTATTAATTAATTAAGGAGTACAAGCAATGTCTATAAGAAGCGAATTTGCGACTTTTGCTGGTAAGTCTTCATACTGGTTTTTACATACCTTTATGAACGGAGGAAGTTCTCTTCCTGGAAAGATTACCACCGCAATTGATCCAGCGATTTTAAAACATCTAGGTCAAAACTATGACATTATTGTGGTTACTGGTACTAACGGAAAAACCCTAACCACTGCACTTACTGTTCAAGTGCTAAAACAAAAATACCAAAACGTTGTTACTAACCCATCTGGTTCAAACATGGAACAAGGTCTAGTAACTACATTCCTAAAAGCTAAAAATCCTAAGACCAACCGTCCACTTGCTGTCTTGGAAGTCGATGAAGCAAACGTTATTAAACTAACTAAGTATGTTAAACCAATCGCCTTTGTCTTCACTAACATCTTCCGTGATCAAATGGATAGATATGGTGAAATCTACACTACCTACAAGAAGATTATTGATGGTGTCAAACTAGCTCCAGAAGCTACTATCATCGCTAACGGTGATGCACCAATCTTTAACTCCGTTGATTTACCAAATCCAAAGATTTACTACGGATTCAAAAATCACGATGATGAAGATAACTTCAAGGCTGAACCAAATACTGATGGCGTCTTATGTCCAGTATGTCAAAACATCTTGCACTACCACTACATCAGTTACGCCAACCTAGGTAACTACTTCTGTGAACACTGTGGTTTCAAACGTCCAGAACTAACTCATGAATTAACTAAACTAGGTGCACTAACTCCTAACTCATCTGACTTCACTGTCGATGGCCAAGACCTATCAATTGGTATTGGTGGAGTATACAACATCTACAACGCCCTAGCTGCTTATTCAGTTGGTCGTTTCTTAGACGTTGATTCAAAGGATATCGCTCAAGCATTCACTGCCAACGAACGTGTCTTTGGTCGCCAAGAATTAATCGACATTGATGGTAAGGAAACTACATTAGTATTGGTTAAGAACCCTGTTGGTCTAAACCAAGTTATCGATACCATCTCAAAGGAAAAAGATGACTTCTCACTAATCTGCCTACTAAACGCCAACTACGCTGACGGAATTGACACTAGTTGGATTTGGGATGGTGAATTCGAACGTTTCACTAAGATGCCAATCAAGAAGTTCATCACCGGTGGTGAAAGATACAAAGACATTACCTTTAGATTTAAGGTTGCTGGTGTGGATGAAAACATCCATGAAGTGCAACCTAACCTAGAAAAGGTTGTCGAAGAAATCCCTACTCTACCAACTAAGAAGGTTTACATCCTAGCTACCTACACTGCAATGCTTCAATTAAGAAAAGACTTTGCAGAAAAAGGTTACATTAAGGGAGGTATGGAATAATGACCAAAGAATATACATTACACATTGCCCATCTATACGGTGATTTGATGAATACCTACGGTGATTTAGGAAATATCTTAGTTCTTAAATACTATGGAAAGAAAATGGGCATCAACGTTGAATCACAAGTCGTTAGTTTAGACGAAGACTTCAAGTCTGATGACTATGACATCGCCGTATTCGGTGGTGGCCAAGATTTTGAACAAAGCATTGTTTCAAAAGACTTCCAAACCAAAAAAGACGAAATCAAAAAGTTCATAGATTCAGATGGTTGCTTGTTAGCTATCTGTGGTGGTTACCAACTTCTAGGTAAGTACTACATCGATGCTGAAGGAAACAAGATTCCTGGTATCGGCGTATTAGATCACTACACCGAACAACAACATGACAACCGTTTCATCGGTGACATCAAGATTAAGAACAAGGAAACCGGTGAAGTTTACCACGGTTTCGAAAACCATCAAGGTGTTACTTACACTGGAAATGGCGAACGTCCATTGGGTGACGTTGAACAAGGTTACGGTAATAACGGTACCGATCAAGCTGAAGGTGCAATCTTCAAAAACGTATACTGCACTTACTTCCACGGTCCTATCCTAGCTAGAAACAACATCATCGCAAAACACATCTTAATCAAGGCGTTGAAACGTCGTTACCCTAACGATGACTTCTCTGCTCAAGAAAAGATTGACGTTTCAGAATCATATTAATAAACAAAAAGACGGATTGAACTGAACCCCTTGAGTTGGAGAAATCTAACTTAAGGGGTTCTTTTATGTTTTCTAAAGAATTAAAATTAGCTGCCATTAAAGATTATT
>NZ_JXDF01000013.1 GCF_001308195.1 Apilactobacillus kunkeei | reverse complement strand
AAAAACTGGGAGGAATGTCACCGGTTGAATACCGGAACAATTCCTCCCAGAAAATTGCATAACCATCCTCCAATTTTAGGGGTTCAGGTCAGATACATTAAGTATCCGTCTTTTTTTATTTGTTTTCGTTTAAATAGGTTTCAATCAAAGGTTTACGACGTTCAATATAATATTCGTTTGGTGATACCGGATGAATGCGGTTGGATAGAAATACCATAGCGTGTTTCTTTTCAGGAATGATGACGATAAAGGTTCCGGTAAAACCAGATTGCCAGATAAATGGCATCCCCTCGTAATCAATCCTTTCAAAACCATAGCTTCTTCCTAAGTCATGCTTAGTCTGGTCGGTGTAAAAACCACGGACTGTGTCAGAACTTAGTACCGGATTATCGTCTGGATTCAATACTGATTCGACGAACAACAATAAGTCATCCATATTACTGAATAACCCGGCTGAACCACAGTCCTCACCTAGCACTTGTGCTTTTGGATCATGAACATGGCCTTGTAACAAACCGTGTTCTTCATCGTATGTGGTTGGCACACACTTCTTCGCATCAGGATGAAATGAACTGTTAACCATGTGTAATGGTTTTAAGACCAATTCCTCAATTAAAGGTTGAATGGCCTTACCGGTTACCTTCTTAGCAATTAATCCTAAGAAGATAAAGTTCACGTCAGCGTAGTGCATTTCGTGATTTAAACCAGCACCCGCTTTCAATCCCAACAACGCTTTAATTAGCTCATCATGGTCTAGTTGATCACGATGTGGAATGTAGCCCTCAATTCCTGAAGTGTGGGTAATTAGATTACGCACGGTCACTTCTGGATATTGCCATTTTGGTAAGTAATCACAGATTGAATCTTCTAGTGATAGTTTACCGTCTTCGACTAGTTTTAAAATCACCATTGTGGTTCCGACGACCTTAGTCAAAGAAGCCATGTCATAAATCAAATGACCATCGGTTAAGGGCACCTCTTTAGGCACTAATTGCTTGTTTCCAATCAGATGGCGTTGAGTGCCATCTTCATCAATAAATGCGTAGTTAACGCCGGGAACAACACCATCGTCAACTAACTTTTGAATCGCCAATTCCGTCTTATTATATTTCATCGTCTTCATCACCTAATTATAGATTGTTACCAATAAATTGTGAGTTGTATAAGTCAGCATAGAAACCGTTTTGTTCCATTAATGACTTGTGGTTACCTGTTTCTCTAATTTGTCCATGGTTCATCACAATAATCTTTTCTGCGTTTTGCACAGTTGATAATCTGTGGGCAACAACGAAACTGGTACGACCTTGAATCAAACGGTCCATTGCGTCTTGGATTAGTGATTCAGTTCTAGTATCAACTGAACTAGTTGCTTCATCCAAGATTAGGATTTCTGGGTTAGCTAGGAATGCACGGGCAATGGTAATCAATTGACGTTGACCTTGAGAAACGTTTGATGCTGCTTCGTTTAATACAGTATCGTATCCGTCAGGCAACTTTTCAATGAATTCGTCTGCTTGAGCTTCCTTAGCTGCTTGATATACTTCTTCATCGGTTGCGTTAGCATTACCGTATTTAATGTTATCAAAGATGGTACCAGTGAATAACCAGCTATCTTGTAGCACCATTGAGATGTGTGATCTAAGTTCACTACGTGAGTATTCACGAGTATCGATACCATCTAACTTGATTGATCCAGAATCAATATCGTAGAAACGTTCTAGCAAGTTAATGATGGTAGTCTTACCAGCACCGGTTGGTCCAACGATGGCGACAGTGGTTCCCTTTGGAACATCTAGGTTGAAGTCCTTAATTAAAGGAGTGTCTTCAACATATCTGAAGTTAACGTCTTCGAACTTAATCTTGTCGTTAGTTTCTTCATGAGCCAACTTCACATCTGAGTCTTGCATTTCAGGTTCGTCTAGGACCTTAAAGATACGTTCAGCAGATGCAATAGTTGATTGAATGGTATTTGTTAAGTTAGCTAGGTTGGTGATTGGTTGGTTAAACATGTTGACGTATTGTAGGAATGCTTGAACATTACCTAATGTAACGGCACCTGCTGCAACCTTAATTCCACCAAAGATGGCTACGAAAACGTAGTTTAAGTTCTTAACGAAGTTCATTAATGGGAACATAAAACTAGATACGAATTGAGCCTTCCATGCGTAGCTGTAGTACTTATCGTTTTGTTCTTCGAATTGCTTGATAGCTTCTTCTTCACGGTTAAAAGTCTTGATGATGGTGTGACCAGCAAAGTTTTCTTCAACTTGACTGTTAACATCACCCAAGTGACTTTGTTGCTTACTGAAGAAACGTTGTGACTTAGGAGCAACTACCCCCACGATGATTCCAATCAATGGAAGTGTACAGATGGCAACCAATGTTAGTGAGAAACTAATGGTTAACATCATGTATAGCACACCAAAGAATAGAAGCACACTGGTGATGAATTGTGTTAAGTTGGTTTGAAGCATTGTAGAAATGTTATCCATATCGTTGATCATTCTAGACATGATATCCCCATTGGAATGAGTGTCATAGTATGAGATTGGTAAACGTTCTAGTTTAGCTTTCAGGTCCTTTCTCAATTGGTAAACAACCTTTTGAGAAATGTAAGTCATAATGAATTGTTGACCGACGTTGAATAGCGCAGCCAAGATATATAATGAAGCAACTGTAATTAGGATATGACCAACCGCTGTAAAATCGATTGGAATTGAAGAAACGTGTAAACCTTGTTTCTTCATTACAAAAGCCTTCATAACACCCTTGTAAATTTCAGTAGTGGCTTCCCCTAAAATTTTAGGAGTCACAATTTGTAGCACCACGGCAGCGATTGCCATGATTAATGTGAAGATGATTCCTAGCATCCATGGTTTAACATACTTCACTAAGCGCCATGTTGCTGACCAGAAGTTTTCTGCTTTTGCGCCTTTTCCTTTTCCATGATTATGCACGGTCGTCATCTCCCTTCTTAATTTGTGAGTCTAAGATAGCACGGTAATATGGGTTATCCTTGGATAGTTCTGCGTGAGTACCTGATCCAACAACCTTACCATTGTTCAATACCAAGATGACGTCTGCATCAGCAACTGTTGAGATTCTTTGGGCAACAATCACTGTTACAGCGCTTTGAATCTTTTCATCCTTGTTCAATGCTTGTCTTAACTCGGCATCGGTCTTGAAGTCCAATGCTGAGAATGAGTCATCGAATACATAAACGTCAGCATCCTTTAGAATTGTTCTAGCGATTGCTAAACGTTGTTTTTGTCCACCAGAAAAGTTGTCCCCGTTTTGTTCAACACGGGTGTCTAATCCGCCTTCTTCTTTAACGAAGTCGGCTGCCTTAGCAACTTCTAGTGCATGCCAGATTTCATCATCTGTAGCATCTTCATTACCGTACATCATGTTTTCTTTAACAGTACCTGTGAATAGGACTGCTTTTTGTTGAGTAATTGAGATTAACTTGTGAAGTTCTTTTTGTGACATGTCCTTGATTGGAGTGTCATCAATCTTGATTTCACCACTTGAAACGTCGTATAGACGCGGAATCAAGTTAACCAAACTAGACTTACCAGAACCAGTTTCACCAATAATGGCAACGGTTTGGCCAGCCTTAGCTGAGAAGTTAATATCTTGAAGCGCTAACTTCTTGCTGTCACCGTATTTGAAATCAACGTGGTCAAATGAAAGACTAGCTGAATCAGATTTTGGTGCAACAGTTTCATCAGCGTCGACGATTGAATCGTTAACGTCTAATACTTCATTGATACGACTTGCTGATGCTTGAGCTCTAGGAATAAATACGAAAAGCATTGAAAGCATCATGAAACTAATCAAGATTTGAGTAGCATAAGTCATAAATGATACCAAGTTACCAACTGCAAGTGAGTTAGTAGCAATCATCTTGGCACCAAACCATACGATTCCAACGTTGGTTCCACTTAGGATGAAAGTCATAAGTGGGAACATTAATGAGGTAAGCATGAAGACTCTGATTCCTGTCTTAGCGTACTTGTTGTTGTACTTGTCAAAACGGTCTTGTTCATATTGATCACGGTTAAATGCACGGATAACACGAACACCGGTTAGACCTTCTCTAAAGACTAGGTTCAATCTATCAGTTTGGCCTTGTAACTTCTTAAATAGAGGTCCGGCAAATGACATGATGACAAATACAGAGACTAATAAGACACCTAATGCACATAGGAAGACAACGGTAAGATGTGGACTCTTAACAAAGGCCAATACCATTGCACCTACTAGCATAATGGGTGCCATTACCATCATTCTTAATACTTGAATCATTACGTTTTGGATTTGCACAACATCATTAGTATTTCTAGTAATCAATGATGCATCCCCAAACTTATCCAAGTCTTGGTCAGCTAAATAAATAATCTTACGGTATAAAGCTGATCTGATTTTCTTCCCCATCTTTTGGGATTGGGTGGCAGCAAAGAAGATGTTACCCCCTGCTGCTAGGACCCCGATAAACGCAACTCCTAACATCTTAAGACCTTGGGTCCAGATATAGTTAATATCATTTTGGGCGACCCCTTTGTCGATTAAGTTAGAAGTAACGGTTGGTAAATACAAGTCACATGAGACTTGCACAACCATAAATAGGACAGCTGCAACAACTGCCCACCATACTAAATACTTCTTAGCAAGTTTTATCATATTTACATTCACTCCGAACGATTTTTTTAGTATTTGCCGTTTTAAAATTCAAAAGATTATTATATACTCTACTCGTTGATTTTAAAAGGGATTGCATTACCCTTTTATTAAATACACACAAAGGAGTAATACTATGGGAAGTAATTCTGATGCATTAAGAAACGTTTTGACGTTTGTTAAGAACAATCCTGACAAGGTCATCATTAATAATAATAAGTACAACAACGCCATCCAAATGCTAATTCAAGACGACGTTGCTGTCGGTAATCCTGACCTCTTCTTCCCGAAAAATCGCATTCGTGCCAACCGCATGAATCGATCATTTTTAGAAGAAAACAGTCACCTTTTGGATTACTTCAGTGAAATGACTGATACAAGCTCCATGGCGTTTAACGACGTTTGGATTTCTACCAGTCATATCTTAGACCTAGGTAAATATTTCCTCGATTTATCTTTTGAATAATCACATTATACTATAACAAAATTTTTATACTATAAAAAGCAACAACTTGACGTATTTTGTTGTAAATAGTATTATTTTATACTGTTAGTTTAAAAAATGGAGTTATGAAATGAACAGTAAGATTGCCGCGATTATCATCTCAATTTGTGAATTCTTCCTAGTGGCCCTATATACGGCGACCGGAATGGTATACGCATTTTCGGATGGTATCGACATTGAAAATGCCGTTATGATCGGCTCACTATTCTTTGTCCTCGCTCTATGCTATTTAATTCAAATCATCTTTAATTTCTTTTTGAGAAGCATCTTCGCAAAGGAAGTCTTTTTAGGCATTTTAGTCCTAGTCTTTTTTGCAGCATGCATGCTTACTCCTGATATTAATCTTGAATTAGTAGTCATTAATTGGATTGTGATTATCGCAAACATTTTAAACGTGATGGATTTAGACTTATTAAAATTTTAAGTAGGACATTTTGTCCTACTTTTTTCTTATGTTTTCGATAAATAAAACTGGTTATTTTTTTATACTCATATATAATAGTAGTAATTTAATTAAGGAGTTATCCATTATGAGTAATGAAGCCCTACTGATTATTGATTACACAAACGATTTCGTTGATGAAAAAGGAAAGCTAACCGTTGGAAAACCTGGCCAAGTGCTAGTTGATTACATCGTTGATTTAGCCGAAGAATTTCGTCAAGCTGGCAAGTGGGTCATCCTACCAACCGACTTGCATCAAGAAAATAACCCCTATCACCCAGAGACTAAGTTATTCCCACCACATAACTTAAAGGATACCTGGGGTCGTGATTTCTACGGAAAACTAAACGACTGGTACAACGAACACAAGGATGAAGAAAAGGTCTACATGTACGACAAGTCTAGATACAGTGCCTTTGCCGGAACTGATTTAGATCTTCGTCTCCGTGAAAGAAAAGTAGATACATTACACCTAGTGGGTGTCTGCACAGATATCTGTGTATTACACACTGCTATTTCCGCATACAACTTAAATTACGACGTTGTCGTTCATGAAAAAGGTGTTGCTGGATTAACCCAAGCTGGTCATGACTTTGCTCTAAGTCACTTCAAGGGCAGCCTTGGTGCTACAGTTAAGTAAACAAAAAGAAGCTATCAAACGGAACTGAAGTTATAATATTGAACAGATAAATAAAAGCACTTTCGATAAAATGATTATTTTTATTTGATAAAATAACATAATTCGGAGGTGT